>NZ_QDKJ01000017.1:0-81395 GCF_003115815.1 Brenneria roseae subsp. americana | reverse complement strand
TGGAGGGCGACCCGGACCAGCCGATCGTGACGGGGCGGACATATCATGCCACCAATCCGGTGCCCTATCCGCTGCCGGAGCATAAAACCAAGATGGTGCTGCGTTCCGACACCCATCAGGGCAGCGGTTTCAATGAACTCTCTTTTGAGGATGAATCCGGGCGGGAAAATATTCATATCCACGCCCAGAAAGATATGTCGGTCAAGATATTGCACGACATGACCAAACGCGTGGATTCCAGCGTGGTGGAGAGTATCGGCGAAAATCAGAATACGGAAATTGGAAAGCATCACCAGCACCGGGTCGGCGGCAACATGAATCTGACGGTGGGTGGACAGGGACTCGGACTGCTGGGCGGCTTATTCAGCCTGATATCCAACAGCGGTAAATTCATGAAGAGAGAATCAGCCAAAGTGGGCGAGCCGGGCGTAGAGCAGTTTGCCGACGATATCAATAAAGTTGGCGCGGCGGCGGAAACGATGTCGCTGACCGCTGGAAAGTCCTTTACCGACGCGGGCGGATTCAAATCCAAAGCCGGGCTGGATATGGTATCGAAAGGCACCTCGCTGGCCGGACTGCTTTCCAGCCTGATGCCCGGCTCCGGCATTTTTAATACGGTCGTCGAGAAGTTTCGTTCGGATACCACTGGTATCGCCAGTACCGAACAGGTTGGCCTGTATAAAAACACGCTGGTCGGTCATACCCAGACGCTGTCTGTCGGTCAGGTGCTGAAACTGCTGGTTGGCGATAAATATGACATCGAGAGCAAAAGCGCCATCTTCTCCCGTACCAAAAAGCATACGCTTTACGCCAAAGAAAAGATGGTGATTGGCGGGCCGGGCGGCACCATTACCATCGATGACAGCGGCGTGACCATTCAGGCGAAGAGCATCAAACTGAAAGCGCCGTCCATTGATATGTCCGGCGGCGCAGCAGAGCAGGCAGCGGCGCTGAGCAGCGACAAACCGTTCTCGGAAGAGTGTCCGTATAAGAAAAAATAGGCAGGGAGGCATTATGTTGGACAATCCTTACGACGCGGTGAGTGACGGTCTGAAACAGACGGTATTCACTCCCACATCCACGATTGTGGATGAACACGAAAAAACCCTCCACACCTACCTGTTGCTGAATGCGGCAGCCAGCCCGGATATTGCCATCTGTCTGGAAGGTTTTGCGCCAGCCTGTCGCTCGCTGTTTGATGTGTCGGTGCTGGATAATCTCGGCCACGTTGCGCCCTATATGGTGCAGATTAATGCGCACAGTGATGTGCTGGACTGGTGGCTGGCGGACGGTTATATGCGGCAGTGGGGCATCATTGTGCGCAGTACGCTGCCATTGATACCGTTGGTCAGGCATTTCAAGAAGTTCACCAAAGTCATCAATCATGGCAAAACTTACTTTTTCCGTTTTTACCAGCCGAAGACATTCAATCAGTTTATTCCGCAGTTGACGCCAGAACAGCTGGCGGACTTTTTTGCTCCGCTGTATTCGGTGTATGTGGAAAACACTGACGAGCCGGAACGGTTACTGCATTACACCCATGATGATAGCGGATTACAGACGGCATGCCTGACGTTGCCGGTTACTCCATTGCCTGAGGAGAGAATGGCGCATGTGGCACTTTGATGACCTGCAAATGGAATCGCATCTGATGAGCGATAAAGACTTTTCCCGGTGGTTTGTGGATGAGGTGATGGAAGAAACGCTGCCAGAGCACAAACAGGGGCATAAGCCGGAAACCCTGTACACGATGACGCTGAATGGTCGGGAGATAGCGAAAAAGTTCAATATCCACAAACCGACCAATCAGGCTAAGTTCCTGTATTTCATGTGGGGCGTCGGGGCGAATTTTTTCGAGTTTGATGGGTTCAGGCAAATCCTAGCTGATACAGAGCGGAATGAGGATGCGCGTCTGGAAGCGTTGTTCACTGAAGTCAGCGAGGAGCAGGGCGTTGATGCGCTGATGCAGAGTCATCCGAATTACTGGTTTCCAGAGTAAAACCGGTGAAACGACAGGGAGAATAATATGGCAAATATCAGAGCGCGTAGCGAGAGTCCTGAAATTGAAGCAGATCGCAAGAAAGTGCTTGAAATGGAGTCTCAATACAGTGAGCTTATTATTGATGGTGGCTTAGCAGCCGCTGGAGCCGCACCGCCACCGTTTGGTACGGCGGCAGATGTGGCGTCATTGGGACGTTCGCTTTTCAAAGGCGACTGGAGTGGCGCTGCACTGGATGTATTGGGACTTATCCCGATAGTAGGTGATGCCGCGAAGGCAGGGAAAATAGCGGCAAAAGTTGAAAAAGTGACGGAAGCCTTATCTAAGGCCAAAGCTGCGCTGAATACGAAGGTATTTGCAACAACGCGTGAAAATGCAAGAAAATATTGGAAAGATCTGATAGCGAAAAGAAAGCAGGAAAAGCTGGATAAAGAACTCGGTAAATGCAAAACGGAAGAGTGTAAAAAGCTGGCTCGGGAAAAATTCGAAAACGACAAGTCTATGGATCCTGGCCGACTACCGTCGTCCGATAAGGGGAAATGGGTAGATAAAGATGGTAACCCTTGTCCTCCAGGGACTGGAAAATATATGCCAGATCCTGAGAAAAACCCAAGTTTGTATGATGCGGTACAACGCCATGGGAAGGATGGTATCCCGTTTAAAGATGGGCATCCTGACTTCTCAGAATTTCCGCCGTTGAAAGATGGTAAACCAATTGGTGAAAATGGCAAACCATATCAGGTTGAGATTGATATGACTGGTAACTCATCTGACTTTAAGAAGGCTAAAGAAACATTTTCTGATAAATATAACTCAACATTATCTGATGCTGAATGGCGCTCAGGTACGTGGCATCATGAGTCTGATGGAGTAACTATGACCTTTGTTGATAAAAAGATTCATACGGCATATTCTGATGCTGAAACTGGTATGGCTAACAGCGGCACTCCACATGTTGGTGGTGATTCTATGTGGAGAAGTGAGGATTATTGATATGAGTATTGTCAAAGAAGACTTGGTGAATTGGCATATGGATGAAACTCTTTTTGAGCAAGATCCTGTTAACATCGAAAAGAAAGTAAAAAATGTTGAATCGGTTTTAAACGTTAACTTACCTAGTGAATTTAAAATCTTCCTTCTTCTAACTAATGATCAAGCTATTTCTCCAGTGGAAGATAAAGATTTTTGTTTGGCTAAATATAATAATGAAAGTAGGGTCGTGTATGTGGACGGATTTTATAGCTGCGAGTCTATTATTGAGATAACAAAATTGTCTCAGGAATCTATTTATGAGCATCGCTTTATATTGCCAGAAGGTTTAATTGTTATTGGTGTTAATTATGATGGGGCGACTGATGCACATATAGTATATGATGTAAGGCCTGGCTCTCCGACATATCAGCATTTATTTAATTGGCGTTATTCTGTCGATAATGTTTTTGTAGGTGAAGGATTGGGATTTCTTGCTCACTCATTGAAAGAGTTTTTAAATACGCCAACATCGGAAGATGAGTTATGATTTTTCCTATATGCCACTGTCAACAACAGGATGTTAAGGCTGATTGAGCATGTACTCTGAGCACAAACAGACGTTTATTGAAAACTGGTCGGAAGATATTTTGTCTTTATCTTTCAAGAGTGAAGGTATTGAGCTTCATGAGAGAGATGTTATCGCCATTGGTGCGTGTACCGATGAGTTTATGACTGCCAGAGGACTACTGGAAAAGCCGGTTTTTTCTACACAGTTATGTGAGGATATCGAATATGCTTTGTCAGTGTTAAATAAGCCTGCTTTTGTGCGGTTTGGGGGTGTTAGCTACCATGGTGCTTCCCTTTCTCGATTGAATACGGTTGATGGGGTAGTAAAACAACTGTCGGTATCTAGTCATCGCGTCGCATCCTATCTTTGGGATTGTCTGCAATCGTCAACACCTGTTTGGTTGTTCCTGAGGGAATGGCGCGATATTCCGCGCTGGGGAGAGTTCAGATGTTTCATTCGGGATGGCAAGGTAGTTGGGGTTTCTCAATATCACTGTATGGAGTACTTTCCGTTTCTAAAAGAAAAGGAAAATGAAATACGCCTTCAAATAATCATGTTTTTGCAAAAGTTTTTGCCTGTATTACATATGGATTCCGTGGTTGCAGATATTGCCATTGATTATAAGGATGAAGAATTCAATACGACACTGATTGAACTCAACCCGTTTATTCAACGGACGGATGCCTGTCTTTTTTCCTGGGTAAATGGCGGTGATTTTAATGACCGCATTCGTATCAATCAAAGTATTGCAACTGCACATGCAGAAAAGCGCAAAAGACCTTATTTGCTATAAGAGGATAATCGTATGGGAAAACCAGTCGCAATATTGGGGCATATGCATGTTTGCCCTAAAGTTGAGCCGGGGCCGGTGCCACATGTCGGCGGGCCGATTATTAATGCCGGGCAATCGATTGTCACTATCAATGGTGTCCCTGTCGCCGTGGTGGGTGGAAAAGCGCTGTGTACTGGTGTCGGGATACCGGATGGTTTGGTTTCGGGTTCATCTATCTTCACCATTGAAGGTAAACCGGTGGTCAGGGTGGGGGACGGTTGTGGGCACGGCGGAAAAGTTGTTCAGGGGTGGCCGACGGTGACATCTGATTGAATGTTTTGAATTTACCCCTGGCAGAAATTAAAACTCTTAATTAATAATGATGCGGTGTCTGTCGCTACATGGTTTTTTTTCATAATGTTTTCCTGTGCGTAACAACATGCTAATTTGAGGAAAGATTAAGAATTGCTCGCTTAGACTAATGGTGCAGAAATCTTACTTGCAGCCCCTTTTAAAATGGCCCACGCTGTGGCCATAGCGATAATAAATGGTGTTGATTTTATTATTTATCAAATAGATGAGTAATGAGGTGGATTTCCGTCCGTTCCGCCACTTAATTTAAAAACCCTGAATCAGCAATGATTCAGGGTTTTGTCATTCCAGAGCCGGATTTCCGTTAGAAATCCCAATCCTCATCTTCCGTATTAACGGCTTTGCCAATAACGTATGAAGAACCGGAACCAGAGAAAAAGTCGTGATTTTCGTCTGCATTGGGTGACAGCGCGGATAAAATTGCTGGATTTACGTCCGTCATGCTGGCAGGGAACAGCGCCTCATAGCCCAGGTTCATTAGCGCTTTATTGGCGTTGTAGTGCAGGAATTTTTTGACATCTTCCGTCCAGCCAACGCTATCGTACAGCTCTTGGGTATACAGCACTTCATTGTCATATAAATCCTGCAATAGATCATATGCGAAACTTTTAACCTGCTGCTGACGAGCCGTGTCCGCTTTCGCCAGGCCTTGCTGGAATTTATAGCCGATATAATAACCATGTACCGCTTCATCACGGATAATCAATCGTATCAAATCAGCGGTATTGGTCAATTTAGCCCGACTTGACCAATACATTGGCAAATAAAAACCGGAGTAGAACAGGAAAGATTCCAGAAAAACGCTGGCGACTTTTTTCATCAGCGGATCGTCACTACGGTAATGCGACAGAATGATTGATGCTTTTTTCTGTAATGCCGGGTTTTCCTCGCTCCAGCGATAGGCGTCATCCACTTCACTGGTCAGGCAAAGCGTCGAAAAAATGGAGCTATAGGAACGGGCATGAACCGCTTCCATAAAGCAGATGTTGGATAGCACGGCCTCTTCATGCGGAGTAACGGCATCGGGCATGAGTGTCGGTGCGCCCAGCGTGTTCTGAATCGTGTCCAACAGCGTCAGCCCGGTAAATACCCGGATAGTCAACTGGCGTTCATGGGCACTCAGCGTTCCCCATGAGGGAATGTCGTTGGAAAGCGGCACTTTTTCCGGCAGCCAGAAATTTGATGTCAGCCGGTTCCAGACCTCCAAATCTTTATCGTCTTCGATTTTGTTCCAGTTGATGGCCTGGACGCGCGTTAGCAATGTCATAATCGGATTTCCTTCAGCGATGGCTTATAGCGCGCAGGACACACAGCCCTGAACTTCTGTACCTTCCAACGCCATCTGTCGTATACGAATGTAATAGATGGTTTTGATACCCTTGGTCCACGCATAGATTTGCGCTTTATTGATGTCCCGCGTGGTGGCGGTATCGCGGAAAAACAGCGTTAGCGACAACCCCTGATCGACATGCCGGGTGGCGGCGGCGTAGGTATCAATGATCTTCTGCGGCCCGATTTCGTAGGCATCCTGGTAATACTCCAGATTGTCATTGGTCATATAAGGAGCAGGGTAGTAAACCCGTCCAATTTTGCCCTCTTTACGGATCTCAATGCGTGACACAATCGGATGGATGCTGGATGTGGAATGATTGATATAAGAAATCGAACCTGTCGGGGGCACCGCCTGCAAATTCTGATTATAAATACCATAGGTCATGACCGATTCGCGTAAAGCGGCCCAATCCTGTTGACTGGGAATGGCGATCCCGGCTTGTGAAAACAGCGCCTTTACGCGTTCCGTGGCCGGCAACCAGCTCTGTTCGATGTATTTGTCGAAGTATTCGCCCGACGCATACTTCGAGTTTTCAAAACCCTTGAAGCGCTGACCACGTTCTATTGCCAGCTGGTTTGATGCGCGAATGGCATGATAGGCAACGGTATAAAAATAGATGTTGGTGAAATCAATACCTTCCTCGGAGCCATAAAAAATACGCTCTTTCGCCAGATAGCCGTGCAGATTCATCTGACCGAGGCCAATAGCGTGAGATTCGTCGTTGCCTTTCTCAATAGAAGGCACGGAACGGATGTGGCTCATATCAGAAACGGCGGTCAGGGCGCGAATGGCCATTTCCACCGTTAGCCCAAAATCGGGAGACGACATGGTTTTGGCGATATTCAGCGAGCCGAGGTTACAGGAGATATCCTTGCCGACATGGCGATAGCCAAGGTCCTCGTCGTACAGGCTGGCATCATTAACCTGCAAAATTTCAGAGCACAGGTTGCTCATGTTGACGCGCCCTTGAATCGGGTTCGCGCGATTTACCGTATCCTCAAACATCATGTAGGGATAGCCGGATTCAAACTGGATTTCGGCAAGAATCTGGAAGAATTCCCTGGCCTTGATATGTGACTTGCGAATGCGTTTGTCGTTTACCATTTCATGGTATTTTTCGCTGATGCTGATTTCCGACAGCGGAACGCCATACACCTGTTCGACATCGTAGGGAGAAAACAGGTACATCACCTGATTGTCTTTAGCGAGCTGGAACGTGATATCCGGTATGACTACTCCCAGCGACAGCGTTTTAATCCGGATTTTTTCATCGGCATTTTCGCGTTTGGTATCCAGAAAACGCAGGATATCGGGGTGATGCGCGTTGAGGTAAACCGCGCCAGCACCCTGGCGCGCACCCAGTTGGTTGGCGTAGGAAAAGGCATCCTCCAGCATTTTCATCACGGGAATAATACCGGATGACTGATTTTCTATGCGTTTGATTGGCGCGCCGGTTTCACGGATGTTGGTAAGCAGGAAGGCGACGCCGCCGCCACGCTTGGAAAGCTGAAGCGCCGAATTAATCGCACGACCAATGGATTCCATATTATCTTCGATTCGCAGCAGGAAGCAGGAAACCAGTTCGCCTCGCTGCTTTTTGCCGCAGTTCAGAAACGTGGGCGTCGCCGGCTGGAATCGACCGCTAATGATTTCGTCTACCATGGCGCTGGCAAGCGCGGCATCGCCTGCGGCAAGGGTCAGCGCTACCATACAGACGCGATCTTCATAACGTTCCAGATAGCGTTTGCCGTCAAAGGTTTTGAGGGTATAGCCGGTATAATATTTGAACGCCCCCAGGAACGTTTGAAAGCGGAACTTATGGCTGTAGGCCTGCTGGAAAAGGCTCTTAATAAAGCTGAAGGCATATTGATCCAAGACTTCGGCCTCGTAATAGCCTTCTTCGACCAGATAACGCAGTTTTTCTTCCAAATTATGAAAGAACACGGTGTTTTGATTCACGTGTTGCAGGAAATAACGCCGTGCGGCCAGTTTGTCCTGTTCGAACTGGATATGCCCCTCTGCATCATAGAGGTTCAGCATGGCGTTCAGAGAATGGTAGTCCAGCTCCGCGCTGGCTGGTTTAGTGATCACGGATTCTGTTGTTGCCAAAATTCAGTTACTCCCTTACGCACATTTGCAACGTCTTCTGCGGTGCCAAGCAGCTCGAAGCGATACAGGTAAGGTACCTGGCACTTCTGCGCGATAATGTCACCCGCGATGCAGTACGCTGCACCGAAATTCATATTGCCTGCGGCAATAACGCCACGCAGGTAATCACGATTTTGCCGTTCGTTCAGAAAATGGATCACCTGACGGGGTACGGCACCTTTGCTACTGCCGCCACCGTAGCTGGGAACCACCAGAATATACGGTTGATCCACTTTCAGTAGCGGCAGCTCGGTCGCGATGGGGATTCGCAGGGCGGGCAGCCCAACCCTGCCAATGAAACGATGGGTGTTTTCCGACTGGCTGGAAAAATAGACCAGTGGGTTCATCGCTCCCCCTTACTGCAGCCGTTGGGATGCGTGAAGCGTACTGATTTTGTCCGGACGGAAACCGCTCCAATGATCGTTGGCTGTCATGACGACCGGCACCTGCTGATAACCTAATGCTCTTACCTGCTGTAACGCCTGGGCATCTTCCGTTAAGTCCACCAGTTGATAGTCAATTCCCTGTTTATCCAGTGCACGGCATGTCGCATTGCATTGAACGCAATCTGGCTTGGTGAAAATAGTAATACGCATGATTCGTATTTACCTTTTGGCGTGAGAGAAGTATATCGGAGCGGCTATCTTCAACGGGTATCTGTACCCTGACCGATCCACGAAGCAACCATCATTAGTGATGAGGTCACGACTTGAATACTAGATGTAGTTGTTTTGAATTTCAACCATACAATATATAGGATTTATCAGTGAGCTTATGCAAAAGACAGCTAACCCAGATGGGACAAGGGAAAAGGTGAGATCAGGGGAAGAATAATTTTTAAGAAACGGTAGTGATGGTAGGGGAAGGGAGCCTTGCTCCCTTCAAAAAGATCACAGTTTCGGCAGATTCCTGCCGTAATAGATCTCCTGCATCTCGTGATACAGCAGGTCGGTGATTCTCTTGCGTTCCGCAGCGTTCAGCGCGTCAGGGGTGACATTGAACAGATAGTGTTTCAGGTCGAAGTCTTTCAGCAACATCTTGGTGTGAAAGATATTTTCCTGATAAACATTCACGTCCATCATGTGATAGAGCGATTTCATGTCTTCTGACATAAAATTCTGAATGGAATTGATCTGGTGATCGATGAAATGTTTTACGCCATTGACATCACGGGTAAAGCCCCGCACGCGATAATCAATGGTTACAATATCTGATTCCAACTGGTGAATCAGATAGTTAAGCGCTTTTAATGGTGAAATCACGCCGCAGGTCGACACCTCAATGTCGGCGCGAAAAGTGCATAACCCGCCTTCAGGATGGCTTTCCGGATAGGTATGTACGCATATATGGCTTTTGTCCAGATGAGCGACCACCGCGTTTGGCAAGGGGCCGGGATGTTCCGAATTATCGACATCACGCGGGTCCATGGGTTCTTCGCTGACCAGAATGGTCACGCTGGCGCCTTGTGGCTCATAATCCTGGCGGGCGATATTAAGAATATTGGCCCCGATGATCGAGCAGGTCTCGGTCAGGATCTCTGTTAAGCGATTGGCATTATACTGTTCATCAATGTAGGCGATATAACCATCACGGTCATCGGCTGTCTTGGTGTAACAGATATCGTAAATACAAAAACTCAGGCTTTTGGTCAGATTGTTAAAGCCGTGTAGCTTCAGCTTGTGCAATTTAAGTCACCTCCTTATTGATTTGTTAATGCGGTAATTACCGTGCGCCGGATAATGCGTTTAATAAATATTGCGGTAGTGCAAAGCTCCCCACATGAACGTCCGGATTGTAATAGCGACATTCAATACCCGAAGCCGCAAAGCGTTGGCGTAATGTTTCGGCGGTGAGCTGCCGAAGCGCCGCATTATTACTGGCCCAGGCAAATGTCATTATGCCGCCGTAGTAGGTCGGTATGGCGGCCTGATAAAAACTGACGTCGCTGAAATAGCGACCGAGTTTTCTATGGCTGTTAACGGCTTCATCTTGCTGTAGAAAGCAGACCCCGTTTTGGGCGACAAAAATTCCGCCTTCGTTCAGACAACGCGCGCATCCCTGATAAAAATCCGAGGTAAACAGGCTTTCACCCGGTCCGATGGGATCGGTGCAGTCAGAAATGATGACGTCAAATTTCCCGGAACATTGATTAACGAAGTTCACTCCATCATCAATAACCAGATTGAAACGAGGATCGTCATAAGAGCCGGCATTATGGTTGGGTAAATATTGGCGGCAGAATTCCACTACGCCAGCGTCGATTTCTACCATGGTAATATGCTCAACGCTGCGATGGCGACTGACTTCGCGCAGCATGCCGCCGTCGCCGCCACCGATGATCAGCACGCGTTTAGCGTTGCCGTGAGCCAGTAATGGAACGTGGGTAAGCATTTCGTGATAGATGAATTCATCACGCTCAGTGGTTTGAACCACACCATCAAGCGCCATGACGCGGCCTAACGCGGCGTTTTCAAAAATGATCAGATCTTGATGATCTGTCTTTTGGTGATACAACACCCGATCAATAGAGAAATACTGACCGAAGTTGGCATGCAGGGTTTCATACCAAATTTCTTTCTGGGACATGTTAGGGCTTCCTCCGCGATAACAGCCATGAAAATTGGCGCGCCATCATAGCTAACTCTTGAGCCGCTTGCACGGTCAAATTTCAGTCAGCCCGGAAAGAGAGAGAATTATTGCGCGTAGGAAAGCAGTCCGAGTGAATTGCGGGCCAGCGATTGGCATTTTTTAGGCGTGGGGATCGCAATCTTGCTGAGATCACGATAACTGTCTTCACCCATGGCCGTCATGTTGTACGTATTGTAATTGCTGAGATCCCAACGGTTTTGCTGCGCAAATGCCACTAGCGTCCGGCGAATCTGCTCATTGGGCAGATCCTGATAACCGCAATTGTTTTTCAGATAGACGAAAATGGCAGTCAGATCAGCAAGATCTTCCGCTTCAAATTCGTTAAGCGCTTTGCTGACGGAGGAGAAGCTCATCAGACTCAGCAAGAGCATCGCCAGCGCAGTGTTTTTCATGGTTAAACCTGTTCCGGGTATCGTCAGATGACGTTATCACAGATATTGCCTCTGGTTCCAAGCTTTCTTGCGGGCAGAGCGCGGCGGCATGAGTAAAAAAAGCGGGTAATACAAAGTGGACAGCGGGCCGAAAAGCAGGTGATGGCGGCTATTGGCTTCAGACAAATCGAATTCTTTCAAGTTAATCGTGCGATTACAGGCTATTTATCGTTGATTGACACCATGACGCCGACATCAGGCTCTGTTATTAATAATAGTGGACTAACTTAACATAGCTCTTATTTTATGATCTCCGGTGTCTGGCGCGTCAGTAGTTGGTTGTTGGCGGGGCTGTTGTTGCTTCCTTTAGCGGCGATTTTCTTTCAGGCATTTTTTGCTGAAGGGCGGGGATTTGTCCTGATATGGCAAACCGGATTACCTGCATATCTGCTCAATTCGGCGGTGCTGGTGGTCGGTACGGTGCTGCTCAGCCTGCTTATCGGTTTACCTGCCGCCTGGTTGATGGCGATGTATCGTTTCCCCGGCCAGCGTATGCTGCGGTGGGCGCTCTGTCTGCCGTTGGCGATGCCCGCTTTTTTGCTCGCTTATCTTTATGCTGATGCCCTGACGTTCGCTGCATCTTTGCGGCATTTACCGATTTGGCCGTCTGACTCAGCGGCTTCTCTCTGCGGAGCATGCGTTATCCTTGCGCTGGTTCTGTACCCTTATCTTTATTTGCTGGCGCGTCATGCATGGGTGAAACAGCCCGCCAGTCTGATTCATTCTGCCCGATTGCTTAAGCATTCCCATTCGCAAGTGATATGGCGCGTATGTCTGCCAATCGCCCGACCGGCAATGGTAACCGGCGCGGTGCTGGTTGCGGTGGAGGCATTCGGAGATTACGGTGTGGCATCTTATCTGGCGATCCCCACGCTGACGACCACCGTGCTGGATATCTGGCAGCAGCAGGGCGATCTGGGCGCGGCAGCGCGTATTGCCGTTATCATTCTGCCCGTTATTTTTTTACTGATGTTTTTGGCGCACGCCTGGCGGCGGAAACAACAGGTCTATCAAGCGCGTTTGCAGTCAGAACCGCTTGCTCCGTCAGTATTGCGCGGCTGGCGTAGTGGGCTGGCGCAGTTCTACTGTTGGGGCCTGGTCTGTCTGGCATTCATTTTTCCGCTTTTGCGACTCGCATTTTGGGCGGTAATGAATTTTATGCAGGGTTGGGATATGGCATTCCTGCACGCTATCGGTAATAGCCTGCTGGCATCTGTCTTGACCACGGTATTGATTACGCTTATGGCGTTGTCGTTTGTGTTTTATACCCGAACGGCAGGCCAGTCGGCGAATCAACTTCCGGTGAGACTGGTCGGTTTGAGCTATGCGATCCCCGGTACTGTGCTGGCGGTTGGTTTGTTTATCCCGCTGATTTTGATTGATAACGGTATTGGATTGCTGGCTAAGAGCATGGGGTTATCCGTACCGGAACGGCTGCTATCAGAATCATTGTTTATCTTGATACTGGCATACAGCGTCAAGTTCGGTCGTTTGATGCTGGATGGTCTGGAGTACAGTATGGCGAAAATTCCGGAATCGCTGGATCGAACCTGTCTGGTGTTGAAATGTTCTGCTGGAGAGCGCTGGTCTCGGGTGCATATTCCCTTATTAAGCCGCAGTCTGCTGGTTGGTGCGGTGCTGATTTTCACCGAAAGTATGAAAGAACTGAATGTGTCTTTGCTATTGCGCCCGCTTCATCTTGAAACACTGGCAACTTATGTTTTCCGGTTTACCTCTGGGGAGCAGGTGGCGTCACTGGCTTTGCCTGCATTGGTCCTGGTCGTGGTGGGTATTGTACCTGTGGTGGGCTTGAGCCGGGTTTTGAATATCAAAGGATAATCAAATGGTAGCGTCGGTGGATATTCTGAGTGTGCAGTCATTGAGCTGTAGATTGCCCACAGGATTGAGTCTGGAAAATGTGACGTTCGCCGTTAGGGCTGATGAAACGATCTGTTTGCTGGGCAGGAATGGCAGCGGTAAAACAACGCTGCTACAGGCTATCGCCGGGTTGCTGCCGATAGAACACGGCGAAATCAAGCTCGCCGGACAATCCATCAGCACCCCTCAGCAGGTGCTGACGCCGGAACAACGTCAGATCGGCATGATTTTTCAGGATTATGCCTTGTTTCCTCATTTGACTGTCGAAGGTAATGCGGCGTTTGGTTTATATGGCCAATCCGACAGCGAAGTCGTGCGGATCTGCGGCGAAATGCTGACGCTATTGAAACTTGATGACGTGGCCTCTCGTTATCCTCATGAACTGTCAAATGAACAACAGCAGCGTTTGTCCATCGCTCGGGCGCTGGCTTGCGAACCCAGGCTGCTGTTGCTGGATGAACCTTTTCCCGGATTGGATAGCCAGAGCCGTTATCATCTGATAACCGAGCTGCGGCAAATACTTAAACAGCGGCACGTTGCGGCCGTTTTTGCGACACACAACCGGGAAGAGGCGTTTGCCTGCGCAGATCATCTTATCCTGCTGGAAGAGGGGAAAATTATGCAGCAGGGTTATCCCTCAGATCTTTATCATCGCCCTTCGAGTCGGTTTGTCGCGGATTTTTTGGGGAACACGAATTATCTGCCGGTGAAGATCCTGAGCGATCACCAATGGCAGAGCGCGTTCGGCGAACATCATGCGAATCATCCCCTGAATCAGCCGATTGATTCGCAATGCGACTGGATGGTTCGTCCTCTGGATGTGGCGCTGGCGCTGGATCCTGAGGGGGCGGCGCAAATTAAGGATCGCCTTTTTACCGGTACTTCCAATCTCTATAAAGTGAGTCTGGGAGATCGGGTGATCCTCATTCAGACCAGCAACTGGTTTGAACCGGGTCAGAAGGTGCGTCTGAGCATTAAAACCGATCAGCCCGTGTTCTTTCCTGCCATTTCGATGCCGATTTCATAAGCCAGCAGGTTTGGGAACCTCCAGATATTCACCATTAATATTGCGCTTATAGTAGCTCCCATTTTTCACATAAAAACGCTCGCCGTTAATATCTAAAACCGTCATCTCACCCTGAGTGACGGCATGGGCGGTCGCGGGGGGCGTTTCCACCACGACATAGCTATTGTTCTGTCGCTGGTAGAAAATACCGTTGAGAACATAATAAGTCAGCCCGGCAATCAGAACGGTTTCGACCCCATAAGGCAGGCGATCAACAACAATGCCTGGTCCTGGTCTGTCATGCCAGGGAGCGCCATGAGGGCCGGGGCCCATTCCATGGCCCGGACCGGGACCGGCGAGGACGCTGGCTGGCGATAGGATCGCCAGTGAAATTATCAATACAAGGTTCTTTTTCATCGCGTGCCGGACTCCTGCCTTCATGTGTATCACTCACTTTATTCGCGACATGTTGTGTCCCGATTACTTGTCGCCAGTCGTCGTAGGTTCTGGTTCTGGCGGCAATTCCCGGATCATCACTCTGACTTCGTAATTTTTGTCGGCGCCCTGTGGGGCGTTAGCGATCAGTTTGCTTAATGCCTGATCGGGATGACGAGTTTGTAGTGATGCTTCATAGAGCGGCGGCGGCATATCTGGTCGCCCGTGAAGCGCGAACGCAGACGGTCCGTTTGATCGAGGCGCGTTCGCGCCAGGAATGGATGTGATACCAGCGACAGCGCTGGTAATGGACAAGGTTGCCGCAAGAGCGAAGATGCTCAATACATGGTATCGTTTTTTCATAAAGCGCCTTTAATCAGCTATATATGCTATGCCCATCGTCTTTCCAGTTGCAGAGTCGTTTAACTTGAGTCAGCACGAGAATTTACCCGGCTGCCGCGCTGCATCTCGAAATCGATTAGCTATATATAAAGACGCTCTTGAGGGTGGCCGCAATCCAATTTACGCAGATTTATTCTGCAATAACGCAATCCTGATGGTTTGTTAACAATGATGGGAAAAACGATGCGGCAAACTCAGGAAGATATCGTTGGCCGAGACGATTATTTTTTGGCCGCGTTAAACTCATTGCCTGGTAAGACCCAGGCGCTGTTATGTTTTTCGAAACCCAGCCTGGGATAGTAATCAACCGCCTGAGGGGCGGCCAGCAGGATAATTTTGCATTTGGGTTCCAGCTGTTGCGCCGTTATCTTTATCAGCGTTTTCCCGATACCCGCGTGTTGCCAGAGCTCTGACACGGCCAGATCGGACAGGTAACAACAAAAATGAAAGTCCGTCACGCTACGGGCAATTCCCACCAATGTTTCGCCATGCCATGCTGAAACCAGAAGATTGGCATGTTCAAGCATCCCCTCGATTGTCGCTTTGTCAGCCAGTGGACGCCTTGCTCCTAATGACGTTTGCGCCAGCAGGTCAATAAACTGCTGGCTGGACAGCGGGGCATTCACTTTATAGCTGATTGCATGATCTGGCGTGTTCATTAACGCTCCCTGGCTGGAAGGATGGGGATGACGGTTGGTTTCTGGTATACTTCGCGCCCTTAGGCGCCATCTGCCTGCGCTGACAACAGGTCAGCATGGGGCATCATCGGGCATAAACATTCGTCTCTGCCGATGATGCTGGATTCTTTTATTCAAAGAGTTATGAGTATGATGAAACATACCGTAGAAGTCATGATTTCTGAACAGGAAGTGATGACCCGAGTTAACGAGTTAGGCAGACAAATCAGCGAACACTACCGTAACAGCGGCAACGATATGGTGTTGGTTGGCTTACTGCGTGGTTCATTTATCTTTATGGCCGATCTGTGCCGTGCTATCGATGTTTCACACGAAGTCGATTTTATGACGGCATCCAGCTATGGCAGCGGTATGAATACCACCCGCGATGTTAAAATTCTCAAGGATCTGGACGAAGATATTCGTGGCAAAGATGTGTTGATCGTCGAAGATATTATCGACTCCGGCAATACGTTGAGCCGAGTGCGAGAAATCCTGCGACTGCGTGAGCCCAAATCGCTGGCGATATGCACCCTGCTGGATAAGCCGGAACGCCGGGAAGTCGATGTGAAAGTCGAATGGGTTGGCTTCTCTATTCCTGATGAATTCGTCGTGGGATATGGCATCGACTACGCGCAGCACTATCGCCATTTACCCTATGTTGGCAAAGTGGTTCCCCAGAAATGAGATGGGTGGGTAAATGACGCCCGTTGCAGGGCGTCGACGGGTATCAATCAAGGCATGGATGAAATCGCGCGGCGATAGCGTTGTTCCAGCGTCTCCCGGTTGGTGGCGGTGACTTCCAGATCGCGCAGTCGACCATCCTGAATACCGTAAACCCAGCCATGGATCATGATTTTTTGCCCACGCTTCCAGGCTGACTGCATAACGGTCGAGTGTCCAAGGTTATAAACCTGTTCGACGACATTGATCTCGCACAGCGTATTCAGCCGCTGTTCGGGAGGCAGTTCTCCCAGCAGCGAACTATGCTTGTACCATAGGTCGCGGATGTGCAGCAGCCAGTTGTTGATTAAGCCCAGTTCGGGATTTTCAACCGCCGCCTGCACACCACCACAGCCGTAATGGCCGCAGATAATGATGTGTTCGACTTCCAGAACTTCGACAGCATATTGCACAACAGACAGGCAATTGAGGTCAGTGTGAATAACCAGGTTGGCGACGTTACGGTGAACAAACAGTTCTCCCGGTGCGAGGCTGGTCAAGCTTTCCGCAGGTACGCGACTATCCGAGCATCCAATCCACAAGAAACGAGGTCGTTGCGCCTGCGCCAGCCGTTCAAAATAACCAGGATCTTCTTCCACCATCGTTTTTGACCAGCGTTGGTTATTCGCGATGAGCGTTTCAATTTCTTTCATGAAAGTAAATGACCTGTAACAGACAAGAGGCAGTGGAGGTAATATAAGGCAACACTCTTCGTTTGAAAAACGATAGTTTTAAAATCGGAACTGTAGAACCCACTGATAATAAGGCAATCCATTTCTTATGACATACGCACTGGAACTGGCGCAGTTAACCAAAACCTACGCAGGGGGCGTCAAAGCATTGCGCGGAATCGACCTGCAGGTTAAAGCGGGCGATTTTTATGCCCTATTGGGGCCTAATGGCGCAGGAAAATCGACGACCATCGGGATCATCAGTTCATTAGTGAATAAGACCGCCGGAAAGGTACAGGTTTTTGGTTATGACCTGGATCGGGATGTTGTTAACGCCAAGCGTCAACTGGGGTTGGTTCCCCAGGAATTTAACTTTAACCAGTTTGAAACGGTATTGCAGATCGTGGTTAGCCAGGCGGGATATTACGGCGTAAAACGCAATGAAGCGTTGCTGAGAGCGGAAAAATATCTCAGGCAGTTGGACTTATGGGAGAAGCGTAATGAAAAGTCCCGCATGCTTTCGGGCGGGATGAAACGCCGTCTGATGATTGCCCGTGCGCTGATGCATGAACCCAAACTGCTGATTCTGGACGAGCCCACCGCCGGCGTGGATATTGAGCTGCGACGTTCCATGTGGGGCTTTCTGAAAGAGCTCAACGCGCAGGGGACAACGATCATTCTGACCACCCATTATCTGGAAGAGGCTGAGATGCTGTGCCGCAATATCGGTATTATCCAGCATGGTGAGCTGGTGGAAAACACATCAATGCGTCATCTGCTCTCCAAACTGAAATCTGAAACGTTTATTTTCGATCTGGCCGCTAAAAGTCCGTTACCTCAGCTTGAGGGCTATCCGTTCCGTTTATTGGACACCTCGACGCTTGAAGTGGATGTGATGCGCGAGCAGGGACTGAATGGATTGTTCAGCCAGTTAAGCGCGCAGGGGATACAGGTACTGAGTATGCGTAACAAGGCGAACCGACTGGAAGAGCTGTTTGTCACCCTGGTTAATGGTAATGGAGAAAAAGCATGATGCAGTTGTATTGGGTGGCCTTGCAGAGTATCTGGATGAAAGAAATCAATCGTTTTGGCCGCATCTGGGTACAAACGCTATTGCCGCCGGTTATCACCATGACGCTGTATTTTATTATTTTTGGTAACCTGATTGGCGCCCGTATTGGTGAGATGCACGGTTTTGACTATATGCAGTTCATCGTCCCCGGCCTGATCATGATGTCGGTGATCACCAATTCTTACGCCAATGTGGCTTCGTCATTTTTTAGTGCGAAGTTTCAGCGCAACATCGAAGAACTGCTGGTGGCACCGGTGCCGACCCATGTGGTCATCATTGGTTATGTCGGCGGTGGCGTGGCTCGCGGTGTGTGTGTCGGCATACTGGTGACCGTGGTATCTCTGTTTTTTGTACCGCTTCAGGTTCATGCCTGGTGGATTATCGTCTTGACGCTATTGCTGACGGCGGTGCTGTTCTCATTGGCGGGGCTGTTGAATGCGGTATTTGCCAAGACCTTTGATGATATCAGCCTGGTTCCAACCTTTGTGCTGACGCCGTTGACCTATCTTGGGGGGGTATTTTATTCCCTGACGCTGTTGCCGCCGTTTTGGCAGGCCGTGTCAAAGCTTAATCCGGTCGTGTATATGATCAGCGGGTTCCGCTATGGCTTTCTCGGAACTCATGATGTTCCGCTGATCTTTACCATGGCGGTGCTGGTTGGTTTTATCGTCGGGTTTTATCTTTTGGCGTGGTGGTTGATCGAACGTGGCCGCGGGCTGCGGACGTGATCGACGCATAAACGAAAAGGCGGTGTGTCCACCGCCTTTTTCACGTTCAGGCAACCTGTACCGGAATGGCTTTGGCCTGACGCTGCAATTCGTTATCACCAGAGAAATAGGCGACTTTGGGATGGTGCTCTCTTGCCTGCTCGTCGGACATCTGCACGTAAGAACAGATGATCAGTTTGTCACCCACGCAGGCACAGCGTGCCGCCGCGCCGTTCACAGAAATAATCCGTGAGCCTCTTTCGCCGGGAATGGCATAGGTCGAGAAACGCTGACCATTATCCACGTTGTAAATATCAATCGCTTCATATTCCAGAATGCCGGCGGCATCCATAAAATCCCGATCGATGGCGCAAGAACCTTCATAGTGCAGATCTGCCTGGGTGACTTTCACCCGATGCAGTTTGCCTTGCAGCATGGTACGTATCATTGCTTCATTACCTCTGTTCATACAGTCAAATCGACCTGCTGGTTATCAATCAATCGCGCTTTGCCTAACCAGGCGGCCATGAGAACAACCGCACGAGTGCTGGCTGCTGTCAGTGGTTGTAAGGTGTCGGCGTCACGAATAAACAGCTCATCAGGCGTGAAGCCGGCCTGTCGAAGTTTTTCTCCAGCCTGATTCAGTAAATCGTCAATCTGGCGCTCCCCGTTGACCAACTGCTCAACCACGCTGGCCATCACCTTATTTAGCTGGGGAGCGAGCCGGCGCTCTTCCGGGCTGAGATAGCCGTTACGCGAGCTTAAGGCCAGACCGTCTTTCGCTCGTACAATAGGCACGCCGACAATACTGATGTCATAGCCCATATCGCTGACAAGCTGACGGATCAAGGCCAACTGCTGATAATCCTTTTCGCCGAAGCAGGCCAGGTCCGGTTGCACCATATTGAACAGTTTGCTGACAATGGTGGCAACACCGCGGAAATGTCCAGGGCGGCTGGCGCCTTCCAACATCTGGGACAGACCGGGCACTTCGACAAACGTTTGTCCTTCCAATCCGTTTGGATATATCACATCCGGGCTGGGAGCGAAAACCAGATCCACACCTTTACGATTCAGTTTCTCGCAATCTTCCTGCAATGTCCGGGGATAATGCGCCAAATCATCCTGTCGTTCAAACTGCATGGGATTGACAAAAACGCTGACGATGACAATATCGGCCCGCGCTCTGGCTTCATCTACCAATGTCAGATGCCCGTCGTGCAAATTCCCCATGGTGGGCACCAGCGCAATACGCTTCCCCTCTTGACGCCAGCGACGAATTTCGCGGCGTAGCAGCAGAGGGGTTTCAATAATCAACACGCCTAATACTCCTTAACTTAACGAATACAGCCTGCATTAATGGAAAGAATGTTCTTCGGCTGGATAAATACCCTGTTCAACTTCTTGTACATAGAGGCGGGCGGCGGCGCGAATATCGCCGCTTTGCGCCAGAAAATTTTTGGCGAACTTAGGCGTTTTCTCCCCGGTAATACCAAGGGCGTCATGCATCACCAGAATTTGTCCGTCGGTAACGTTACCGGCTCCGATACCGATAACCGGAATGGAAAGGGCGTCAGTGATGCGTTGTGCCAGAATAACCGGTACACATTCCAGAACCAGTAGTTGGGCGCCGGCCTGCTCCAGCGCGAGCGCATCCTCAAGCAACTGGTTGGCGGCCGCCTCGTCCCGACCCTGAATTTTGTAACCGCCGAAGATATTAACGGATTGCGGCGTCAAGCCCAGATGCCCGCAAACGGGAACGGCACGTTCGGTCAGCATTTTCACCGTGGGCGCCAGCCAGCTTCCGCCCTCCAGTTTGACCATATTGGCGCCAGCGCGCATCAGCTCTGCGGCCTGGCTAAAGGTTTGCTCGGGTGTGGCGTAACTCATGAACGGCATATCGGAGAGCAGCAGTGCAAAGGGCGCGCCGCGACGAACGCAGCGTGTGTGGTAAACAATGTCATTGATGGTGACGGGCAGCGTTGAGTCATGTCCCTGTAATGTCATACCCAGGGAATCGCCAATCAGCATCACTTTGATTCCCTGTTCATAGAACAGGCGAGAGAAGCTGGCGTCGTAAGCGGTAATCGAAGCGAATTTCCGCTTTTCTTGTTTCCATTGGCGCAAATGGGAGATGGTCGTCGGTTTCATGACAGCCTTCCTATGTCAATAGGGCGAAGAATGAAAGGCGATCATTCTAATGGAAGCTGGCGTGCAGGGATATACCCTTATCTTACAAGTTGCTGTTGTAAATCGGGGAAAATGGGTAGCGGGGCATGGTGTGCCGAGTTGGCACGGTTCAATCGTGGTTATCGTTATCCCACAGCGTCAAGCCGTTGCGATCGACATGGGCAAGACGGCGAGAAAGCGGCTCGCCATCGGGGAAAATCAGATCCGGCGCGATCTCTGCGAGCGGATACAACATGAACTCGCGATTTTTCATATCGTAATGCGGAACCGTCAGGCGCGCCGTATGAATCACGGCGTCGCCGAACAGCAAAATATCCAGATCCAACGTGCGTGGTCCCCAACGATGTTCCTTGCGCTCACGCCCCTGCTCAAGCTCAATCTGCTGCGTATAATCAAGCAACCGTTCAGCTTCCAGACCGGTTTCCAGCGCGACGACCGCGTTGAGGTAATCCGGCTGATTTTGCGGACCAAGCGGGCGGCTACGGTAAAATGAAGAGCGATTGACTACCCGGGTGAGTGGAACATTATCCAGCGCAGCTAGCGCGGTCCGCACTTGCCGTAGCGGTTGTGCCAGATTGCTGCCCAGCGCCAGATAAACGCACGTCATCAGGTATTTTCTCTGTGAGTCGTCGGTTTGCGCGGACGACGGGGCCGTGAGCGACGGTGAGAGGTTGGGCCGTCATCCAGTGATTTCAGCATATTTTGCTGTTGCGGCGGTGCGGCAATCTGAAACTCGCCCCACCATGCGGCCAGACGCAATAGTTCCTGGTGGTTCTCTATTTCAGCACGCAGGCAAAGCAGATCATAGGCGGCGCGGAATTTCGGATGTTCCATCAGCTTATATGCACGTTTTCCCTGGCGGCGCGACAAACGCAACTGTAGTTGCCAGATATCCCGTACTAAAGACGTAATACGTTTAGGAATAGCCAGTGAACGGCATTGTTCGTCCAGCACATCGTTCATTGCCAGCGAAAAGGCATCGAAATACGCCAGACCGCTTTCCTGCGCCAGCTTTTGCGCATGCTCGATCAGCGGATACCACAGCATGGCGGCGAACAGGAACGCCGGGTTAACGCGCATACTGTTTTGCAGACGTTGGTCGGTGTTTTTCAGAACCTGTTCGACCATACGTTCCAGCGTCGTGTCGCCGGCTTCGGTAAAGTGACGGCTAATCAGCGGGAACAGCGGCTGGAATAACTGATATTCGCACAGCATTTTGTAAGTGGGGTAGCCGTAACCGGTTTGCAGCAGCTTCAGCGACTCTTCAAACATACGGGCTGCCGGTATATCGTGCAGCAAGGCCGCCAGCCGAGGGATCGGTTGTGCGGTTTCAGGGCTGATGGTCATCCCCAGTTTGGCGGCAAAACGCACGGCGCGCAGCATCCGCACGGGATCTTCACGGTAGCGGGTTTCCGGATCGCCAATCATGCGAATAATACCCTGACGCAGGTCATTCAACCCATTGGTATAGTCACGGACGGTGAAATCGGCAATGCTGTAATACAGGCTGTTGATGGAAAAATCACGACGCTGGGCGTCTTCTTCAATCGAGCCAAAAATATTGTCGCGCAGTAGCATGCCGCTCTGGGCCTGCTGGGCGGAATTCTTGATTTCCTGCTGTTCCTGATGCTGGTCGTGATGGCCGCGGAATGTCGCGACTTCAATCACCTCTGCTCCGAACATCACGTGAGCCAGACGGAAACGGCGGCCGACCAAACGGCAATTGCGGAATAGCTTACGAACCTGTTCTGGCGTCGCACTGGTGGTGATATCAAAATCTTTAGGCTTTTTGCCCAGCAGCAGATCACGAACGCCGCCTCCGACCAGATAAGCCTCGTAGCCCGCTTTGTTCAGGCGATAAAGTACCTTCAGCGCGTTATCGCTGATGTCACTGCGTGAAATATTATGCTGGTCACGCGGGATCACCGTCAGATACTGACGCGGCTCCTCGGGTTCGACCGTTTCGTTCTCACGATTCAGTACTTTACGGCAAAAATTAGCGACTCGGGTAAAGATAATACACCTCGATAGTGATGGATAAATAAAGGTACGCCACGAAAAATAGCGGCTAATCATAGCTCACCAGACTCTCTTTGAGAATGATCATGTGATCTCTGACAGATTTATTGCTGCTTTCACGGGGATTTTATCAAGCGACCACTGTGCGGCAGACCACTCAAGCAGCGCCGGGAGCGTCAAATCCTGCCAGCTTTCCGGTAACGGCTGATGCAGAAATTGCAACGCGGCGGCCAGAATCGGTCGCGGATCGCTATCTGGCAGCGCCGGGGCATGATTTTGTTTGGAGAGTTTCTGTCCCGCGGCATTCAGCACCAGTGGCAGATGAACGTAATCCGGCTCCTGATACCCTAACTGACGATAGAGCGCGATTTGTCGTACGGTCGGTTCAATCAGATCGGCGCCGCGCACGATCTCCGTGATCCCCTGTTCATGATCGTCGACGACGACGGCCAGATTGTAGGCAAACAGCCCGTCCCGACGATGAATGATGAAATCTTCTTCAGCCAGTGCGCGATCGGCATGGATATCGCCGCGCAGGCGGTCATGAAAGTGGAAAACGGGCGTTGTCTGCCGTAAGCGTACCGCGGCCTGATGCGCTGGGAGACCCAGATCGCGGCAATGGCCGTCATATTGACCACCCAGTTGCCGGATACGGCTGCGAGTACAGGTGCAGTAGTAGCTTAATCCGCGTTGTTGAAGTTGATGCAGTGCTTCGAGGTAGAGAGCATGCCGCTGTGATTGATAGACGACATCGCCATCCCAATGCAGGCCGTAATGTTCCAGTTGAGAGAGAATGCGGGATGAGGCGCCGGGAATTTCACGGGGAGGATCGATATCTTCAATACGCACCAGCCAACGTCCGCATCGGGCGCGAGCCTGAAGGTAACTGCCCAGCGCAGCTATCAGTGAGCCAAAATGCAGATCGCCGGAAGGAGAGGGGGCAAAACGCCCAACATAATGGTTTGTTTCAGACATACCAGCCATAAATGTGTACACCGGGTTGGGTATACGAATGCTAACACGTTGAGTGGTATTGAAAAGCGCAGAGTAAAGAAACCACAACGATCAAAACTTATATGATCGCGACAATTCATGGGGTTGGCAAGCCTATTCCATAAAGCCTGTCCCTGCGTACATATCTACGCTCGCAGGGCAGGCTTTTGAATGGATAGTTAACCCGCCATTTGCTTTTCGCGTATTTCTGCCAGTGTCTTGCAGTCAATACACAAATCAGCGGTTGGGCGCGCTTCCAGACGGCGGATGCCGATCTCTACGCCACAGGATTCACAGAAACCAAAGTCTTCATCTTCGATTTTTTGCAATGTTTTTGCGATCTTCTTGATCAGCTTACGTTCACGGTCGCGGTTGCGCAGTTCAAGGCTGAATTCTTCTTCCTGAGCGGCACGATCCACGGGATCGGGAAAATTGGCTGCTTCATCACGCATATGCGATACAGTACGATCCACTTCGTCCCTGAGTTGGTTGCGCCATGCTTCAAGAATACGCTTGAAATGAGCCAGCTGAGCGTCGTTCATATACTCTTCGCCCGGCTTCTCCTGGTACGGCTCTACTCCGGCAATTGCGAGAATGCTCAGAGAAGATGTCTTACGGTTTTGCCCTTCTTGCATGTTGCTTCTCCTACATAACACGACACGCACTATACCCTGCTTATTCGAAGTTACCGCGTTGTCGGTCACAATAAAGGTCGGCTTCTTTCACTTATCCAAATGTCTTATCTTGATAAGCTATCCGGCGTCCCTCCGCTTGCTGCCCGACCGTAACTTCAATCACTTTGGGTATATCGATCCCCTAAGGGGAAAAACAGGCCGCTATAAATAGCAGATGGAGATTAGGTTGGCAATGGTTCCTGACACCGGCCTGATAAAGTGTGAGGAACAACTGATTATCATCAGATGATAAACAACGTGTTAGCGTGTTATAGCGATGCTCACTTTATTTATCTCCTATACCCTTCATCTTGCAAGTTGCAGGTGTGTTGGCGATTTTACCCGGTCCATCCGGGACCGCTGCAAGCCGCGTTCAAATCTGCTCCTGGCCGATTTGTCACTCACCCGTGAGGACGGCGTGGGTGCCATGGGTATATAAAGGCAACTTATGCGTAAGCCTGATGCCATCAGGGGATAATGTGGAGGCATAACATAAAATTTCAACCCCTTTCTGCTGTGCCTCCGTTAATAATTCGGCATAGCGTGGATCAATATGCCGAGCGGGAGAAACCTGCGCTATCCCTGAGTGCAGTACGGCGAAGAACAGAACGGCCCGCTCACCATTGGTTACGACCTGTTGCAGTTCACGCAGATGCTTCTGACCCCGGAGGGTAACCGCATCGGGAAAATAACCACATCCATGTTGCAATAATGTGACAGACTTTACCTCAATATAGCAGTTAATCTTGTCTGCCGCCTGTAAGAGCAGATCGATACGGCTGTTTTCCGTACCATATTTCACTTCGGTCTTGACCTTCGTGTAGCCGGCCAGCTCCGCTATCCGGTTTGTTGACAAGGCCTCGTGCAATAACGTGTTGGCGCGCAGCGTGTTGACACAAATCCATTCATTTTGTTGTGTTTCCGTCAGTTCCCAACTGTGGGGATATTTCCGTTTCGGATTATCGGATGTGGAATACCAGACGGTGTCTCCCGGCGTAGCACAACCCGTCATCGCTCCCGTATTGGCGCAGTGCAGCGTAAGCATTTCACCCTGCGGGGTGATGACGTCGGCAAGAAAGCGTTTGTAGCGTTTAATCAGCCTGGCCGGCTGCAGGCGAGGAGTAAATTGCATGTGTAGCCTATCGTGAGAGAGGCTTGACCAGTGGCCAGCTTGCCAATGTTTGATAGCGGGTTCTGCCATTTTCAAACAGAGACTGGTAAAGCGAGAAATGGTCCATGTTTATCGACCAGTTGAAATCTGCAGGCGGTAAGGCGACCGGTCTGGTCGCTCCGCGTAACAGGGTGATATGAGGATGGAAGGGCTGGGATGTCTGATAACAGCCATTACGGGCAGCCTGCGACCGTAACAACTCGGCCAGCTGCAACAATCCTCGCGGTGCCTGCCGGCATCCTATCCAGACCACGCCGGGACGAGGCCACTGTCCGGCGTCGTTCAGGTTTACCGTAAATGCCGGCTGGCTGATGCGCCCCGCCAGTGTGCGCAACACCTGTTCTTTTTGTTCGCTTACTTCCCCCAGGAAGGCCAACGTCAGGTGGAGGTTAGCGGCGGCGACCGGACGGCCGGCTTCAGCCAGGAAATGTTCAGCGCGCCAGCGGATAATGTCCTGCTGGATTTTTTCTGGCAGCGATAAGGCAAAAAACAGTCGGCGGGTGACGTGCATGTCTGTCTCTCTGTTCTGATTCCATCCGATGCTACTTTCATTCGATGCTACAATGCTCGCCGCTGAAAGTTAACCTTTACGGAGATTTCTGTGATTTTACCGCCCGTCAGCGCCGTATCCGATGATGTGATCTCGGCGCTGCATACTTCACCTCAGGTGTTGCTCTCGGCTCCCACCGGCGCCGGGAAATCGACCTGGCTGCCGCTGCAATTGCTTCAACAGGGCAATCTGAACGGACGGATCATCATGCTCGAACCCCGTCGGCTGGCGGCAAAAAGCGTCGCCTGGCGGCTGGCCCGGCAATTAGGTGAAGAGCCGGGCCAGACGGTAGGTTACCGCATGCGGGCGGAAAGTCGGGTCAGTGCTTCGACGCGTCTGGAAGTGGTCACGGAAGGGATGTTGACGCGTTTATTGCAGCAGGATGCTGAGTTGAAAGATATTGCGCTGGTAATTTTGGATGAGTTTCATGAGCGCAGCCTGCAGGCCGATCTGGCGCTGGCGTTATTGTTAGATGTGCAACAAGGGCTGCGTGAGGATTTGAAACTGCTGATTATGTCCGCCACGTTGGATAATACGCGGCTTTCAGCCCTGCTGCCGGCCTCGACCTGCGTGGTATCCGAAGGTCGGAGCTATCCGGTCGAACGTCATTATATTCCCTTGAACAGTCAGGAACGGCTGGAAGAGGGCGTTGCCCGTCAGGTCAGGCGACTGATGACGGAACAGACGGGATCGCTGTTGCTGTTTTTGCCCGGCGTCGCCGAAATTAAACGTGTTCAGACATTGTTGGAAAGCAATATAACGGATGACGTGGATCTCTGTCCGTTGTACGGGGCGTTGACGTTGGCAGAGCAGCAAAAAGCCATCCTGCCGTCTGACCCCGGTCGCCGTAAAGTGGTGTTGGCGACCAATATTGCGGAAACCAGCCTGACCATTGAAGGTATTCGTCTGGTTGTGGATTGTTGTCTGGAGCGGGTAGCGCGTTTCGACGTGAAAAGCGGATTAACCCGGCTGGTGACGCAGCGTATCAGTCAGGCTTCCATGGTGCAGCGTGCCGGACGCGCCGGGCGCTTAAGCCCTGGGGTGTGCTGGCATCTCTGTTCGCGTGAGCAGGCTGAACGAGCTGCGGCGCAAAGCGATGCCGAAATACTCAGCAGCGATCTGAGCAGTTTCTGGCTGGACCTGTTGCAATGGGGTTGTACGGACGTGGAGCAGCTTACGTGGCTGGATACGCCCCCATTATCCGCTTTGCAGTCTGCTCGCAATTTGTTGAGACAGTTGAAGATTACCGATCGGCAGGACCGGCTGACTTCCGAGGGGCGACAGATCGCCGCGCTGGGATGTGATGCGCGGCTGGCAACCATGTTGTTTACCGCCGTCCGACAAGGCGACGATGCGCTGGTGACGGCAGGGTGTCTGGTGGCGATTCTGGAAGAACCGCCCCGTAGCGGGTCGATTAACCTGATGGATTGGCTGCATCGGCCGCTGCCGCATTGGCAGCGTCGTGGACAGCAGCTGACGCGCCGTCTGGCGTCTGTATCCGGCCGTATTGATACGGCGTGGGCCGCCTGGCTACTGGCGCAGGCCTTTCCCGATCGAATCGCCCGGCGGCGCAGTCAGGATGGCCGCTATCAGTTGGCTGGCGGCATCGGGGCCATGATGTCGGCAGATGATGCGCTGTCCGGCACCGAGTGGCTGTTGGCGCCGGCGCTGCTCCAGAACAACCAGTCGGCGGATGCGCGCATCCTGCTGGCTTTGCCACTGGAAATAGATCAACTGGTACAGCAGTTACCCATGTTGGTGAGTGAGCATAACGTCGTGCAGTGGGATGAGGAAAAAGGTACGCTGCGCGCCAGCAGATGCAGGCAGATTGGTAACCTGATATTACAAACGCGCCCGTTGACGAAACCTTCTGATGAAGAGCTACAGCAGGCCATGCTGTGGTGGCTGCGGGAACAGGGGTTATCTCTATTGAATTGGGAACCCGCGGCGGTACAGCTTCGCGCCCGCGTGCAGTGCGCCCGGCAATGGCTGCCAGAGATCGAGTGGCCGCAGATGGATGATGAAACGTTGCTGGCTATGCTGGAATCATGGCTGCTGCCTTCTTTGGCCGGCGTGCGTGATTTGCGCGCGTTACGACAGGTGAATCTCAGTGAAGCACTGATGCGTTTGCTGGACTGGCCCCTGCGACAACGGCTGGATAGTGCGTTGCCGACCCATTACACTGTGCCAGGCGGCAGCCGGTTGCCTATCGCCTATTATGACGATAAACCGCCGGTGCTGTCGGTACGGCTACAGGAAATGTTTGGCGAACGGCAAAGTCCGCTGCTGGCGGAAGGGCGTGTTGCGCTGGTTTTGGAACTTTTATCGCCGGCTCAACGTCCATTACAGATTACGCGTGATTTGGCCGCGTTCTGGCAGGGTGCCTATCGTGAAGTGCAAAAAGAGATGAAAGGGCGTTATCCCAAACATGTCTGGCCGGACGACCCGGCAAATGCGATGCCGACCCGACGTACGAAGAAGTACCAGCATCACTAATTTCAGACGTTTCCGCTTCCTTGAAATGTGCGGCGGAAACAGAGTAGACGGCTTGAGCGCAAAGCAGGTGGCCGTTAACAACCTGACGGAGAAGTAACAGTAATGTCTCGGGATGATCGCGAACCTATCGGGCGCAAAGGAAAAGCGTCAGGACGGAAACCTACGCGTAAGCAGGCCGTAAGGCGTCGCAGGGACGACGACTATGATGATGATTATGAAGATTATCAGGACGACTTTGACGACGACGATGGCTATGACGATGAGGAAGAGATGACGCAGAAACCGCGTAAGAAACGACGCTGGCTGGGGCTTTTTATCAAGCTCTCCCTGGTGCTTGCGGTCGTGCTGGCGATTTATGGCGTGTACCTCGACAGCCAGATCCGTAGCCGTATTGAAGGCAAGGTATGGCAATTGCCTGCGGCGGTGTATGGCCGCATGGTTAACCTTGAACCGGGCATGTCTTATAACCAGAAAGAGATGATCAGCCTGCTGGAAGGCATGCAGTACCGTCAGGTCAGTCGTATCACCCGACCGGGTGAATTCAGCGTTCGGAGCAATACCATCGAAATGCTGCGGCGTCCGTTCGATTTTCCGGATGGCAAAGAAGGACAGATTCGCGCTCGCCTGACGTTTAATAACGATCGTCTGGCGCAGATCCAGAATCTGGAAAACCAGCGCAATTTCGGCTTTTTCCGCCTCGATCCGAAGTTGATCACCATGATGCAGTCGCCGAACGGTGAGCAACGTCTGTTTGTGCAGCGGTCCGGATTCCCCGATCTGCTGGTCGATACGCTCATCGCTACCGAAGATCGCCACTTCTACGAGCATGACGGGATCAGCCTGTATTCGATCGGTCGAGCGTTTTTGGCGAATATTACCGCCGGACGCGCCGTACAGGGGGGAAGCACCCTGACGCAGCAGTTGGTGAAAAACCTGTTTCTGACCAATGAGCGTTCTTTATGGCGCAAAGTTAACGAAGCCTATATGGCGTTGATCATGGATTATCGCTACAGCAAAGATCGCATTCTGGAACTGTATCTCAATGAGGTCTATCTCGGTCAGAGTGGTAACGATCAGATCCGCGGTTTCCCGCTGGCCAGCCTTTATTACTTTGGCCGTCCGGTCAACGAACTGAGCCTCGATCAGCAGGCGCTGCTGGTGGGCATGGTAAAAGGCGCGTCGTTGTATAACCCGTGGCGTAACCCGCAGATTACGCTGGAGCGACGCAATCTGGTATTGCGTTTGCTACAGAATCAGCAGGTGATTGACGCCGATCTGTACAATATGTTGAGCGCCCGCCCGCTGGGTGTGCAACCTAAAGGCGGGGTCATCAGCCCGCAGCCCGCCTTTATGCAAGTGGTGCGTCAGGAATTGCAGCTGCGGCTGGGCGATAAGATTAACGATCTGTCGGGCGTAAAAATCTTCACCACGCTGGATCCTGTCTCTCAGGATGCGGCAGAAAGGGCGGTGGAAGAGGGGATCCCGGCGTTAAGAGCGGCGCGTAACGTCAACGATCTGGAATCGGCGGTGGTGATTGTGGATCGCTTCAGCGGTGAGATCCGTGCGATGGTCGGCGGTTCGCAGACGCAATATGCCGGATTTAATCGTGCATTGCAGGCCCGTCGGCCGGTCGGTTCTCTGGCGAAGCCGCCAACCTATCTGACGGCATTAAGCCAACCCGACGTTTATCGTCTGAATACCTGGCTGGCGGATGAGCCTTTGTCGCTCAAGCAGCCGAATGGGCAATTGTGGCAGCCGAAAAACTACGATCGTGAATTCCGCGGCCGGGTGATGCTGGTTGACGCGTTGGCGAATTCTTTGAACGTCCCGACGGTGAATCTGGGTATGGCCGTTGGTCTGGATCAGGTCACCGCGACGTTGAAGCGTTTAGGCATTCCCGACAACGTTATTCAACCGGTGCCGGCAATGCTGCTGGGGGCCATCAGTCTGACGCCAATGGAAGTCGCGCAGGAATACCAGACTATCGCCAGCGGGGGGAATCGTGCACCGCTGTCCGCGCTACGCTCGGTGATCGCGGAAGACGGCAACGTGCTGTATCAAAGTTTCCCACAGGCGGAACGTGCGGTTCCGGCCCAGGCGGCTTATCTGACGTTGTACGGTATGCAACAGGTGGTCGCGCGGGGCACGTCGCGTTCACTGGCGGTTAAATTCCCGAATTATCATCTGGCGGCCAAAACCGGCACGACCAACGATCTGCGTGATAGCTGGTTTGCCGGAGTCGATGGTAAAGAAGTGGCGATCACCTGGGTCGGGCGCGATAACAATGGTCCGGCGAAGCTGACGGGGGCAAACGGTGCGCTGACGATTTATCGTCGCTATCTGGAAAATCAGACGCCTTTGCCGCTGATGCTGACGCCGCCGGAAGGGATCACCACCATGACGGTGGACGCCAGTGGCAACTTCATCTGTAACGGCAGCGGCGCCGGACGTGTGCTGCCGGTCTGGACGGATAATCCGCAGGCGTTGTGCCAGGCCAGCCAGCCGCAGGCTCCGCAGCAAGAGCAGCAGGATGGCGAGGGCGTGGCTGACTGGATCAGGCAAATGTTTGGTCAGTAACGGTTTATTCCCCCGGATTTCCCGGGGGTTTTTTTGCGCGTGTTTCAATCCTCCCACGCGGTAAATTTCTTGCGGGGACGATTCCGTTAAGCCTATTATGCAACCGTTATAATAATCATTATCGTTTACTTTTTACCTGATAACGGTTGCATCTTTTCCCTGATTGTCATTGAAAACCAAAACGTTATGCAAAATCAAAATCGATTGCCTGATACAACGTTCAGACTGGATGAGGTGAGTTTTTCTGTCACCGGTCGTACGTTACTGCATCCATTGTCGCTGGCCTTTCCTGCCGGTAAAGTCTGTGGCTTGATCGGACACAATGGTTCAGGGAAATCCACGCTGTTGAAAATCCTGGGGCGCCACCAGCCTGCCAGCAGTGGCAATGTGCTGCTGGGCGAGCAATCTGCCGCCAACTGGGACAGCAAATCCTTTGCCCGTCAGGTTGCCTATCTGCCCCAGCAACTGCCGGCGGCGGAAGGTATGACGGTACGCGAGCTGGTGGCGATAGGGCGTTATCCATGGCATGGCGCACTGGGACGTTTCGGTAGCGCCGATCGGGAAAAAGTTGACGAAGCGATTACGCTGGTCGGGCTAAAAGCGTTCGCCAATCGCCTGGTCGACAGTTTATCCGGCGGTGAACGGCAGCGCGCCTGGTTGGCGATGACGGTAGCGCAGGACAGTGGTTGTCTGTTACTGGATGAACCCACCTCAGCGCTGGATATTGCCCATCAGGTCGAGGTGCTGGCGCTGATTCAACGGATGAGCCGGGAGCGTGGATTGACGGTGATAGCTGTCCTGCATGATATCAATATGGCGGCTCGTTACTGTGATTATCTCGTCGCATTGCGCGGCGGGGAAATGATCGCTCAGGGTGAACCGGCTGCTTTAATGCAAAGCGACGTGCTGGAAAATATCTACGGCATCCCGATGGGAATATTGCCTCATCCCGGCGGCGGCGCGCCGGTAAGTTATGTTTGCTGACGATGTCTGATTTACTGCCTTCTGCGACGTTGCCGGATCACGGGCGTCGTCGTCTATTGACTGCGCTGCTGCTGTCCCCCCTGATGTATTCTTCAGTCGGTCATGCGGCCGCTTATCCCGATCTTAACCGGATTGCCGCACTCGAATGGTTACCGGTGGAGCTGCTGATGGCGCTGGGGGTGATGCCACTGGCTATTGCGGATAAACCGAATTATCGCCTGTGGGTGAATGAACCGGCACTTCCCGAACGTGTGATTGATGTAGGATTGCGTACCGAACCGAATCTGGAACAACTGACCCAGTTGAAACCGTCACTTATTCTGTATTCTGAAGGCTATGGTCCCTCGGTGGAAAAGATGACCCGTATCGCGCCCATTATGGGGTTCGGTTTTAGCGACAATCAGGGCAAACCGTTGAGCGTGGCCAGGGCATCGCTGATCAAGCTGGCGAATGCGCTGGGGATGCCTGATGCGGCGGAACGACATTTAGCGCTGCTCTCACGATTCATACAGCAGTCGACGACCAGACTACACCCCTATACTCAACGCCCGCTATTGCTGATATCGCTGCTGGATGCGCGTCACGCACTGGTCATCGGTAAAAACAGCCTGTTTCAGGAAGTCATGGATCACGTTGGCATTGAAAACGCCTGGAAGGGCGAAACCAATTTCTGGGGCAGTGCCGTGGTCGGTATTGAACGGCTGGCTGAAATCAACAATGCGCATGTGCTCTGTTTTGAGCACGGCGATAGCGCTCTGATCGAGCAGGTCGCCCGTAGCCCGCTCTGGCAGGCCATGCCCTTTATCCGGGAACGGCGCTGGCAACAGGTGCCTGCGGTTTGGTTGTATGGCGGTACGCTATCGGCAATGCGTTTTGCTCAGATTCTGGCGCAGGCACTGGAGGATCGGCGTGACATCCGTTAAAAAATCTCCGGGAGAGATTTTCAACGTCGCTGGCGACGGCCTGAAGGGGGACGGGCAGGACGCCCGTCATAAAAAACAGGCGTTGCCCGTCCTGCTGATCGGCGTGTTGCTGGCGATAGCGCTGGGTCTGGGCGCTTACAATTTGCAGCGTCAGTTGCCTATGACGCTGTGGCCGCAAGGATTCTGGCGGCCTGATACCGACGATATCCGTCAATTACTGTTTCACTATACGTTGCTGCCGCGCATGGCGATTGCCCTGCTGGTGGGCGCCGGTCTGGGATTGTGTGGCGTCTTGTTCCAGCAGGTGCTGCGTAATCCGCTGGCTGAACCGTCGACGCTGGGGATTGCGGCAGGCGCGCAGCTTGGCATCACGGTGGTGACGCTATGGGCGGTGCCGGGCGGCATAGCGGTTCAACAGATTGCCGCAATGGCAGGCGCGTTGGCGGTGGGCGCTCTGGTTTTTGGGGTCGCCTGGGGAAAACGACTCTCGCCGATCACTTTGATACTGGCTGGACTGGTGTTGAGTTTTTACTGTGGCGCGGTGAACCAGCTATTCGCACTGTTTCACCATGAGCAACTGCAAAATTTGTTTTTGTGGAGCAGCGGTGCGCTGAATCAGCAGGATTGGAGCAACGTTCAGTTTGTTCTTCCGCGCCTGCTGGTCTGTTTCTGTCTGATGTTACTGTTGCTGCGGCCACTGACTCTGCTAGGGCTGGATGATGGCGTGGCGCGTAATTTGGGCCTCGGTCTGTCGCTGGCGCGATTGAGTGCGCTGGGCGTGGCAATTTTCCTGAGTGCGCAATTAGTGAACGCGGTGGGGATTATCGGCTTTATCGGGCTGTTCGCGCCACTGCTGGCCAAAATGCTGGGCGCCAGACGTCTGTGGCATCGCCTTTGGCTGGCGCCGCTATTGGGCGCATTGCTGTTGAGCGTCGCCGATCAGGCGGTGATTTGGCTGACTGACGTATGGCGTGAAGTGCCAACGGGGGCCGCCACGGCGTTGCTGGGGGCTCCGTTATTGCTGTGGCTGCTGCCTCGCCTGCGCAACAATGGGTCGCCCGCGATGATGGATAGGGCTGGCGCATCCGCTAATGAGCGTCGCCGATGGGGATGGTGGCTTTTGCTGGGAAGCGCCTTGCTGATTGCGGTGACGCTGGTGGCGCTGCTGCTGGGGAAAAATGCGCAGGGATGGCACTGGAGCAACGGTGAGCTGTTGACGGAACTCTTGCCGTGGCGATGGCCGCGTGTTTTGGCGGCGCTGGCGGCGGGAATGATGCTGGCGGTAGCGGGAACGCTGATACAGAAGCTGACAGGCAATCCGATGGGAAGCCCGGAAGTGCTGGGGATCAGTTCGGGGGCGTCATTTGGCGTTGTTGTCTTGTTGTTTTTTGTCCCCGGTAATGCATTTGTCTGGCTGCTCCCTGCGGGTAGCGCGGGAGCGGCGTTAACATTGCTGATCATGGTGATCGTCGCGGGACGAGGCGGGTTTTCCACGCAGCGTATGCTGTTGGCCGGGATTGCCCTAAGTATGGCCTTCACCACGGTGATTACGCTGCTGCTGGCTAGCGGCGATCCGCGTATGGGAAATGTGTTGACCTGGTTGTCGGGTTCGACCTACGCCGTGGAAGCCACTGACGCGGTGAGGACTGCCGCGATCGCCGTCGTGCTGTTGCTGGTGGTGCCGCTGTGTCAGCGCTGGCTGCGTATTCTGCCATTGGGCACGACGACGGCGCGTGCACTGGGGGTCGCCGTCACGCCGGTGCGCCTGCTGGTGCTATTACTGGCCGCAGTACTCACCGCGATGTCGACGATGTTGGTGGGGCCACTGAGCTTTGTTGGCCTGATGGCGCCGCACCTGGCGCGAATGTTGGGATTCAGTCGCGTTATTCCACAGCTTGGTTGCGCCGCACTGATTGGGGGCGGGCTGATGGTCATGGCCGACTGGTGCGGCAGAATGGTACTGTTCCCGTATCAGATACCGGCAGGGCTGCTGGCGACCTTTATTGGTGCGCCATACTTTATTTATCTGCTACGCAGGCAGGTGACGTAGGTTACTCGGTGACATTGATCGCCTCCATCAACATCCAGAGGGTGGTGATCACCAACGACAGCGCCATAACGCCGTTGAACAACCGCAGTTTCCAGGGGGCCTGAAGGTGCCTGCCGATTCGATCGCCAAGTGCCGCCCATACCAGAATGCAAGGCAGGTTTAGCGCCATAAAAGCGAACATGATCGTAAAAATGCCGCTGCTGGCCGTATAGAGCAGCGCCACGTTACTGGACATAATCCAGGCTTTGGGGTTGACCGCCTGGAACAGCGCGCCTTGGAGCAGAGTCATCGGCTGGCTTTTATCGCGTAACTCCGGTGCGGACGATCGCACAATTTTCCAGGAAAGCCACAGCAGATAGGTACACCCCAATACGGTGAGCGGCAGTCTTACCGCGCTCATCCAGCTAAGCAACAGTTCCAGCGCCACTCCCATCAGCGCCGTTTGCACCCCGCAGCCAACCAGAATACCCAATAGCATTGGCACCGTGCGCCGTATGCCAAAATTGACGCCGGAGGTCGCCAGCAGCAGGTTGTTGGGACCGGGGGTAATCGACATGACGGTGACATAGCTGAAGAAAGAGGGATCGAGCATGGTGCTTTCCTTTTAAACTGAATGAGAGCACTCATGATAAGTGGGATGAAGGCTATGGTAACAGATACACAAAAATACTATTGTAATGAGTACAGATAGCATTAATCATTAATTGTACCTATCGATTGGCGAGGTGATTGTGTCCATTATCGACCCGCAGGAAAGTACGCTTTATCAACAGCTGGCTGAAACGTTTGCTACGGCGATCCATCAGGGAACCTGGTTACCGGGAAGCCGTTTACCCGCAATCCGCCGCGTAGCGGGGTCGCATCAGGTGAGTGTGAATACGGTGCTCAATGCCTGGCGCATTCTTGAGGATCGCGGTCTGATCGAAGCCCGCCCGCAGTCAGGCTATTTTGTGCGCGGACGTCTGCCATCGTTGACGAAAACCCGACAGCATCGTGCGCAGGTCATCACGCCCGGCAGTGAAAAACTGGACCTGATTGATACGGTCTTTGCTGCGCAAAATCATCCCGATTATCTCAATATCTCGCTTGCCTGCCCGCAGAATAGCGATTTTTATCCTACCGCGAAGCTCAGCCGCATTACCGCTTCGCTACTGCGCCGCCATCCCGGCATGATTGGCCGCTATGCTTTGCCGCCGGGCAGTGAGCGCCTGCGGCGAGAGGTGGCCCGGCGATCGATGGATTCAGGCATGGCGCTGAATAGTGATGATATTACGGTGACCCACGGCTGCATGGAAGCGTTGCAACTGGCGTTGCGAGCCGTGACCCAGCCGGGCGATTGTGTCGGTCTGGAGACGCCAACCTATTTTTATCTGTTTCCGCTGCTCGCCAGTCTGGGGCTGAAAACGGTGGAGATCCCGACCGATCCGCAACGCGGCCTGTCACTGGATGCCCTGGAGATGCTGCTCTCAGAGCAACGGCTTCAGGCGATCGTTGCCATGCCTAATGTACAGAATCCACTGGGTTGCAGTATGACGCTGGAAGATAAAAAGCGTCTGGCGAAACTGGTGAACGATTATCAGGTCCCGCTGATAGAGGATGGTTTGTATGGCGAGCTCCAGTTTAACTGGCCGCTTTCTCCAGCGGTCAAAGCGTTCGATCGCCACGGATGGGTGATCTACTGCTCCAGCTTTACGAAAACCCTGGCTCCCGATTTTCGAATTGGCTGGGTGGCCGCCGGACGATTCAGTGCGGCAGTGGCGCGACTCAAAGCCGTGTCGTCAATGGCGGAGTCGGCTCTGCTATCAGAGACGCTGGCGCAATTTCTGGAATCAGGCGGATACGATCACCACCTGCGAACGTTGCGCCGTCGCTATGCGACTCAGTTGGATGAAGCCCGCGGGCTGATCGCCCGCCATTTTCCTCAGGGCACCCGCGCCACGCAGCCGCAGGGCGGCTTTGTCTTCTGGCTGGAGATGCCGGGCAACGTAGACGGTGTCGCGCTGTTTCACCATCTGTTGCAGGAGAAGATCTGTGTGACGCCCGGTGCGCTCTACACGCTGAGCGACCGCTGTAAACATGCCATCCGACTTTCCTGTTGTTACCCTTTTGATGAGCGTTACACCTATGCGCTAAAACGGGCGGGCGCACTGGCCTGCGAAATGAGCGGTATCGCGCCAGGCAACGAATCAACCCACGGATCAATGGGAGTGGTTGGCGCGAAATAACGTCAGGATGATCGCAAGGAGAGATGTTTATGCCGGGCTGTACACCCGGCGCCGGACAGATGTTAACTACGGATCTCACCGAGTAGTTCAGGATGGCGATCGAGGACTTTTAGTAATTTGATTGTTGAAGGATGGGGTTGCGCTTTTCCTTTTTCATAGCGTGAAAACGCATTCACACCACCGCCGAATATTTCACTGGCCTCACGCTGTGTCAAATCCAGCTTTTTACGAACCTTCACAATATATGCTGGCTCAACCGTTTCGGCGATAACCGAATTTTTGAAATCAGCGATTTTTGCCAAATAGGCCGTCGACTCTGTTTTGTTCATGACGACTTCATGACACGCCGTGCAATGCAGACCATCAACAGCGGGTAAAACTGTTTTTTTTCCACGAAATGAGTACGGGACATCTTTTGCATCCTGTACTAATTCGGCACCGCCACAGTTAGGGCATTTCATATTATTTCTCCTTAAATGAGACGATTAGTACCCCATTGATAACCGTGATTTTTACATAGATCCTGACACCATCTACCAGTGGACGATACACGTCCTGCCAAACCGTGTGATCATGGTATGTCGTCATGCTTTTGTAAAAATCCTGAGTAGTCAACGCGGATATCACATTGCACATGCCGTCAAAATCCATTCCCAACAGATCCGCATCGTTCAACGCTGAATTAGTTGCTCTAACATTTGCCTGAGCTACCAGTGTCTTGACAATATGTAGTCGGGTATGGGGAGTCCGTTTTTCCATATTCCGCATCCATACTTAATGTTATCGTCAGATTTTAACCTATTAGGTGTATTTTTCAATGAGAGATACACCTAATAGGTTAGGTTGTGAGTCTAATAGACGGCGCCAGAGAGATGACGCCGTTGGAAAACAGGGTAAAACTCAGGCCGCTTTACAACCGGGCAAAGCAGAACTGCGCTGCTTCGATAGTGCGATCAATATCCTGGTGGCTATGAGCAAGAGACATAAAACCCGCTTCGAAGGCGGACGGCGCCAGATAGACGCCTTCATCCAGCATCATATGGAAGAATCGCTTAAAGCGTTCCACATCACACTGCATCACATCCTGATAACTGGTCACGTTTTCTGCATCGGTAAAGAACAGACCGAACATGCCGCCCGCCTGATTGATAACCAGTGGAATATTTTCCGCTTTGGCGGCGGACAGAAGACCTGTTGCAAGCCGTTGCGTCAGTTCAGTCAGTTTCTGATGGACACCGGGTTTGGCCACTTCCGTCAGGCAGGCAAACCCGGCCGCCATCGCAATCGGGTTACCGGAGAGCGTTCCCGCCTGATAAACCGGCCCGGTCGGCGCCAGCGCCTGCATCACTTCGCGTTTGCCGCCGAATGCGCCGACCGGCATGCCGCCGCCGATGATTTTTCCCAGACAGGTCAAATCAGGCACCACGCCGTAGTGAGCCTGCGCGCCCGCCAGCGCAACGCGAAATCCGGTCATCACTTCATCAATGATCAATAAAGCGCCGAATTCGTCGCACAGCGCGCGCAGCCCCGGCAGGAATTCCGGCAGCGGCGGCACGCAGTTCATATTACCGGCGACGGGTTCGACAATAACGGTGGCAATCTCCTCTGGGTATTGCTCAAAGGCGGAACGCACCGAGGCCAGGTCGTTGTAGGTGCAGGTCAGCGTGTGGCGGGCAAAATCTGCGGGAACGCCGGGTGAATTCGGCTGGCCCAGCGTCAGGGCACCGGAACCGGCTTTCACCAGCAGACAGTCGGCGTGGCCGTGATAGCAGCCTTCGAATTTGATGATTTTATCGCGTCCGGTAAAACCGCGCGCCAGCCGGATCGCGCTCATAGTCGCTTCTGTCCCGGAGTTGACCATGCGCACCATATCCATAGTCGGCACCAGCGAGGTCACCAGTCGCGCCATCTGGACTTCCATCTCCGTCGGTGCGCCAAAACTCAATCCCCGTTCTGCCGCGGCAATCACCGCCTGACGAATGGCAGGATGGTTATGCCCCAGCACCATTGGCCCCCAGGAGCCCACATAATCGATATAGGATTTACCATCGACGTCATAAAGATAGGCGCCGTCTGCCCGTTCGATAAACAGAGGAACGCCGCCGACGCCGTTAAATGCACGTACCGGCGAGTTGACGCCGCCCGGAATGAGTTGCTGTGCCGCGGCATACAGACTTTCAGATTTGTTCATTAAGTGGGTCCTGACGTTGCGTTTAGCATGGAAAGTAGGGCCATTCTAATAAACTGACCGCCGTTATGAAATCTTTGTACGGATATCGTTGGTGAATGTCAGGCGGTGACGATTAATTGAACAAAAGATGTCAAATCTTGAACGTTTTAGCCTACTGCTGGATAATAAGCGTATGATTGGGTGTGTATGACGACCCTGAGTTGGGAGTAAAAGAGATGAGCGACGATATAGCATTGCCACTGCAATTTACCGATGCGGCAGCAAACAAAGTGAAAAACCTGATTGCTGATGAAGAAAATCCTGAGCTGAAACTTCGGGTTTATATTACTGGTGGCGGTTGTAGCGGCTTCCAATACGGTTTTACCTTTGATGATCAAATCAACGAAGGCGACATGACCATTGAAAAGCAGGGCGTTGCGCTGGTGGTAGACCCGATGAGCCTGCAATATCTGGTGGGTGGTTCGGTTGACTACACTGAAGGGTTGGAAGGGTCGCGTTTTGTTGTCACTAACCCGAACGCCAAGACAACCTGCGGCTGCGGTTCTTCTTTCAGTATTTGATAAAACCTTCAACGGATAAAAATAAAACCCGTGTGGCCTGAATAGGTACACGGGTTTTTTACATATGAATGGACATTTTTATCAGCGACAGGTAGGGCAAACTATAGCGGTAGAGCTTGAAGCACATATTGGTTATCGGTGGGTAGGGTCATGCGGGAGAGCAGGGGACTTACCATTCAACCGTGATCAGATGTATTTCCACATTGTTTGCTGTAACCGCCGCCGATGTTGTTATCCGTTCAGACGGTATGCGTGACTCGGTTATTCTGGGCTGGGGCACGGAAGCCACATTACATTGCATCTGATACTGGTCGTCCTGCAACTCAACGCCACATGAAGGCAGAATGGTTAGCCGGGCGTTAATTTGCCCACTATTATTTCCTGCATAAGCAGGACCGCAGACTGCCAGAAGCAAGCCTGCGTAGAGCAATGCCTTTTTCATTTTCAAATTACCTGGTGTTAAAAAAGAACCGACTACGGTTCAAAGTAGTGCTATTCGTTTTTGCCCTGCTTTTGGCGTTTTCGCCGGGTGGTTTAGTTTGTTTCCACCATTTTGCTCAGGCTATAGGCACAACATTACCCTATTTTTGGCAAAGCGGATAATTGCTGACAAATTTGCTGCGCCGCCAGAAATAAACGGGGCCCGCTACGATTAAACCAATCTTCATTAACCGCAATAACCGGGACGCTGAGTTGGGGTTTCCAGAAGGCTTGCGTATTGGCAATCGCCGATGCTGAACCACTGATGATAATGACCTGCGGCGAGCGCATCAATACCTGCTCCCGACTGACCTGCGGCCAGGGCACCGGGCTGTCGTTAAAAATATTCTGTGCGCCACACAGTGACACCACCTGACTTTGCAGCGTGTCTTTCGCTGAAGTAAAAAGCGGCTGGGAACCAAACTGCATAAAAACGCGCAGCGGTGGACGCGTTTCACCCGTGGGTGTCCTGCTGGCGTAGCGCTGCCGCAAGTCTGTGATTTGCTGACGAAGCCCGGCGGCGGTTTTTTCCGCCACCTCCGGGTGGCGACTGTATGTTGCCAACTGTTGCAGCGCGGCAGGAATATCTTCCAGCGTTTTAGGGTCAAGGTAAACGATGGGGATACCAAAATTGACCAACTGCTCCAGCGGCCTTTGCGGGTTACCTTCACGCCAGGCCAAAATGAGATCGGGCTTGAGCGCAAGGATCCGTTCCAGATTGATTCCCTGCCAGGACGCCACCTGCTCCAGTTTTTTCGCTTCGGGTGGATAGTCCGACCAGGTGCTGACCGCAACCAATTGTTCCCCCATTCCTGCCGCATAAGCGATCTCCGTGGCATGAGGCGCCAGACTGATCACACGTTGAGGCGCGGCGTGTGCCGCCGCCAACAGTGAAAAAAACAGGACACCCAGCAGGCGGAGCATCCATTGCTTCAGCAACATTAGCGCTTAGCCAACGTTTGCAACATGGTTTCGACCATACGGGTAGATTGTTCGGCGGCCACGGCCAGGAACGCATCGAAACTCAAGTGCGATTCCTGATCGGCAACGTCGGAAATGGCACGCACGATAACAAAAGGCACGCCAAACTGGTGGCAAACATGCGCCACGGCGGTAGCTTCCATTTCTACGGCGATAGCCTGAGGGAAGGTGTGACGGATACGCGCCAGCGGCGCGGCGCCGTTGATAAAGGCGTCACCGCTGACGATCAGACCGCGTACCGCATTGAGTTGCAGACTGGCGATGGCATCCTGAGCCAGCATAATCAAACGTTCGTCGGCGATGAACGCCGCAGGGCAACCCGCCATTTGACCCGGCTCGTAGCCAAACGCGGTAACGTCGGCATCGTGATAGCGAACTTCATCGGAAACCACAATGTCGCCAACTTTCAGCGTAGACGCGAGTCCGCCTGCGGAACCGGTATTAATCACCACGTCCGGCTGGCAATGCTCCAGCAACAATGTGGTGCCCAGCGCGGCGGAGACTTTGCCGATACCGGACTTCAGTAATGCGACATCGACACCGTTTAACTGCCCACGGTAGATTTCACATCCGGCGCGCTGCAAGGTCTGACGGTTTTCGATGCGATCGCGTAAAAGAATCACTTCTTGTTCCATAGCGCCGATAATGCCGACTTTCATAAAGATCCCCACAAAATTTGTTATAAATAGCACGAGTATGACGTCAAGCTAGTCTATCATGGCTGGCAAGGGTAAATGGAGCGTGTGAACTGACGTTACATGGAGAATCGTATGTCTGATATCGATTTTGCGAAGAAGATAAGCTTTCAGCGACCTTTCAGTGCCGAGATTATTGCTGAGGATGAATATGCCGTCATTCGTCAGTTTGAAAGCGATCGTGGGCGTATCGTCAATTCGGCCGCCATCCGCCGTCTACAGCAAAAAACGCAGGTTTTCCCGCTGGAGCGCAATGCCGCCGTGCGTTCGCGCCTGACGCACTCCATGGAGGTTCAACAGGTAGGGCGTTACATTGCCAAAGAGATTCTTCATCGCCTGAAAGAAACCAACCGACTTAAAGCGCTGGGATTGGAAAACATGCAAACCCCGTTTGAAAGTATGGTGGAAATGGCGTGTCTGATGCATGACATCGGCAACCCGCCTTTTGGACATTTTGGTGAATCCGCAATTAATAACTGGTTCTGCCAGTTAATGGACATTACCTCTCTTGATGAAGACGCGACTCATGAAGATCGGTGCCGAGTCGATTTCTTGCGTATGCAGGATGACGGGTTGAATGAATTACGCGGCAGAATTCGGCAGGATCTCAGTCATTTTGAAGGCAATGCGCAGGCTATTCGCATGGTGCATACCTTACTTAAACTGAATCTGACCTACGGTCAGGTTGGCTGCATATTGAAATATACCCGTCCCGCTTACTGGTGCGATAAAATCCCCGCTGAATACAACTATCTGATGAAAAAACCGGGGTATTATCTGGCGGAGGAAGCGTTTGTTTCCCGGTTGCGTGACGAATTGTCCATGGGGGAATTTCACCGTTATCCGCTGACCTACATTATGGAGGCTGCGGACGATATCTCTTACTGCATTGCCGATTTAGAAGACGCGGTAGAAAAAGATATTCTCACTATTGAGCAACTCCACGATCGTCTGCGTGACGCCTGGGGCGAAGTGCGAACCGGGGATCTGTTTGCCAAAACGGTGGGCCGGGCGTACGAGGGGCGCGAGCGTCAGCCGTGGCGCAGTGTGAACGATCAATTTTTTATGAACCTTCGGGTGAATACCGTGGCCAAAATGGTGCCGCATGCTTCACAGCGGTTTATCGATAATTTGCCGGCAATCTATGCCGGATCGTTTAATCATGCCCTGCTGGAAGATGGCAGCCCGCAAAACCGGCTGTTGAAAATATTCAAAAATGTTGCGCTGAAACACGTTTTTAATCACTACGAAGTGGAACAACTGGAGTTACAGGGATATCGGGTGATCCGTGGACTATTGGATATTTATAGTCCGCTGCTTGAGATGTCATATCAGGATTTCAGCCAACTCGTCAAAGAAGATCACCACAAGCGTTACCCCATCGAAACCCGGCTGTACCATAAATTATCCAGCAAACACTGCCTGGCTTACCGTGAAGCCGTGGAGAAACTTGCAGGATTGTCTGCCAAAGAACAAGAGATTCGCGAGTACTACTATCGTGCCCGTTTGATTCAGGACTATATCAGCGGTATGACCGATTTATATGCTTATGATGAGTATCGGAGATTGATGGCGGCGGAATAAGCACTTTTGTAAAGAGGTTCAATATTTTCTTACGCTTCATCTTCTTCTCCTGATGAACTTTGTTAGTCCATATTTATCTCATACAGCACGACCACTGCATGTATCCGCTGTCTTTCAGGCGGTAGTGTATCGGCGGCATCCGTTTGCCGCTTTCCTGCTTTTTGACTGCGACCGGATATAAAAGGCCGTAAGACTTGCGTGTTGATTAATATGAGATATATCCCTTATGAAAAGAAAATCATTGGTTCTAAGCGCGCTGACCTTAAGCCTGGCGATGGCAATGGGGCCTATCGCTGCTAATGCGGCAGAGTCAGTTTCGTCCTCGTCTTCCAGCGGACAGCTTCCCAGTCTGGCTCCCATGCTGGAAAAAGTGATGCCTTCCGTCGTGAGTATTTATGTGGAAGGACATACTAATGTCGATAAAGAGAAGATCCCTCAGCAGCTTCAACCTTTCTTCGGAGAGAATTCACCATTCTGTCAGGAAGGTTCCCCGTTTCAGACATCACCGATGTGCCAGGGAGACGGTGATGATGGACAACCCTCCAGACAGCAGAATTTCCAGGTGTTAGGTGCCGGAGTCGTGATCAATGCGGAAAAAGGCTATGTGGTGACCAATAGCCATGTCGTGGAAAACGCAGATAAAATTCAGATCAGACTCAGCGATGGCCGTAAATATGATGCCAAGATCATCGGCAGAGATCCGCGTTCGGATATTGCGCTGGTGCAGTTGAACGATTTTAAAAACCTGACCGCCATCAAATTGGCTGACTCGGATCAGTTACGCGTCGGGGATTATACCGTGGCGATCGGTAACCCTTATGGATTGGGGGAAACGGCAACGTCCGGCATTGTTTCCGCTCTGGGACGGAGCGGGCTGAATATTGAGAACTATGAAAACTTTATTCAGACCGATGCGGCTATCAACCGGGGGAATTCCGGTGGCGCGCTGGTAAATCTCAACGGTGAATTGATCGGCCTGAATACGGCGATTCTGGCGCCGGACGGCGGTAATATCGGGATCGGTTTTGCGATCCCCAGCAATATGGTGAAAAGTCTGGTCGGACAGATAGTAGAATTTGGTGAAGTGAAACGGGGCGAACTGGGGATTACCGGAACGGAATTGAATTCCGAACTGGCTCAGGCCATGAAAGTGGATGCTCAGCGCGGCGCCTTTGTCAGCCAGGTTCAACCGAAGTCTGCGGCGGCTGAAGCGGGTATAAAGGCAGGCGATGTGATCGTAACGTTGAACGGAAAAGCCATCAGCAGTTTCTCTGCGCTGCGTGCCCAGGTCGGTTCATTGCCGGTCGGCAGCAAGGTCTCGCTGGGATTATTGCGCGACGGCAAACCGTTGACGGTCGATGTGACGCTGCAACAAAGCAATCAGAGTCAGGTATCGTCAGGTAACCTCTATTCAGGTATTGAAGGCGCCGAATTAAGTAATACTGAATTGGATGGTCGGAAAGGCGTCAAGGTTGATAATGTCAAAGCGGGAACGGCCGCGGCGAAAATCGGCCTGAAAAAGGACGACATCATTTTTGGCGTCAATCAGCAACCCGTGCAGAACATTGGCGAGTTGCGTAAGATTCTGGACAGTAAACCGGCGGTTCTGGCGTTGAATATTCGGCGTGGCGATAGCGATATCTATCTGTTAACTCAGTAATTTCTCTCTAATGCCGGGTGCGTTTGTGCCCGGCTATTCCATTCTCTTGCCCGTATTCTGTGAGTTCTTCCACAGTTTTAAACGAATCCACCATTCTTTGTTAATTTGCACAATGTGCGAGGTAACAAGTGACGTTATGCTGGTGCAATTGTCAGTGTTTCCCGCAGAGGTAGAAATGGCGTCATATCATCTTAATGCCAGGATGGCTCAGGATATTGTTGCACGAACCATGCAGATTATTGATAGTAATATCAATGTGATGGATGCCCGCGGCAAAATCATTGGCAGTGGCGATCAGGAACGATTGGGTGAATTGCACGAGGGAGCATTGCTGGCGCTGTCTCAGGGACGGGTTGTCGACATCGATGATGCGGTCGCCCGTCATTTGCATGGCGTCCGCCCCGGCATCAATCTGCCGTTGCGAATTGATGGCGAAATTGTGGGGGTCATCGGTCTGACCGGAAATCCCGGCCAGCTGCGGCAGTATGGTGAGCTGGTTTGTATGACGGCTGAAATGATGCTGGAGCAGGCGAGGCTGCTGCATATGTTGGCGCAGGATAGCCGTTTGCGCGAAGAGCTGGTTTTGAACCTGATTCGTACCGATGAATTATCTCCTGCGCTGATGGAATGGGCGCAGCGGTTAGGGATCGATCTGAATAAGCCGAGAGTGGTGGCGGTTGTGGAAGTCGATAGCGGACAACTCGGCGTAGATAGCGCAATGGAGGAACTGCAACAGTTGCAAACGTTGCTGACGACGCCAGAGCGCGACAACCTGATTGCCATTGTGTCGCTGACAGAAATGGTGGTACTGAAGCCCGCGTTGAACTGTCACGGTCGCTGGGATGCGGAAGAACATCGTCGCCGGGTCGACAATCTGCTCTCCCGCATGGCGGAAAGCAGCCGTTTTCGGGTTCGTCTGGCATTGGGGAATTACTTTTCCGGCCCCGGCAGCATTGCCCGCTCTTATCGGACCGCCCGAACCACCATGAGCGTCGGCAAGCAGCGTATGCCGTCACAGCGTTGTTATTACTACCAGGATCTGATGCTGCCGGTATTACTGGATAGTTTGCGCGGTGGTTGGCAGGCAAACGAACTGGTGCGTCCTTTGGGCAAACTGAAAGCAATGGATGGCAATGGACTGTTACGCCGGACGCTGGGAGCCTGGTTTCGCAACAATGTTCAACCGGGTGCGACAGCTAAATCGCTGTTTATTCACAGGAATACGCTGGAGTATCGCCTTAATCGCATTTCCGAACTCACCGGACTGGATCTGGGGAATTTCGACGATCGCCTGCTGCTGTATGTCGCCCTACAGCTCGACGAAGAAGACTAGGTACGCACAATCGGGGGATGCGTCAGCTTCGATCTTTAAAGAGGAAGCATGGCGTTATTCCTGTACGGATATTCACTTAGATTGAAAACCATTACATAACCATGAACAATATAACGTGATAGCATAAATTATCGCGAAACAGTATTTTTGCCACTTTCCCATATCCTCTATTGTCACTTCCATGTTGTCAGTCTGATAGCCGTGTTGGTTCAGCACGTAAATCAGTAGCATGCGTCGTTATTTTTATATTCACCTGATTCGATATGTCTTTGCAGTCGCAACGAATAAATCGGACAGGTCGATAAATACTTTCAAATTTTGGGGAGTGATAATAATGTCAATACGTCGTCTGGGGCTATCTGTTGCTACGGCAGCGCTCTTATTTTCTGGCGTCGCCTCTGCGGCGACGGAATTATTGAATGTTTCTTACGATCCCACTCGCGAGCTGTATCAGCAATACAACGCTGCTTTTATCAAGCACTGGAAAGCAACAACGGGTGAGGATATCTCCATCAAGAATTCACACGGCGGTTCAGGCAAGCAGGCGCGTTCTGTTATCGACGGTTTGCAGGCTGATGTCGTCACGCTGGCGCTGGCCGGCGATATTGATGCACTCAATCTGAATCAGCAGATCATCGATCCTAAATGGCAGGCCCGCTTGCCGGATAACAGTACGCCTTATACCTCCACCATTGTATTTCTGGTGAGAAAAGGTAATCCGAAACAAATTAAAGACTGGGGCGATCTGGTTAAGCCGGGCGTGGAGGTCATTACGCCAAACCCGAAAACGTCTGGCGGAGCGCGCTGGAATTTCCTGGCAGCCTGGGCTTATGCCAAAGCGCAGCCCGGCGGCAATGATGAAACGGCGCTGAAGTTTGTCACAGAACTGTATCGTCATGCGCCCGTTCTGGATACGGGGGCCCGCGGCTCAACGATCAGCTTTGTACAGCGCCAGTTAGGTGACGTTCTGCTGGCATGGGAAAACGAAGCGTATCTTTCTCTGCAAGAGCAGGGCGGCGATCAACTCGAGATTATCACGCCATCCTTGTCAATTCTGGCAGAACCGCCGGTTGCCGTGGTAGACAAAGTGGTTGAGCGCAAGGGAACGCAGAAACAGGCGGAGGCCTATTTGCAATACCTTTATAGCGATGAAGCACAGCGCATCATTGGTAAAAACTTCTATCGTCCGCGTAACGCCAAGATTGCTGAAGAATTTAAAGATCAGTTCGCGTCGGTGGAACTGGTGACGATTGATAAAGATTTCGGCGGGTGGGCAGCCGCACAGGAAACCTTTTTTAATGATGGTGGCGTGTTCGATAAAATTTTCCAAGAAATCAATAAGTAACCTATGATTTTCTGATATATGCAGGCCGCTATTTATTCCTGATGGATTTCAACGTGAAAAAGGCCGATATGGTTTCATGTTGAAAGATAAGGGAAATAGCGGCCTTAGTTCGTCGGCAATTATTTAATTGGCCAGGATCTTTGAGCATGACAATTAAAGGCACAGTATGTCGCAGCGTTCTTCCTCGGTGATCCCCGGTTTTGGATTAACTTTGGGCTTTAGCCTGAGTTATTTAGGATTGATTGTCCTTATTCCATTGGCCGGTATGTTTCTTTATGCCAGTCAATTGACGCTGGTACAGTTCTGGGAATTGATTACCAGCCGCCAGGTGCTTTTCTCCCTGCAACTCTCCTTTGGTACTGCGCTGGCGGCTGCCTTTATTAATGGTGTTTTAGGTACGCTGCTGGCATGGGTCTTGGTTCGTTATACGTTCCCGGGACGTAAAATCATTGATGCGATGATCGACATGCCGTTTGCGCTGCCGACGGCAGTCGCCGGGATCGCCCTGACGGCGCTGTATGCGCCAAATGGTCTGATTGGTTCGCTGTTTCCCTTTAAAATTGCCTATACCAGCATCGGGATTACGCTGGCGTTGATTTTCGTCACGCTGCCTTTTGTGGTCCGAACGCTGCAACCCGTTCTGGCGGATATTCCGAAAGAAATTGAAGAAGCGGCGGCGTGTCTTGGCGCTCGTCCATTGCAGGTGTTTCGCCACGTTCTGGTTCCTACATTGTTGCCTGCATGGTTGACCGGCTTTGCGCTGGCTTTTGCGCGCGGCGTTGGGGAATACGGATCTGTGGTATTTATCGCCGGCAACATTCCGTTTAAAACGGAAATTTTGCCGCTGCTGATCGTCTCTAAACTCGATCAGTATGACTATAAAGGGGCAACCGGGATTGGCGTATTTATGCTGCTGGTTTCTTTCATTATGCTGCTGCTGATTAATTTATTGCAGCGTCGTATTCAACCGAAACTGTAAGGCAAGATCGTCATGGAACAGGTTATTTCCTCTCAATCCCGTGTGCAGAAAGCCAAAAAACAATCGGCCGCGTATTACATATTGGTGTCGCTGGCGTGGATTGTGTTTTTCCTGATTTTGGTGTTGCCTTTGCTGATGGTGGTGACTCAAGGTCTGGATAAAGGCATTGGGGCATTCTGGGATGCAATCTCTGAGCCTGATGCCGTTTCGGCACTGAAACTGACCTTACTGGCAACGGCGATTTCCGTACCGCTGAACGTGGTTTTCGGGTTGACAACGGCATGGTGTATAACCAAATTTGAATTTCGTGGCAAGAGTCTGCTGCTGGCGCTGATTGACCTGCCATTTTCCGTTTCACCCGTAGTAGCCGGGCTGGTTTATGTGCTGTTGTTTGGTGCTCAAAGCAAGCTCTATCCCTTCCTGACGGCTCATAATCTGGAAATTGTTTATGCGGTTCCGGGCATTGTGCTGGCGACCATTTTTGTCACGCTGCCCTATGTCGCGCGCGAGCTGATCCCGCTGATGGAGCAACAAGGGTCTCAGGAGGAAGAGGCCGCGAGATTGCTGGGCGCCAATGGTTGGCAGATGTTCTGGCACATTACGCTGCCGAATGTGAAGTGGGCGCTTATTTACGGTGTCGTGCTCTGTACAGCCAGAGCAATGGGGGAATTTGGTGCGGTATCCGTTATTTCCGGCCATATACGCGGGCTGACTAATACGCTGCCGCTGCATATCGAGATTCTTTATAACGAATATAACATCGTCGCTGCTTTCAGCGTCGCAATTCTACTGCTGGTGATGTCGCTGGTGGTTCTGTTGCTGCGCCAGTGGAGCGAAAGCAGGTTGACGAAGCAAATACAGAAACAACAGGAGCTGACCAAAAATGAGCATTGAGATCCGCAATATTAATAAACAATTTGGTCAGTTTCAGGCACTGAACGAAATCAATCTGGCCATTCAGAGCGGCGAACTGGTGGCGCTTCTGGGGCCGTCCGGATGTGGCAAAACCACGTTGTTGCGTATTATCGCGGGTCTGGAACAACCGGACAGCGGCAGCATCATTTTTCATGGCGAAGATGTCTCCGTTCACGATGTCCGTAAGCGTAATGTCGGTTTTGTTTTTCAGCATTATGCGCTGTTCCGACATATGTCCGTGTTTGACAACGTGGCGTTTGGGTTGCGAATGAAACCGAAAAGCATTCGTCCCTCAAAGCGTGAAATTGAACAAAAAGTGCATGAATTACTGAATCTGGTCCAGTTGGACTGGCTGGCGGATCGTTATCCTGAACAGCTTTCTGGCGGACAGCGCCAGCGCATTGCGCTGGCTCGTGCGTTGATTGTCGAACCCAGTATTCTGTTGTTGGATGAGCCTTTTGGCGCGCTGGATGCCAAAGTCCGTAAAGAGTTGCGCCGTTGGTTATCCCAGTTACATGAAAACATCAATCTGACATCGGTATTCGTAACGCACGATCAGGAAGAGGCAATGGAAGTTGCCGATCGTATTGTACTGATGAACAAAGGTGTCATTGAGCAGATTGGTTCCCCGGATGAAGTCTATAATCGGCCTGCAAGTGAGTTCGTTTATCACTTCCTGGGAGACAGCAACCGACTGAAGATCGCGCAGACCGATGAAACCATTCTGTTCCGGCCGCATGAAGTCGCTTTGTCCACGCAGGCTCAGGAGGGATACCAGCCCGTTGTGGTGCGGGATATTCGCCCGCTTGGCGCGTTGACTCGTCTGTCATTGAAACTGGGCGATGAGCAGGAGCTGATAGAAGCGGAAGTGGCAAAAGACGATTTGAGCCTGCATGGTTTGCAAAAAGGGGATGTCATTCAGTTCAAACCCAAACGTTATAACCATGATTGGGAAATTTAATGATTGTGCGGTAATGCTTCCGCTATAAAAAACGCCCGGTAAGGGCGTTTTTTACATCAGTAAATGATAGGCGCCGCGATAAAATAATAGGTAAAGCGTTTTTAAAGCATGATGAGGAACAGAAAAGGCATGGATTCGCGATATGGGTTAAACAAGGTGGAATGACTTCAGGAGGATGAAACTCTGGGGGAATTGGTGGGTCGTGCAGGATTCGAACCTGCGACCAATTGATTAAAAGTCAACTGCTCTACCAACTGAGCTAACGACCCGCAGAAGTGGTGGGTGATGACGGGATCGAACCGCCGAACCCCTCCTTGTAAGGGAGGTGCTCTCCCAGCTGAGCTAATCACCCACTTCTGTACTCCATTCAACAAGAAGGCAGCTGGTATGAGATTGGTGGGTGATGACGGGATCGAACCGCCGACCCCCTCCTTGTAAGGGAGGTGCTCTCCCAGCTGAGCTAATCACCCAATCTCAAATCTTCTTGCTTTACACAACGCAGCACTCTAATCGATTGGTGGGTGATGACGGGATCGAACCGCCGACCCCCTCCTTGTAAGGGAGGTGCTCTCCCAGCTGAGCTAATCACCCTCGCTGTGTGGAGTCGCATTATAGGGATAGTTGAAAGTGAGTCAACGCTTTTTAAATCTAAAATGGTTGTTCGTTGTAAAATTAGTCAGGGCGCGTTATTTCTGGCCGCGGATGTCGCTTCTTTATTCAATTCTGCGGGTAATCGATAGATTTCGGCGGTAATAAACGCCGGTGTGACGAGTTACAGCGTTGAGGAATCGGGGCAGAATGATAGAATGTTGCCCACTTTTGTATTTGAACTCATGTCGGTATACGCCGACAGCCGTTGCGTAATAAGGCTTTAATCCCAAATGAAAATCAAAACCCGTTTCGCACCCAGCCCAACTGGCTATCTGCATGTCGGTGGTGCCCGTACCGCACTTTATTCCTGGTTGTTTGCCCGTCATCAGGGCGGTGAGTTTGTTCTGCGTATTGAAGATACTGACCTGGAACGTTCCACACAGGAAGCGATCGAGGCCATTATGGATGGTATGAACTGGCTGAACCTGGATTGGGATGAAGGTCCGTACTACCAAACCAAACGTTTCGATCGTTATAACGCAGTTATCGACCAGATGCTGGAAAACGATACGGCTTATAAATGCTACTGCTCTAAAGAGCGTCTGGAAGCGCTGCGTGAACAGCAGATGGAAAACGGTGAAAAACCGCGTTATGACGGCCACTGCCGCGATTCTCACGAACACCATACTGACGATGAGCCGCATGTCGTTCGTTTCCGTAACCCACAGGACGGTTCCGTTATTTTTAATGACCGTATCCGTGGGCCGATTGAGTTCAGCAATCAGGAACTGGATGACTTGATCATTCGCCGTACCGATGGCTCGCCGACCTATAACTTCTGTGTGGTGATTGATGACTGGGATATGGAAATCACGCACGTGATCCGTGGTGAAGACCATATCAATAATACGCCGCGCCAAATTAATATCTTGAAAGCATTGGGCGCGCCAGTCCCGGAATATGCGCATGTTTCCATGATCCTGGGGGACGATGGCAAGAAGCTGTCCAAACGCCACGGTGCGGTCGGTGTAATGCAGTATCGTGATGATGGTTACCTGCCAGAGGCCTTGCTTAACTATCTGGTCCGTTTGGGGTGGTCCTCCGGCGATCAGGAGATTTTCTCCATTGAAGAAATGAAAGCGCTGTTTTCACTGGATGCTGTCAGCAAATCAGCCAGCGCCTTTAATACGGAAAAACTTCAGTGGTTGAATCACTACTATATTAACCATTTGCCTGCGGAATATGTGGCGACGCATTTATCATGGCACGTTGAGCAGGCTGGTATTGATACCCGCAATGGCCCGCAATTGAGCGAACTGGTGACGCTATTGGGAGAGCGTTGTAAGACGCTGAAAGAAATTGCTGCTTCTTGCCGTTATTTCTATGAAGATTTTGATCAGTTTGATGCCGACGCCGCGAAGAAACATTTGCGTCCCGTCGCTCGTCAGCCGCTGGAGCTGGTACGAGCGAAGCTAGCCGCTATCACTGACTGGACGGCAGAGAATATTCATCATGCCATTCAGGGAACGGCCGATGAGCTGGGACAAGGGATGGGGAAAGTCGGGATGCCGCTTCGCGTCGCCGTTACGGGCGCGGGGCAGTCTCCTGGCGTTGATGTGACCGTGCAAGCGGTAGGCCAACAGCGTTCTCTGGCGCGTATTGATAAAGCGCTGGCGTTCATTGCCGAACGTGAAGCTCAGCAGTGATGGTTGCTTTCAGGTAACGGATAAAAAATCCCGGCTTAATTGGCCGGGATTTTTTATGGGGGGAGGCTTCGGGTCGTTGCTGCAATGTTCTATGCGGCGTCCTGACAGAACATGGCTTCTCAACATAGCGCGTTTCGGCGTTTTTCCGTGTTGATCAGCCATTGATTGCGCGCATTATTGTCCTGCAATCACCACTGCCTTTCCCATCGCATCAGGGATGACGCTACCGTGATTCTTGCCAGGGAACAGAATGAATTCTGCATTGGTTCCTTGTGCTTTTAATTGCGCGGCCAAGGTTTTCGCTTTCATTACCAATTTTCTCCGGTTTTTCCGTTCTTCTCGCTCGGCGTCAATGGGCTGTCCTGCGTTAACCTTTTCTGGCGCATCTTCATATTCACCGGCACTCAGCGTGATGGACAGTGGCGGTGTACTCAGCAATGGTGTTCTTGCCGGTATAACCACGCCGTTACCCCACCAGATGGACGGGCTGGCCGCGACATAGCGCTGGAAAGATTCGCTGTGATTAAACAGCGTATAAAGTGTAAACAATCCCCCAAAGGAGTGCCCGGCGAGCGTTTGTTTTTGGGTATTAACCGGATAACGCGCTTCGGCCCAGGGTTTCACCTGGTTTTGCAGGAACTGATAAAAATCTTCAGCTTCCCCGCCTGCCGCAAAATCGGGCTCGCGGATTGTCGTCGGTGGCGTATAGTCCCGGGTTCTGGCCGGAACATCGTAGGCCTGGGTTATCTGATAACCGATGGCGACGATCAACGGCGCAGGGCCATTTTCTTCTTTATAGCTGTTTACGGCAAAAGGGAACTGCGCATTGCCGTCCAACATATAGAGAACGGGATAACCCGCCTGGGGCACTGCCTGACGTGGTATGGCAACGAAAAGACGATAGGCATGCTGCTTACCGCTTTGCATATCAAACTGCTGAATCTCGAAATGGCGTTGTGCCTGCTCACTTATTACCGGAATACTGGGCTGTGCCCGAGCGGGAAGAATACAGGAAACCATCAGTGTAAAAGCAATCATAGAAAAATAGCGCATGTGGTGACTTATGGGGTCGTGTGAGCTTAAGGTAAAAAGATGATAATAAATCACGTTATCATTAGCAGCTTCTTTTTATCGCACTTGGTTGGGCAAGCCGGTATTTCAATAAGATGTTGCAAACCTATGGCAATATTTTATCTATTGCAACGGGTGTTTGGCGGCTTTTTCAGCGGTTGACTGCATAAAAAGATTTAGCCGTTGACACTGTTAAGCGGGTTTCATATTATGCGACCCGTTCGCACGGAACTCTACTTAAGTATGGGTCTGTAAGAGACGGGGCTATAGCTCAGCTGGGAGAGCGCTTGCATGGCATGCAAGAGGTCAGCGGTTCGATCCCGCTTAGCTCCACCAAACCTTGATGGTTTGGTTCTGTGATTTAGTTTTGAGTGTGCGACATTCCACTTATGTGGGGCTATAGCTCAGCTGGGAGAGCGCTTGCATGGCATGCAAGAGGTCAGCGGTTCGATCCCGCTTAGCTCCACCAAATCGATATTCCGCTTTACAATTTCCCGTTATTCGCTGTTATTTCCGCTATCTGTTTCCTGACTTTTCATCAATAAATAATTGACTTCATTACCGTGCTGTTTACTGCCTCCGGTCACGAAGGCAGGGGGAATTTATGCGTTGTCAGGTAAACGTGGCGTCCAATCGATGGGTGTTAAACCCTGTTTCTCAAGAATCTGATTGGTTTGCGAAAAGTGCTTACATCCCAAAAATCCACGATGCGCGGATAAAGGGGATGGGTGGGGAGCTCTCAATACATGATGGCGCTGACGATCAATAATGCTGCCCTTTTTCTGGGCATGGGAACCCCACAGCAGAAAGACAATCCCTTCACAATTTTCATTCAGGGCGGCGATAACGCGGTCGGTAAAGGTTTCCCATCCCAGATTGGCATGTGAGTGTGCTTGCCCCGCCTCAACCGTCAACACGGTATTGAGTAACAAAACACCTTGTTCAGCCCAGCTTTGCAGAAATCCATGATGAGGGATCTCAAACCCTGGAATATCGGTGGCCAGCTCTTTATAGATATTTACCAGCGATGGCGGCGCCGGAATACCGGGGCGAACGGAAAACGATAATCCGTGAGCCTGATTGGGGCCGTGATAGGGATCCTGACCCAGAATGACAACTTTGACCTGATACAGTTCGGTAAACCGGAACGCGTTGAATACATCCTTCTGGGGAGGATAGATGGTTTTTCCGGCGGCGCGCTCTTTACCAATGAATTCAAGCGTATTCACAAAATAAGGTTGCTGTTTTTCTTGTGCCAGCACATCGTGCCAGGTGAGGGAAGTCGCCATCATGCACTCTTTCAAGGTGAATTTTCATGAAGATAGCTTACCGATCAATTGTGTTGAGGTAAAATCGTAGCGACAAAAAAATGACCGCCCTCCTGATTTCTTGAAAAAAAATTGAATATTTACAAAAATATTTGTAATTGGTTTTGTGGGTTTAATTGATATAAAACAATAAATTGCCATCTATCGCTGCTTTGATGTGATTTTAAAATTGATTTAAATCAAAGATGTGTAGTGATTGTACTGGTATACAGGGAGTCAGATTCAATCGGTTTTATTTAATCGTTAAATATTAATGGCAGTTTGTTACTGATACCGATTTTCAATTAAGACAATAACACGCCGTTTTACGGAGGCAATAATGGTTACTGGTATTCAAATCACCAAGGCGAACAACAGCGCTCTGATCAATTCCTTCTGGCTGCTGGATGAAGAAAAATCCCAGGCACGTTGCGTTTGTGCAAAGTCCGGCTATAGCGAAGATGAGGTTGTTGCGGTCAGCGATCTGGGGCAGATCGAATATCGCGAAATCCCGTTGGAAATCAAACCTGAAGTGCGTGTAGAAGGTGGTCAACACCTGAACGTGAACGTTCTGCGCCGTGAAACGCTGGAAGACGCGGTTAAGCATCCGGAAAAATACCCGCAGTTGACCATTCGTGTTTCTGGCTATGCGGTACGTTTTAACTCTCTGACGCCAGAACAACAGCGCGACGTTATTACTCGTACTTTTACAGAAAGTCTGTAAGTCGCGTTGTTCGTTTTACCCCAATAAAATCAAAGGGAGCGAAAGCTCCCTTTTTGTATTTGCACGTTTGGTGTCAGCCCGTTTTTAAACAACCGATGTTATTCGCTGGCTGACTCATCCGCTTTTTTAGCGGGCTGGCGGCGTTTACCGACATTTTTACTATCGCGATGGCGCACTTTCACCCTCACTTTCGCTTTTTCTTTGTCCTGCTCTTTCTTCTCTTTTCGTTTGGCCAACGCTTTCTTTGATGGTTTCCCGGTTATTTTGGCGCTGGGCGCTTTTGTTGCCGGTCGTAGTTCATCAATGACTCTGGGTTTCAGCGGTTCATTTAAATAACGGGTGATCTTGCCGAGTAACAGATGATCGTGTGCTTCGACGAATGAAATCGCGCAGCCTTTACGTCCTGCGCGACCGGTACGTCCGATACGATGCAGGTAAGTGTCAGCCGTGCGCGGCAGGTCAAAGTTAAATACGTGGCTGACATCGTTGATGTCGATACCGCGCGCAGCCACATCGGTTGCAACCAGCACATTCACCCGGCCGTCACTCAGGCGTTTGATGGCTTCATTACGTTTGGCCTGCACCATTTCGCCTTCAAGATAGCAGGCGGTAATTCCGGCTTCGCGCAGCCAGGCAACCAGCTCATGAACACGCTCGCGCTTGCGGACAAAAATAATCGAACGGGTCGCATCCGGTTGCTTCAACTGGTGGCAGAGCAGGGCGGTTTTGTGTTTGATGTCGTCAGCCCGGTAATACCATTGCAGAATTTTTTTGCGTTCCCGACGTGAGGGATCGGCTTCTACCTCGACAGGATCATTCAACAGACGCTCGGCAAAATCTTTAATCGCCTCGCCTTCCAGCGTCGCGGAAAATAACAGCGTTTGCTTGCGCCAGCGGGTTTCGCCTGCAATATGTTCGATATCCTGTGCGAATCCCATATCCAGCATTCTGTCTGCTTCATCCAGAATCAGGGTTTCGACAGCGCGGCAGTCAAAGTTTTCTTCTTTTATGTATTGCAGCAGGCGTCCCGTTGTTGCAACGACCACATCCTGATTTTCACTGAATACCTCCGCGTGGTTCATATACGCCACGCCGCCGGTGATCGTCGCGATATCCAGGTGCGTATGCGCCGCGATGGTCCGTGCCTGGTCGGCGACCTGCATGGCAAGTTCACGGGTCGGCGTCAGGATCAAAATGCGAGGCGGCCCGGATTTTTTACGAGGGAAATCTAAAAGATGCTGCAAGACCGGCAACAGATATGCGGCTGTTTTGCCGGTGCCTGTCGGAGCCGAGCCGAGCACGTCGCGGCCCTCCATCGCTGGTGGAATCGCTGCCAGCTGGATGGCTGTCGGGCGTTCATAACCCATATCACGCAGTGCGTCTAGCAGGCTGTCATCAAGATCAAGCTCGGAAAAATTTGTTGCAGTCATGGTCTACCTCTGTTTGGGGCGCCGATTATAGACGCATTAGCCGGGTACTTCACCTGTTTAAACAGGCAACGGCACTTTTCCTGTATTGAGGATTAACTTATGCTACGGCAGTTTTAGTCTGGAACCATCGATAATGAGTCATGATAATAAACCGACATTGCGTCGAGATGGATTTACCTTCAAGCAATTTTTTGTCGCGCACGATCGCTGTGCAATGAAGGTCGGTACCGATGGTATATTGCTGGGGGCCTGGGCGCCGCTCTCTGGCGCGCGGCGCATACTGGATATTGGCTGCGGTTCGGGACTGATTGCATTGATGCTGGCTCAGCGCGCCGATAACGATGTTTATATTGATGCTGTTGAATTGGACGCGGGCGCAAGCCAGCAGGCGTTGGATAATATCACGGCCTCTCCGTGGGCCGATCGCATGCGCGTTTATGCTGGCGGCATTGTAGATTTCACCGCCACCGCCGAGAACGATTACTCATTGATTGTCAGTAATCCCCCCTATTTTTCGCCGGGCGTCGCCTGTTCAAGCGAATTACGCACCCAGGCCCGTTATACCACGTCGCTGACTCATGACATCCTGCTCGATTGCGCCCGGCAGCTGATTGCCCCTGATGGCTTATTTTGTGTGGTGCTGCCTGTTCGGGTGGCAGAAGATTTTTTGCCGCTGGCGCATCAGTGCGGCTGGTTTGTCCGTCGGCATATGACAATAACTGAGTCTGATTCCCGGCCCGCGCATCGTGTGCTGATAGCATTATCCCGGCAACCGGGGGAGAGCCTGACGCAGCGTTTGGTTATTCGTGACGGAGACAGGGGATACTCTTCTGATTTTCAGCAACTGACAAAAGATTTTTACCTCTTTATGTAGGTTTGGCGAAAATCGTTATGCGTGTACTGATAAAGGCGGAGATTTAAGACCACGGCGTGAGGCCAGTTTGAAACCTCCATCGCCGTGTTTGCGTCAACATCCCATTTATGTCGCGACTGGCTACATAAAGGTGACGTGCTAGGGCGTCAGGATGGTTGGCTGTGGCATATCGAACTGTTCTGGATAATCCAGCGTATAGTGCAGCCCGCGACTTTCTTTCCTTTCCAGCGCACAGCGCACAATTAACTCCGCAACCTGAACCAGATTACGCAATTCCAACAGGTTATTGGAGATGCGAAAATGAGCGTAATACTCATCAATTTCTTGTTGCAGCATGATGATACGACGTCGTGCACGTTCAAGCCGTTTGGTGGTCCGGACGATCCCGACGTAGTCCCACATAAACAGGCGTAATTCATGCCAATTATGCTGAATAACAACCTGTTCGTCCGAATTATCGACCTGGCTTTCATCCCATTCGGGCAGTTTCTTGATGGGCTTTATCTGCGGCAGACGTTGCAGAATATCTTCTGCTGCCGACCAGCCGTATACCAGACACTCCAATAATGAGTTCGATGCCATACGGTTTGCGCCATGCAAGCCGGTATAGCTGACCTCGCCAATCGCATATAACCCGTCGAGATCGGTACGCCCGTGCTGATCGACCATAACGCCACCGCAGGTGTAGTGTGCTGCCGGAACGATAGGAATCGGCTCCAGAGTCAAATCAATGCCCAGTGATAACAGCTTTTCGTAGATGGTCGGAAAATGCTGTTTAATGAATTCGGCAGGTTTATGGCTGATATCCAGATACATGCAGTCTGCGCCGAGGCGTTTCATCTCGTGGTCGATTGCTCTTGCAACCACATCGCGCGGCGCCAGTTCTCCCCGGGAATCAAAGTCTGGCATGAAACGGGAGCCGTCAGGGCGTTTCAGGTAAGCGCCTTCGCCACGCAATGCTTCTGTCAGCAGGAAGTTTCGCGCCTGCGGATGGAATAAACAGGTTGGATGGAACTGGTTGAATTCGAGATTCGCCACCCGGCAACCGGCTCGCCAGGCCATGGCAATACCATCGCCAGATGAAATATCCGGGTTGGTGGTGTACTGGTAGACCTTGGATGCGCCCCCGGTAGCCAGAACCACGGTTTTCGCCCGGCAGGATTCCACCATTTCCCGTTCCCGATTCCATATATAAGCGCCGACGATACGCCGCGTACCGGGCAGCCCCAGCTTATTGGAGGTAATCAGGTCAACGGCGTTGCAGCGTTCCATGATCCGGATATTCGGATGCGCCAGCGCCTGGCCGACCAGCGTATTCTCGACTTCTTTTCCCGTGGCATCGGCGGCATGCAGGATCCTGCGGTGGCTATGTCCGCCTTCACGGGTAAGATGATAACGTTCTTCACCACTGGTGCTGGTTTCAGTATCAAACAGTACGCCTTGTTTGATTAACCACTGTACACAGTGTTTGGCATTGCTGGCGATGAATTCGACGGCTTCACGTTCACATAAACCATCACCCGCGATCAATGTGTCTTCAATGTGCGAGTCGATACTGTCAGTTTCATCAAAAACAGCCGCAATTCCGCCCTGAGCATAAAACGTTGCGCCCTCGTTCAGCGGGCCTTTACTGAGAACGGTAACGTTTGCCTGGGAAGCAAGACGAAGAGCAAGAGAAAGCCCGGCAGCACCGCTGCCGATGATTAATACATCACAGGAATGTTCTACGGTCGGTTGCATGTTAGTGCCATTGATGCAAGAAAAAAGAGGTGAATTGATGTTAGCACCCAATTATTTATTCATGTATTGATTTTTCACTCCTGTAAAGATGTATAAATACCGGGCGTCAGAACGGTGAGAATCGTGCTAATGCTATGAATTTATCGTATGATCCCCGTCATATGCCCCTGATAAGTCCAAAAAATGGATTGTTCCAGTATCAGTGTTCGGGGCGATAACGATAGCGCTATAGAAGAAAAAATGATTACCAGGAACTTTATGCCGGGTGTTGGCTCTAAGCTAGAGCTTGCTCTGGTATAACTTAATATGGCTGGCAGTACTATTTTACGTGTGGAGATCGGTTTGAGGAGATATTACCTCGGATGAGTGAGCAGCTGGCAGATCAAGTACTAGTCGAGCGAGTCCAGAAAGGCGATCAAAAATCGTTTAATTTGCTGGTCGTTCGCTACCAGCATAAGGTGGCGAGTCTGGTGTCGCGCTATGTGCCCCAGGGGGACGTGCCTGACGTGGTACAGGAGTCGTTTATCAAAGCATATCGCGCATTGGAGTCATTCCGTGGTGATAGTGCCTTTTATACGTGGCTGTATCGTATAGCCGTGAATACAGCGAAAAACTATCTGGTAGCGCAGGGCCGCCGTCCCCCATCCAGCGACATTGATGCCAATGACGCTGAAAACTATGAAAATGCGGGCGCATTGAAAGAAATTTCGAACCCTGAGAATTTAATGTTGTCTGAGGAATTACGAAGCATAGTTTTTCGCACTATAGAGTCTTTACCGGAAGATTTGCGACTGGCAATTACGCTGCGTGAATTGGATGGATTGAGCTACGAAGAGATCGCCGTGATTATGGATTGTCCCGTCGGCACTGTTCGTTCTCGTATCTTCCGGGCACGGGAAGCAATTGATAATAAAGTACAACCGCTTATTCGGCGTTAGCTCGTTTTTAGCTAGTCGCATGACTAATGATGGATTTGACAAGGTAAGGGTGTCGGTATGCAGAAAGAGAAGCTTTCCGCTTTAATGGATGGTGAGACAGTCGATTCTGAGTTGCTGAAGGCTTTGTCACAGGATGACAAGCTGCAGCAACAGTGGCAAAGTTATCATCTGATTCGCGATACGTTGCGTGGTGATATCGATGAAAAAGTCATTCATCTGGATATCGCTTCCCGTGTTGCTGCCGCAATTGAAAAAGAGCCTGTTCGTCTGGTTCCTCAAGCGCAACCCGAGTCTCAGCCACATCCTGCGCGGTGGTCTCAAATGCCGTTCTGGCATAAAGTTCGCCCTTGGGCGGGTCAATTGACTCAGGTCGGTGTTGCTGCCTGTGTGTCTCTGGCCGTGATTGTGGGCATTCAGAATTATGATCGCCCAGACGTTTCGGAAGGCGCAACCGAGTCTGCGTCGTTCCGGACATTGCCTGCGTTGGGAACCGCTTCTCCGGTTAGTCTGGGAACACCTCAAGACGGTGTGTCTGCCCATAATAACGGACAGCAAAAGTACGACGCGCAGCGTAACCGCCTCAATGCTATTTTGCAGGATTATGAATTACAGCGCCGCCTGCATGCTGAACAGGTTCAACTGCATGATGATCAGCAAGCTGCCATTCAGGTCCCTGGAACTCAATCATTAGGAACTCAGCCTCGGTAATGAAGCGTGTTTTGTTTGCCGCCTGTTTGCTGATTGGCAGTCTGTTCTATTCCACACTCGCCCCGGCTCAAACTGAGTCCGGGGCGTTGTTGCAACAGATGAACAGCGCCAGTCGTTCATTAAGTTACGAACTTTCTTTTATCAACATCACCCAGCAAGGATTCGAGTCAGTCAGATACCGGCATGCTATGCTGAATAATCGTTCTCTGGCGCAGCTTGTGCTGATGGATGGGCCAAGGCGTGAAATCGTACAGCGTGGTAATGAAATCAGCTATTTTGATTCCGGGCTTGAACCTTTTACGCTGACGGGCGATCACATCGTTGATTCGTTGCCCGCTCTGGTTTATGCGGATTTCAAAAAACTCGCGATGTACTACGATTTCGTCCCTGCTGATGGGCGAGTGCGTATTGCCGATCGTTTAGCGGTGGGCATCCGGATCATTTCTCGAGACGCCACGCGCTACAGCTATGCCGTCTGGGTCGATGCCCAGTCCAAGCTGCCTTTGCGGATAGATTTGCAGGATCGGAATGGTGAGCGTCTGGAACAGTTTCTGGTGACTTCGCTGATTATCGATAATGAGATTATAGAAGCCCTGCGGCCGCTGGAACGTATCAATTTGCCACCTTCACTGCCTGCACCAACGCCGGAAAACGTCAGTTTTCCCTGGAGTGCGGAGTGGCTGCCCGTAGGGATGAAAGAGGTTTCGCGCAGTCGTAGAATACTGTCGGGGACCAATCTTCCCATTGAGACGCGTTTATACAGCGATGGTTTGTTCAGCTTTTCGATTAATGTCAGTCCTTCTCCTGATGTCCGCCCCGAACAAGCAATACGTACTGGAAGACGGTCAATACATACGGAAGTTCATAATAATAACGAAATCACCGTTGTCGGCGAGATCCCACCCGCCACGGCTAAACGTATTGCAGACAATGTTATCCAGAAGGCGCAGTAATGATTAAAGAGTGGGCAACGGTTGTTTCATGGCAGAATGGCATTGCTGTTGTGCGCTGTGAGCAGAGTTCCGGATGCGGGGGCTGTAAATCCCGCTCGACCTGCGGCACCGGGTTGCTGAATCAGCTCGGCGCTTCTGCCGAACATCTCTTGACGGTGCCTTGTGCACAACCGCTTGAGGCCGGGCAGCAAATTGAATTGGGCATCGCCGAAGGCAGCCTGCTGCGTTCGGCGATGATGGTCTATTTTTTGCCTCTGCTGGGATTGTTTATCGGTTCGGCGTTGTTCCAGATGTTTTTTGGCAGTGAATTGTCCGCCATTGTCGGGGCGTTTGTCGGCGGTGGTCTGGTTTTTGTGTCGGTAAAACATTGGGCCAGGCGATTGGGTAAAAATAATCGTTATGAGCCCATTATCCTGCAAATTGTGCTACCCGGTGAACTCTTGCAAATTCAGACCGCCGCCCAGTCGTCGTAGCGGCGTTTATTTGCGTCTTGCCGCTGTCAGTGCCTCTTGATTATCCTGTGCTATTTTCATCAATTATCATCCGTTTACTCTCTGCTTTTGTCTTGCTCCTTCGCCATTCCGAATAAAACGGTCAGAATCAATGGTAATGCACGGGACATGACTAGGTTTTCGCTCTTCTGACATGTAGAATGCTGCGATTCGGGTGGAATAACATCGCGGCTGTTTTCACCTAATGCGCATGCCCATCGGCAAGAATTTCAGGAATATCAAGGTAGAAAAATTTTTATAATGAAGCGTATACGAAATTTCTCCATTATTGCCCATATCGACCACGGTAAGTCGACATTATCCGATCGTATTATCCAGATTTGCGGTGGTTTGACCGAACGTGAAATGGCTGCGCAGGTTCTGGATTCCATGGATCTGGAACGTGAACGCGGTATTACCATCAAAGCACAGAGCGTAACGCTGGATTATAAAGCGCAGGATGGTCAAACCTATCAGTTAAACTTCATTGATACTCCCGGACACGTTGACTTTTCTTACGAAGTTTCCCGCTCACTGGCTGCCTGTGAAGGAGCATTGCTGGTGGTTGATGCTGGTCAGGGGGTTGAAGCGCAGACATTGGCGAACTGCTATACCGCGTTGGATATGGATCTGGAAGTGGTGCCGGTTCTGAACAAAATCGACTTGCCTGCTGCCGATCCGGATCGGGTTGCCCAGGAAATCGAAGACATTGTTGGTATTGATGCGACGGATGCGGTGCGTTGTTCAGCTAAAACGGGTGTCGGTGTGCCTGATGTACTGGAGCGTTTGGTTCGCGATGTTCCGCCGCCTGAAGGCAGTGCGGACGCGCCGTTGCAGGCGCTGATTATTGATTCCTGGTTTGATAATTACCTTGGCGTTGTTTCATTGGTGCGTATTAAAAATGGCACCATGCGAAAAGGCGACAAGATTAAGGTTATGAGCACCGGTCAGGTTTACAACGCCGATCGTCTGGGGATTTTTACGCCCAAGCGCGTGGATCGCGAAGTGCTGAACTGCGGCGAAGTGGGCTGGCTGGTTTGTGCTATCAAAGATATTTTGGGGGCGCCGGTCGGCGATACGCTGACGCTGGCTCGTCAACCCGCAGAAAAGGCGCTACCGGGCTTCAAGAAAGTGAAGCCGCAGGTTTATGCCGGACTTTTCCCGATCAGTTCCGATGATTATGAAGCTTTCCGTGACGCGTTAGGTAAACTGAGCCTGAATGATGCTTCCCTGTTTTATGAACCGGAAAGTTCTACGGCGCTGGGCTTTGGTTTCCGCTGTGGTTTCCTTGGGCTGTTGCACATGGAGATCATTCAGGAACGTCTGGAGCGTGAATACGATCTGGATTTGATCACGACAGCGCCTACGGTGGTTTACGAAGTAGAAACGACCGCCGGTGAGACGGTTCATGTGGATAGCCCGTCTAAGCTGCCGCCGCTGAATAATATTCAGGAACTGCGCGAGCCTATCGCCGAGTGTCATATGCTGATGCCGCAGGAATTCCTGGGTAACGTCATTACGCTGTGTATCGAGAAACGTGGCGTACAGACAAACATGGTTTACCACGGCAACCAGGTGGCGCTGACGTATGAAATTCCAATGGCGGAAGTGGTTCTCGACTTCTTTGACCGCCTGAAATCGACGTCCCGCGGCTATGCTTCGCTGGATTACAGCTTCAAACGTTTCCAGGCTTCCGACATGGTACGCGTAGACGTGTTGATTAACGGCGAACGTGTCGATGCGCTGGCGCTGATTACGCACCGGGACAATTCTCAATACCGCGGTCGCGATCTGGTGGAAAAAATGAAAGACCTTATTCCACGCCAGCAGTTCGATATCGCCATCCAGGCGGCAATTGGCAATCACATTATTGCCCGTTCTACGGTTAAGCAACTGCGTAAGAACGTATTGGCGAAGTGCTATGGCGGTGACGTCAGCCGTAAGAAGAAGCTGTTGCAGAAACAGAAAGAGGGTAAGAAACGTATGAAACAAGTGGGTAATGTTGAGTTACCGCAGGAAGCGTTCCTGGCCATTTTGCACGTCGGCAAAGACAACAAATAAATCCTGAGGAGTTGGCATGGCCAATATGTTTGCCGTAATTTTGGCATTAGTGACGCTTGTCACGGGTATCGTCTGGTGTTTGGAGCGCTTTATGTGGGCACCTGCGCGCCGGAAAAAATCAGCGGCCTCGGATGAGCTGGTTGCGTTGTCAAAATCGGGGGCGCAGCCTGGATGGATTGAAACGGTCGCATCGATATTTCCGGTCGTTGCGCTGGTATTGGTGGTGCGATCATTCATTTATGAACCCTTTCAAATACCATCGGGTTCAATGATGCCAACGTTGCTGATCGGTGATTTTATACTGGTAGAGAAATTTGCTTACGGTATTAAAGAGCCCTTTACTCAGCAAACGTTAATTGAAACCGGACATCCGAAACGCGGTGATGTGGTGGTATTTAAATATCCATCCGATCCAAAAGTTGATTTTATCAAACGTGTGGTTGGCGTTCCGGGCGATCGCGTCAGTTATAATCCGATGAGCAAACAGGTGACGATTAGTCCTGACTGCGATGGTCAGCAACGTTGTGATAAAGCTCTGGCTGTGACCTATAATAATGTACAGCCCAGTGATTTTGTTCAGACGTTTAATCAGCCTGGTCTGGAATCACGCAGCGGTTTCTATCAGGTCCCGGTGACGGATAATAGCGTTAATGGCGTCCGCATGGGGACGCGTAAAGAGTCGCTGGGAAATGTAACGCATAATATACTGATTGTTCCTGGCGTGCAGGATCAGCTGGGCGGCTATTATCAGCAGTCCCAGCAGCAGCTTGCGACTTGGGTCGTGCCCGCCGGCCATTATTTTATGATGGGGGATAACCGCGATAACAGTCTTGATAGCCGTTATTGGGGTTTTGTTCCTGAAAGAAATCTTGTTGGTAAAGCAACTGCAATCTGGATGAGCTTTGAAAAACAGGAAGGTGAATGGCCTACCGGTGTTCGACTGAGTCGCATTGGTGGTATTCATTAATCAAATTGATAAACACGCAGCATTATTATGCCGCCCGTTGTAGAATATTTCCTGAAACACTATTTTCGAAACGTTCTTTTTGAAAGAATAAAATGCAGGCTCCCGGTCGGGAGCCGATGCAAACGAAACAGTTTTGACGGGTAATTGCGGGTCAGGGCTGTTCCGTATGCTGCTGTTTTTGACGCATCGTTGATCTATTGGTAAGACATGAACCCCATCCTGATAAATCGTTTACAAAGAAAGCTAGGCTATACTTTCCAGCAGTATGAGCTATTGTTACAGGCCCTGACACACCGCAGTGCCAGCAGCAAGCATAACGAGCGACTTGAATTTCTGGGCGATTCCATTCTCAGCTTTGTTATTGCCAACGCGCTGTATCATCGTTTCCCCAAAGTTGATGAAGGAGACATGAGCCGGATGCGTGCGACGCTGGTGCGTGGTAATACGCTGGCAGAAATTGCGCGTGAATTTGAATTGGGCGAGTGCCTGCGTCTTGGTCCGGGTGAATTAAAGAGCGGCGGTTTCCGCCGCGAATCCATTCTCGCTGATACGGTAGAAGCATTGATTGGCGGGATTTTCCTCGACAGTGACATTCAGACTATCGAACGTTTGATCCTTAATTGGTATCAAAGCCGGTTGGATGAGATCAGTCCTGGTGACAAGCAAAAAGATCCCAAGACGCGGTTGCAGGAGTTTTTGCAAGGACGTCATTTACCGTTGCCAACCTATCTGGTTGTTCAGGTTCGCGGTGAGGCGCACGATCAGGAGTTTACGATCCACTGTCAGGTCAGTGGTTTTAGTGAATCGGTAATTGGTACCGGTTCGAGCCGTCGGAAGGCTGAACAGGCTGCGGCAGAACAAGCGTTGAAAAAACTGGAGCTTGAATGAGCGAAGAACAGACATACTGCGGTTTTATCGCGATTGTTGGTCGGCCTAACGTCGGTAAGTCAACCTTATTGAATCAGCTGCTGGGGCAGAAGATTTCGATTACGTCGCGTAAACCCCAAACAACACGTCACCGTATTATGGGCATTCATACCGAAGGCCCCTATCAGGCTATCTACGTGGATACCCCTGGGCTGCACATTGAGGAGAAGCGGGCGATTAACCGTCTGATGAACCGGGCGGCCAGCAGTTCTATTGGCGATGTCGAGCTGATCATTTTCGTCGTGGAAGGTACGCACTGGAACGCTGACGATGAGATGGTATTGAACAAGCTGAGAGACCAGAAACATCCTGTCCTGTTGGCAATTAATAAAGTGGATAACGTCACGGATAAAACCAAGCTGTTACCGCATATTCAGTTTATCAGCCAGCAAATGAATTTTATGGATGTGGTGCCGATTTCTGCGGAAAAAGGAACCAATGTCGACACTATCGCCAGCATTGTGCGTAAACATTTGCCGCAGGCCGAACACCATTTCCCGGAAGATCATATTACCGACCGTTCACAGCGTTTCATGGCATCAGAAATTATCCGTGAAAAACTGATGCGTTTTCTGGGCGAGGAATTACCGTATTCTGTGACGGTTGAGATCGAGCGTTTTGCAACCAATGAGCGCGGTGGCTATGACATCGACGGCCTGATCCTTGTTGAGCGTGAAGGTCAAAAGAAAATGGTCATTGGAAACAAATGCGCCAAGATCAAAACGATTGGCATTGAAGCTCGCCATGATATGGAAGACATGTTTGAAACCAAAGTTCATCTTGAACTGTGGGTAAAAGTAAAATCAGGTTGGGCAGATGATGAACGTGCCCTGAGAAGCCTGGGTTATAGCGAAGACTTGTAAGGTCCGCGCCGATGGAAGGCTGGCAGCGCGCGTTTGTCTTGCATGGGCGACCTTACAGCGAAACCAGTTTATTGCTGGATTTGTTCAGCGAGAGTGAAGGGCGGATTCGGGTACTGGCAAAAGGCGCCCGGGCGCGTCGATCCAGTTTGAAAGGATGTTTGCAGCCTTTTACGCCTTTGCTGGTGCGCTGGAGCGGCAGGGGAGAAGTGAAAACGCTGCGTAACGCCGAGCCCGTATCGCTGGCGCTTCCTCTTTCCGGCATCATGCTTTATAGCGGTTTATACGTGAATGAGTTACTGGCGCGGGTGCTGGAACACGAAACCAATTATTCCGCTCTCTTTTTCGATTACCTCCATTGTTTACAACAGCTTGCTGCTCAAAATGCATCTCCTGAGCCGGCATTGCGTCGTTTTGAGCTGGCGCTGCTGGGATATCTTGGCTATGGCGTGGATTTTCTGCATTGTGCGGGAAGCGGGGAACCGGTGTCTGACACCATGACATATCGGTATCGCGAGGAGAAGGGGTTCATAGCCAGTCTGATTGTTGATAATAATAGTTTTACCGGCTATGAATTGCGTGCGCTGGCTTCACGGGAGTTTCCTGATGCGGCGACATGGCGGGCGGCAAAACGTTTTACCCGCATGGCATTAAAACCCTATCTTGGCGGTAAGCCGCTGAAAAGCCGAGAGCTGTTCCGCCAGTTTGTTCCTGGATTCAACGTCCCCAAAGCACCATCTTCTGAGAAATAATACTCGCCCGCCTGTACCCAGCAACCCATACATCGGTGTAAACTGCCAGACATTACGCGTTACCCTTTTGAGGATTTACCATGGCTGAATTGTTGCTGGGCGTTAACATCGATCATATCGCCACCCTGCGTAATGCCCGTGGAACGGCGTATCCTGACCCGGTTCAGGCTGCATTTATGGCTGAACAGGCAGGGGCCGATGGCATTACCGTACATTTGCGTGAAGATCGACGTCATATTACCGATCGTGACGTGCGTATTTTGCGGGAGACCATTCAAACCAGAATGAATCTGGAAATGGCGGTGACGGAAGAAATGCTGGGGATTGCCTGCGAACTGAAACCCCACTTTTGCTGCCTGGTGCCAGAGAAACGCCAGGAAGTGACCACTGAAGGCGGGCTGGACGTTGCAGGACAGCAGGAGAAAATGAATGACGCCGTCGCCAGACTCACCCAGGCCGGCATTCTGGTCTCTCTGTTTATTGACGCTGATAAACGCCAGATTGACGCTGCCGTTGCCAGCGGCGCGCCTTATATTGAAATTCATACCGGTGCGTATGCGGAGGCATCCGGCGATAGCGAACGCCAGCACGAATTTGAGCGTATTCGCGATGCGGCAACTTATGCTGCGGGAAAAGGCCTGAAAGTGAATGCCGGCCATGGGTTAACGTATCATAACGTCCAACCTGTTGCGGCCTTGCCGGAAATGCATGAGTTGAACATTGGCCACGCCATTATCGGCCGCGCGGTCATGAGTGGGCTAAGTGAAGCCGTTTCTGAAATGAAACGTCTGATGAAAGAAGCTCGTCGTTAATGCCGATTCTTGGACTTGGCACCGACATTGTCGAAGTCGCCCGTATCGAAGCGGTGATTGAGCGTTCCGGTGAGCGTCTGGCCCGCCGCATCTTAACGGATGCGGAATGGTTTCAATATCAGCAGCACCAGCAACCGGTCCGTTTTCTCGCCAAACGTTTTGCAGCCAAAGAAGCGGCGGCTAAAGCGCTTGGTACGGGTATTCGCAATGGATTGGCGTTTACTCAGCTCGAAATATTCAATGATGAACTGGGCAAACCCTGCCTGCGCTTTCTCTCCAGAGCGGCGGAGCTTGCAGATCGCATGGGGGTGAAGTATGTGCACCTTACCCTGGCAGATGAACGCCGTTACGCTTGTGCCACGGTCATTATTGAAAGTTAGTCGTTATAGACTATCTGCATGGTGCATTAAGACGAATTTTTCCCATAGCTGCTCGTTCCCTTCCAGATGCGCAGGATCTTTGATGATCGTGTTATCAATCGGGCAAACTTTCTGACAGGTCGGTGTGTCGTAATGTCCGATACATTCGGTGCATCGATCTGCATCAATTTCGTAGATATCCATACCCATCGAGATGGCCTGATTAGGACACTCCGGTTCACACATATCGCAGTTGATACATTTATGGGTGATGAGTAATGCCATGATAGCCTTCTGTCTTACAAACGGGGCGCAGATTATACCTGTTGAAGCGCGTTTAAACACGCGTAACGATGGCTGATGAGTAAATATACCCCCTATATTTAAGAGATGAAAAGCCAATGACGGAAAACGTCTGGTCCAGATTTGCACTACGAATACCGCGGTGACGGGGTTTATGGCGGGCAAATAATTGAACGAAGCCGGGCTGGCTTCAGCTTGAAAGCGCGTGGGTATTAGATGGTCAAGTTACAGGGTAAAATAACCATCTGTTCGTTACATTGGCGCCAGATTTATCCTTTAGACTGTATCGGTCAGCCAATACGGCTCTCTAAGTTCATGAGCTAATTAGCTGATTTAAAAATTAAATTAATTTAGCTGTGATATTGATCTGCTTATTTTTATCCGTTAGCCCGTGTGGGATTTAATCATTATCACCGGTAAAGTTTGTACCAGGAACGTCGATAACGGTATATATCCGTATGATATAATTTTTATAACTAATAAGTGTCAGTCTAATGGCGGAACTCATAGTGCAGCAGGAAGGTGATCTGGATCAGTTTGGGCCATTGTTTTCTCATCAAGGAGACTCTGAGTCATTAGAGGTTGATTATTGGCGTGAATGCCAACGACGGTATACTTTTCAACCAATTTACCGAACGTCGGGTAAACTGATGGCCATTGAGTTACTCACCTCCGTCTCCTCTTTTACCTTGCCGCAAAAATTTATCTCACCTGAAAAATACTTTGCCAATATTAACGTCGATGCGCGGCTGCAAATTATTGTAGAACAACTACAGCTTTTATCTCATTGGCACTTGCGTTTTATCCGTGAAGATCTGCTTGCGTCCGTGAATATCGATGGCATGACGCTACTGGCGTTACAGAAAAGCCATGAAGCAAAGCGGCTGATCTCTTCGATGCCTTGGATTCGTTTCGAGATGGTGGAAAACCAAGGCGGATTACCCAAAGAAATTCTGACTAAGCTTCCGGAAGCTCAGGCGCTTTGGCTGGATGATTTTGGTTGTGGGATGGCTAATTTTTCATCATTAATGCTGGCACAGTATGATTGTATTAAAGTGGCGCGGGAACTGTTTATTTTGTTACAGCAGAGTGGCGAAGGGCGTGAAGTTTTCCCGGCATTAATCGCGTTGCTTGCCCGTTTTTGTAACTATATTGTGATTGAGGGGATTGAAACAAAAGAAGAGTGGGCGACTGTCAAGGCCTCTCGTGCGGATGCGGCTCAGGGGTACTACCTTTCTCGTCCTCAGCCGTTTGATAACTTCGAGGCGTTGAAATTGGAACTTTAAGGATAGATCGTTGTGTTGTGTCATTAACATGCCGTTTCGATGTATGCCTTACTTTTCATTTGTCTTACTCTCCCGGATTCTGTTCCCTTCAATAACATTTGGTTATCGTATAAAAGCACATTCTGCGAAATAACCGCATTTTGCAGTCAGACAGTGGCTTATTGTCTTGTTAATCGAATTATTTCATTTTCTTATTCTTGTTAATCTCGTAATCATAGTGTTTTATTTTGTTATAAAAGAAGGTGATAAGTTTTATGACTTTTTTAAGGGTTAGCTGGCATTCTCATTGCATAGACGGTTGAAGGATTGTAGGTTTTATTTTAAACTTATGATTTATAATGATAAAAAATCACAGTATTCGCCGATAACGATCGAAAATCATTTTGTGATAGATTTTATTGATTAAAAGAATGATACTTATTGGTATAATTGATTTGCTTACAAAAAATTGATGTTCAAAATATATCACCATGCATTTGGTGGCATATTTTTTTATACCATTAGCAAAACTTATAACGTAAACAATTACTAATATTCAATTAAGATACTCTTTGATCTTGTTATTCTTATTTACGCACAGTCATATGCGGGGGCTTTATGCTGACGTTCCTATGTATCTGAACACTCCACCTATATGGAGCATTTTTTCTTTCATCCTTTCTGCTCTCCGGAAATGTGCCAATCCTGAAAATCAATGGGATAGGGATTTGTTACCGGGATTTTTCGTCATCAATGCCGTGATTTGTACGATCAGGACCGCTCGGGCCTGAGGAGAGTGTTATTGTGTATGAAATTATAATAACCATATTGTTATTGCTACTGTTGTTTTCTTCTATAAAGAATAGAAAAATTAAACAAAAGTTTACTTCTGAGCAGAAAAAACAAGATTTTCTAAACATGATTTTCTTCGCGGCGGAATACAGTCCGGCTTCTATTATGATCGCGGACGAGAATTGTGAAATTGTTTACGTCAATCGTCAATTCATTACCATGTCTGGCTATATGCCGGATGAAGTTATTGGCAAAAAAACGAATATATTAAAGTCAGGGATGACCAACGCAAGTGTTTATGAAGATCTGTGGGCTACCATAAATAAAGGTAATGTATGGAGCGGTGAGTTTGTTAACCGTCGTAAAGACGGTCAACTCTACTGGGAAAAAGCCAATATCGTCAAAATATATAATAAAGCGACTAACTCAACCCAATATGTTGGCGTAAAACTGGATATCACAGAGAGAAAATCACAGGAGCATCATGACAATTCCTACAATCGTGCACTGGAGCTGTTGTCGAGTGGCGCACCGCTAAAAGATATTCTTGACGCGATTATATTCAGTGTGGAAGAGAAAAATCCCGGCCGTATCGTCTGTTCGGTGTTGCTGGTTGATAAAGATAAAAAATGCCTGGCCTTAGGTTCGGCGCCGAGTTTGCCTGGTTTCTATAAAAATGCTATCCATAACGTCAAGATTGCTGATGGCGTTGCGTCGTTCGGGACGGCTGCGTATACGGGAAAGCGTGTGATCACGGACGATATTTCTGTTCATCCGGACTGGTCTCTCCATAAAGGGTTGGCATTATATGCCGGGTTGCGTTCATGCTGGTCTGAGCCAATTTATGGACAAAATAAAGAAATACTGGGGGTGTTAAGTGTTTATCACCGGAAAGTCTATGTTCCCACTGAGGATGAAATTTTTTCTATCGAAAAGTCTGCGCAACTGATTTCTGTCGCAATTGAGCGTTATCGGGCAATTGATATGTTGCGTCGGAGTGAGGAGCACTATCGCCAATTGGCTCACTATGATTCGCTGACGTCACTGGCAAATGGTTTAACCTTTGCCGAGCAAATGGAACAGGCAATATTGCTGTCTAAACAAACGGGCAGAAAAATTGCGCTCATGTTCCTCGATTTGGATAAATTCAAGCAAATCAATGATTCTTTTGGTCATGCCGTTGGCGATTTGCTATTAAAAGAAGCCGCGGCACGTATGCGTGGCGCAGTAAGGGATTCCGATACGGTATATCGACGCAGCGGTGATGAGTTTATTATTCTGCTACAGGGAATTAAAGAAGTCGATAATACGTTGTATGTTGCAGATAAAATCCATAACGCATTAAATAAGCCCTTTGAAATTGAAGGGAAAAAACTCGATATATCCTGTAGTATAGGTATTGCCCTTTACCCTGAGCATGGTACTGACTCTTTGACATTGGCAATTAATGCCGATTCAGCAATGTATCAGGCGAAAGCCATAGGGCGCAGTCAGACCCAAATCTATCACGACCTGAATAATCCTTAATATCCCCCATCATCCAGGTTGCCGATGTACTGACTACTTTCACTTATCCGGTCACTTGGTTATCTAAGTTATTGTGATTTATTCAGTTGTCTCCTTCCAGCACTTTGCAATCTATCGGATATAAAAATCGTAATGATAAGTCTTCTAACCGAGCGCTCTTCTTTTGGCGTTCTTTCCCTGCTTGATTATCTTTCTCGCAGGGCTTCCGCCCTTGCTCGAATGATGGGTTTTAACAGATAGCTGAGAATCGTTTTCTTTCCGGTGATTATATCGACCGAGGCCACCATCCCCGGAATAATAAGAAGCGGTTTGTCGGCCGTACCCAAATAGTTTTTATCCGTGCGTAAACGAATAATATAAAAACTGTTCCCCTCTTTATCGGTAACGGTATCGGGACTAATCTGCTCAAGCTGACCTTTAAGTCCACCGTAGATGGTGTAGTCATAGGCCGTTAATTTAATAATAGCTTCCTGACCGGGGTGTAAAAACGCGATATCTTGTGGTCGAATTCTGGCTTCAACCAGCAGGTTATCATCCAGTGGCACAATTTCGACCAAATCACTCCCAGGTTGAATAACACCGCCAATAGTGTTAACCAGAATTTGTTGGACGACACCCCGTACCGGAGAAACAACCAATGTCCGGTTTACCCGATCTTCCAGCGCCTTACCGGTCGCGGTAATTTTGTTCAGATTGGTTTGCGCTTCGTTCAACTGTGATAACGCATCACTCTTATAACGGCCGCGCGCTTCCGCTATTTTATTTTCAATTTCCTTTATTGCCGACTCTGCTCTCGGTATCGACAGCGTGACTGAATCGAGCTGTCCTTTGGTCTCGACTTCGGCTCGTCTTAACCGCAACACTTCCACTCTGGAAATCGCCCCTTCGGCGATGAGCGGTTCCGACATTCTGATTTCTTGTTGCAGTAAATTCAGGCTATTACGAAACTGAATCTGCTTTGCAGAAAAGTCCCGTAATTCCTGATGACGCTGCACCAATTGTTCTTCCAGGCCGGATATCTCGTTATGAAATTGCTGGCGTCGGCTGTTGTAAAGTTCACGCTCGCCGTTGGCCACTTCCGGCGCCTGCCTGGTGACTTCCTCTGGTAAGACCAACTCACGATCGTTGATTTCGGCGTTCAGACGTTCGATTCTTGAAATCAGCGCCAGCCGATCGGCTTCGGTTTCTCCGACATTTGACGCAAACCGGGTATCGTCCAGACGCAGTAGCGGATCGCCCGCTTTGACGACCTGCCCCTCGTGAGCGAATACTTCTGTAACAATGCCGCCTTCCAGATTCTGAATTTTTTGCAACCTTGATGAGGGAATGGCTTTCCCATCACCCCGGGTGACTTCATCGATATTGGCGAACGCCGCCCACAGGATAAAAAACAGGAAAAACGCACCGATGGTCCAGAGTGTGATGCGGGCAATTCTGGGGGAATCCTCGATCATCGCACGACTGACTTCCGGCATCGTCTGAAGATTATCGCGGTTGTCATCCCCGGTAAAATAGCGATGGATTCGCTTGATATATTTAACGAGACGCATTGATTTGTCCCTTCTTCAAGGCGTCCAGTACGATGGCTTTTGGACCATCGGCAATAATGCGACCTTTATCAACAATAACCAGACGATCAACCAACGCCAACATGGAGACACGATGTGTCACCAGCAATAAGGTTTTGTTGGCGAGCACGGGCACCAGTGCCTGCTTCAAGCGGTCTTCACTGGTGTTGTCCATTGAACTGGTTGGCTCATCAAAAACCAAAATCGGGGGATCGAGCAGTAACGCTCTGGCTAATGCCACCGCCTGACGTTGACCACCGGAGAGTTGCTGACCGCGTTCACCAACCTGAAGGTTATAACCATCCGGATGCAGACGGGCGAATTCATTTACCCCGGCAATTTCTGCGGCCAACAGCATTGCTTCATCTTCGACATAGCGTGCACCGCTGATCAGGTTATCGCGCAGCGTACCGCTGAATAGTTGAATATCTTGTGGCACATAGCCGATATTGTGTCTTAAGTCGCCGACATCCAACTGGCGCGCATCAACGCCATCAATCAGCAGGTTACCGGTTGAAGGCTGGTAAAGATTGACGATCAGCTTTTGCAGCGAACTTTTACCGGAGCCGCTTCGGCCGATAATGCCGACTTTTTCACCAGGCGTAATGCTCAGATTTATGCCTTGCAACGAACTGTTTTTTTGTTCGGGGTAATTGAAGGTGACATCACGAAACTCAATGCTACCGCGGATACTTTCGCGTTTAAGAGGTCGCTCATTATCGCTTCGTTCCTGCGGCAATTGCATCATTTGTTCTGTGGTGGTCATCGTCAGGGAGGCTTGTTGGTAACGGGTTACCAATCCCGACAGTTGCCCCAGCGGCATCAGTGCTCTGCCGTTCAGCATATAGCAGGCAATCAATCCGCCCATACTGAGGTTGCCGTTAATCAACATGTAAACACCGGCCACGATCATTGCGACGCCAGCAAACTGCTGGAACCAGAGTGTCAGGTTAACCGCTAATGATGACAACGTTTTCGCCCGCAGTTCGAGTTTGCTGAGGCTACCGATAGTTTGTTCCCACAGGTGTTGTCGTTCACTTTCCGCATTATTGACTTTTATGGCATCCAGGCCCCCCAACGTTTCAATCAACGTTGCCTGCCGCTCACTGGCAAGATGCATGGTTTTTTCAATTGTGGAAGCGAGCGGTTTTTGCAGCGCCCAACTGGTGAGCAAGGCGATAGGGTAGGCGAGAATCGATATCCAGACCAGCGGGCCGCCAATGAATCCGATCACCAGCAATAGCAGTAAGGTAAAAGGGAAATCAATCAGCGTCGTCAGCGTCAAGGAAGAAAGGAAATCTCTGAGTGACTGAAACTCATGAATATTTTGCGCGAAGCTACCGACGCGTGCCGGTCTGGCCTTCATCGACATGCCTGTAATACGTTCAAACAACGTAGCGGAAATAATCAGGTCGGTTTTTTTACCGGCCATATCCAGGCAGAGCCCACGCAGCGTTTTCAACACCAGGTCAAAAAGAAACGCGCCCGTAATGCCGATAGCCAGCACCCATAGGGTCGCCGTTGCCTGATTAGGAACGACCCGATCATAAACGTTCATGACAAATAACGGAGTGGCCAGAGCAATGATATTGATCAGCAGGCTGGCGAACACGGCGTCCAGATACAGGAAGCGCGAGAGCTTGAGCGTATCCTTGAACCAGGATTTGGTGCGGGGAATCAGTGAATTATTTTGAATATCAAATTGATGACGAGGCTGGGCGAACATCACTAACCCGAGGTAATTCTGCTGTAACGTGTTGTAGTCGACAGAAATCTCTCCGCCCTCTGTTTCACTGGGCATGATACGGGCGCTGCCATCGGCATTCCAACCTAACAGAATGGCGGCCCTTCCTTCGAGCAGTAGCAGCATGGCCGGCAGGGACATGGCTGGAATTTTGTTCAGCGGGCGTTTGAGCACTCTGCCTTGTAAACCGGCGCGTGCCGCGGCACGGGGAAGCAGTTTGATGGACAGGCGCTGATTGGCAAGGGGAAGTCCGGCTGTCAATGTCGTTCGGCTGGCGGATTTTCCCTGCAAAGCACAAAGTATCAGCAGACCATCCAATAATGGATCGTCATGGCGATTGCGGGGATCGCTATATTCATGGACAACCGGTTCGTCAGGGTTGTTACTTTCATCTTGTACAGAGTGCAACTTCATTTAACGGAACTTTCCCTTACGTAGGCGATCCATGTAACTGACAATATGCAAACAATTGCTTCCCGGCAAGACCGGGAAGCAGTATAGACAGTTATCACTTAATGGTGCGGTATGATTCGCGACGTTCTCTTGCCTGAATGACTATCTGTGATAAGCCCGGAGCGAGATATCGTCACCGCTATTTTACCCACAGTATCAATGATACTTACAAATAAAAGATTCCAAGCTATTAATATATTAATTTAGGTTCGGTAACTCTGCGCGGGTAGTCACGTTAGTAAGACTTTTCCCCGCAATGGGCGCCGGGATTGATAAACTGTTCAGGAGATCTCCCATACGCGACTTTATCCGATACTCGGTAAAGAGTGACGTAAAACGAACTTCAACCAGACGTCGTTGCGCGGTGAATAATTCATTTTCACTATCCAGTAAATCCAAAAGAGTCCTTTCGCCTAAGCTAAATTGCTTCTGATAGGCCGTACGAACTTTCATACTGCGATCGGCATATTCTGCGGCAATAGGAAGTTGCTGGCGTGCGTTATTCAACGCAGACCAGGCAAGACGCAGCTCCTCATCCAGCATGCGCAGAGCATTGTTTCTGATATCCTGTGCTTCTTTGATCTGGTAGGCCTTTGATTCCATATTTGCTTTGCCGGAACCGCCTTCATACAAATTGTATTGCATTCTCAGCATGGCCTGCCATTCATTACTGTGGCCGCGTGCGCCGTCGATGTTATTGTCCATACTGCGCGCCAGTTCAACATTGACCCGTGGGTAAAATGTCGACTTGCTGGCTTCATATTGTTTTTCTGTTGCCTCAACATCAGATTCTGCAGATTTCAACGCCGGGCTGTTCGCTATCATGATACGCCGCGCATCTGCCAGCGAGGCCGGCATTGAGAGCGTTGCGCTATCTGGCAGTATCAAACTGTCAGGTTCTTTGCCAATTACGCTCAGATAATTGGTTTTGGCGTCATCCAGATTGGTTTTCTCTGTTAACACGTTATTCCGTGCCTGAGCAAGACGCGCTTCCGCCTGTTCCATATCTGCCAGACGACCCACGCCTTGCTCGCTACGCAGCCTGATTTGATCGTAAATACGTTCATGGTTGGAGAGATTGGCTTCAGCAAGTCGTACAAACTCCTGACGCTGCAGGACAGAGAGATAAACCTGTACTGCGTCTAATGCGGTGGATTCACTGGTGTTTAATACTTTGTATGCACGGGAATTTACGGTGGCTCGTTGCCGGGCGACTTCACTGGATGTCGCAAAACCATCAAATACCATCTGGCTTAGGTTGATACTGGATTCGCCTCGTGTCAGCTCAACGCCATGATGACCGCTGGAGCGTGTCGAAACACTGTCTGTTTCCTCACGTCCTATGCCTGCATTTAATGTCACCGAGGGCAAATAGGCCCCTTTGGCGGCACTCATATCATGCTCTGCAGAAAAACGGCTGTTCACTGAGGCGCTGACTTCCGGATGGGTATTGAGTGTGTGTCTAATCGCTTCCTGAATAGTGTCGGCATAAGCCGCATTGGAAGAGGCTACAATAAGTAGCATTAAAGTAACATTGTATTTACGCAATATCATACTATCTTCCTCACAAATGTTTTTTTGTGATTATTCCTATTAAATGAGATGTGTGGGTCATTAGTGCTGTCTTCGTTTTTATTTATTAATAATCAATGTGTTATATTTTATGAAGATGTCTTTTTATTGTGGAGGAGATATTTATCGTACTTAATAAGTAAAGTGGTGGAAAGAATAATCCGAATTTTTTATTATATCAGTCATTGAGTCAAGTACCTGGCACATAAGAAAACACTAAATTAGTAAGTTAACCCCAAATTTAAATCAGGACGACACACAGCAAACCTAATTCATTAGGATGATGTCGAAATATAATCATTTTTATCTGCACCATAAAATAACTATAGATATCATGGAGAAGCTATCATGAATAGCGTAATCGGTATCATCAAATATGTCATTGGACAGGTCTTTGTTATCGCTTTAGATGGGAGCCAACGATTATTGGTTGCGGGCGATCGTATCTATAGCGGTGAAGAAATTGTTACCGGTGACAATGGTGCAGTCTCTATAACGTTACCTGATGGGCGCTCTCTGGATTTAGGGCGTGACAGCCGTTGGAGCGAAGTTGCTGGTGTAACTTCGCAGAAGACGGAGGAAGCCGCGGATGATGTTGCCGCTTTGCAGGCCGCCATTGAACAGGGCGCGGATCCGACACAAGTGCTTGAAGCCACGGCAGCGGGTAATGATAGCGCTGGCGAGGCGGGCGACGGCGGCGGCGGACACACCGCTGTGGTGCTCGATCTGACCGGACAGATTGTTGATGTGACGGTGGGTTATCCGACGGCGGGGATCGGTTTCGCGACCGACGGGGTAGAAGAATTTGATGGCGCCGACACCCAATCATTAACGAACACGCAACTTTCTGAAGGGAATACGGGAAATAGTGACGTAATCACACTGAGTTCCAACAGTCAGGTCACTGAAGGCGGACAGTTTACGGTCACTGCCTCGGTGGGTTCACCAGTAACCGGCAGCCCTCTGGTCATTACGCTGAGCAATGATCAGACCATCACTATCCTGGTTGGCGAAAGCAGCGGGTCGGTGCAGATCGATACGCGAGCCGATGATAGCTATCAGCAGGGTGATGAATCGATCACGGTTGGCATTAAAGAAACGTCCGGCGGCAACTATGAAGCGCTGGATACGACAAGTACCACCACTACCACAGTGGTAGATGACGGCGATACGACCGTTATCACGTTGAGTTCGGACAATCAGGTGACCGAAGGCGGCGCCTTTACCGTCACCGCCACCGTCGGTTCGCCGGTCACCGGCAGCCCGCTGGTCATTACGCTGAGCAATGACCAGACCATCACCATTCCGGTAGGGGAAAGCAGCGGGTCGGTGCAGATCGCGTCGCGAGCCGATGATAGCTACCGGCAGGGTGATGAATCGATCACGGTTGGTATTAAAGAAACGTCCGGCGGCAACTATGACGCGCTGGATACGACAAGTACCACCACTACCACAGTGGTAGATGACGGCGATACCACAGTTATCACTCTAAGCTCGGACAATCAGGTGACCGAAGGCGGCGCCTTTACCGTCACCGCCACGGTCGGTG
>NZ_QDKJ01000016.1:0-115460 GCF_003115815.1 Brenneria roseae subsp. americana | reverse complement strand
TTCCGGATTCTTACACAGCCACTGGATCGGTCAACCGATCCTTAACTGATCGGCATTACAGCTCAGGTTGCCGTTTTTTATTGTCGGAGTGTGTTCTTAGAAAGGAAGGGAAAGGCAGAAAAATCACGAAAGGTCTCAGTACATCTTTGCGATAATGGCATAGGCTACCTCCTCCTTCAAGTTCTCCCCTTCAATTCCTGCGGACAGTTCACAAATCACGGTTTACTGACAGAAAGTGACAAAAAAAAGCGATCAATATCACGATTTTTGTCTCAACTCGCGGTATGCTGAAATTATCCAAGACGGACATAGGCAGAGAGGTAAGTTATATGACTATCAATATTACCAGTAAGCAAATGGATATTACCCCCGCAATACGTCAGCATGTCGAAGACCGTCTTTCTAAACTGGATAAGTGGCAAGCTCACCTGATTAACCCGCACATCATTCTGTCAAAAGAACCCCAGGGTTTCGTTGCTGATGCAACAATCAGTACGCCAAACGGACCGTTGGTCGCCAGTGCCAAACATGAAGATATGTATGCAGCTATCAATGAGCTCATCGCTAAACTTGAGCGTCAATTGGACAAGGTGCGACATAAAGGAGAGGCCCGTCGCGCAGCGACAAGCGTCAAAGATGCCAACTTGCAAATTATTCAGGAAGAATAATTTCCACCGGTTCCGGTTACCTAACGCGCCTGATGGCGCGTTTTTTGTATAGCGGGCATCCTTTGCCCGCCCCTAAAGTGCCAACGTTGCACGTGGTTCAAAATCACACCCGGCGATTTTGTATTGACAGGATGAAAAGCCAACGGTTACTTTACCTGTTATTATTCCGACGCATCTTCATATTGCACACTGGATTCACATGACCCATTCACCGTTTTTCTTCGTATTCTTTTTTACCTTCCCCTGATTTGGGAGGCGATTCGTCATAAGAGTAAGAATACGAAGACGAACAGAAAGGCCTCCTGAAAACAGGAGGCTTTTTTTATAAGAATAGAAAACAGGTAACAACATAATGACCGATAATCCATTACTGGTACTACGCGAGCGCATCAGCGAACTGGACTTGAAACTGCTTGAGTTATTGGCGCAAAGACGTGAATTAGCACTCGACGTTGCACGCAGTAAACTGCACTCTCATCGACCCATCCGTGATAAAGAGCGCGAACGTGATTTACTCGACAAACTGACCGCGGCAGGGAAAAAATATCATCTTGATGGTCACTACATCACCCGTTTGTTCCAGCTTATCATTGAAGACTCCGTACTGACGCAACAGGCGCTCTTGCAGCATCACCTTAACCAGACGACATCTCACTCAGCCCGTATCGCTTTTCTCGGTCCTAAAGGCTCCTATTCTCATCTGGCAGCGCGTCAATACGCCGCCCGCCATTTCGAACAGTTCATCGAATGCGGCTGCCAGAAGTTCCAGGACATTTTCAATATGGTGGAGACCGGTCAGGCCGACTACGCGGTGCTGCCGATTGAAAATACCAGCTCGGGTTCCATTAACGATGTCTATGACCTGTTACAACACACCGGGTTATCCATTGTCGGTGAGTTGAGTAATCCGATTAATCACTGTGTTTTAGTGGCAACCGAAACCAGCCTGGATCAGATTGAGACTGTTTATAGTCACCCACAGCCATTTCAGCAATGCAGCCACTTTATCAGTCGCTTCCCCAACTGGAAAATCGAGTACTGTGAAAGTACTGCTGCGGCAATGGAAAAAGTAGCGGCGCTCAACTCAGCGAAAGCCGCAGCACTCGGTAGCGAAGCCGGCGGCATGCTCTACCAATTGCAGGTTCTAGAGCATAATCTGGCAAATCAGTCACAAAACATCACCCGCTTTATTGTTCTCGCCCGCAAACCGATTGACGTATCAGAACAGGTCCCGGCCAAGACCACGCTGATTATGGCAACGGGTCAACAATCCGGCGCCTTGGTTGAAGCGCTTCTGGTCCTGCGCGACCACGGTATTGTAATGACCAAGCTGGAATCGCGACCGATTAACGGTAATCCGTGGGAAGAGATGTTTTATATAGATGTACAGGCTAACCTGCGTAGCGAAGCCATGCAGAAAGCCCTGAAGGAATTAACGTCCATCACTCGTTCCCTGAAAGTCTTGGGCTGCTACCCAAGCGAAAATGTCGTTCCTGTAAACGCCGTCGAATGAAAAATGCCATCCCGGCATAGGCAACGGGATGGCATTCTCAGATTCTAAACGTATCTGGCATGGTTACTGACGAATATCGTTAGCCTGACGCAATAATGTCCGACTTTCAGATTGGAATCGGTTCGCGTAGTCACCAAACCAATGTTCGACTTTCTTGAAGCTGCTGATGAACTCGGCTTTATCCGCACGTTCCAGCAGCGCTATCGCTTCACCGAAACGTTGGTAATACCGCTTAATCAGCGCCAGATTATTCTCCGACGACATTATAATATCAGCGTACAACTGTGGATCCTGTGCGAACAGTCGTCCCACCATAATCAATTCCAGACGATAGATCGGTGATGAAAGCGCCAGCAATTGTTCCAACTGTACATTCTCTTCCGCCAGATGCAGACCATATGCAAACGTTGCGAAGTGACGCAGCGCCTGAATGAACATCATATTCTGATCGTGCTCCACAGCGCTGATGCGATGCAAACGCGCGCCCCATACCTGAATTTGCTCCAGCAGCCACTGATAGGCTTCAGGTTGACGCCCATCGCAATAGACAACGACCTGCTTTGCCAGACTACCGCTATCAGGGCCAAACATCGGATGCAGCCCGAGCACCGGTCCTTGATGGGCAGCCAGCATGGCTTGCAACGGCCCATTTTTTACCGATGCCAAATCAACAAGAATACAATCATCCGGCAGTTTAGGCAGACGAGCGATCACCTGTTCAGTAACATGAATCGGGACACTGACAATAACCATGCCCGCATCAGACAACAAACTTTCCGCCCGGGGCCAATCATCCTGTTCCAGAATCCTGACCTGATACCCGGACAACGTCAGCATTTTTTCAAACAGCTTACCCATTTGACCACGACCACCGATGATGACCACAGGTCGAAGTAACGGGCATAATGTTTTAAATCCCTTTTCATTCTCACTGGAATAGGACTCACGCATAACCCGGCGCAAGATATCTTCAATCAGGTCAGGCGGTACTCCCAGCGCCTCGGCTTCTTTTCGACGTGAACTGAACATTGCCGCTTCACGATCGGGAACATAAATCGGCAAACCATACCGACTTTTCACTTCACCGACTTCCGCCACTAAACGCAACCGATGTGATAACAGCGCTAAAAGCTCTTTATCTACCTCGTCTATCCGATCACGCAATGCGGTCAGTTCAGCTACCATATCTTGTTACTCTCCTGAATGTTTTACTCGTGCGCCAAGTTCCTGATGTACTGAACGCAGCAATGCTTCTGTGCTTTCCCAACTGATGCAGGCATCCGTTACGGACACGCCATACCGCATGTCGGAACGAGGCTGCTCTGAAGACTGGCTGCCTTCATTAAGGTGACTCTCCAGCATCAAGCCAATAATGGAACGATTTCCTGCCTTAATCTGCTCAATTGCAGATTCAACCACAAGAGGCTGACGACGATAATCTTTATTGGAGTTGCCATGGCTACAATCTATCATCAGGGCAGGTCTCAGTCCTGCTTCCTGCATCTGTTTTTCACACTCGGCAACATCTTGCGCACTGTAATTCGGCTTTTTACCACCGCGCAGAATCACATGGCCATCCGCATTGCCCTGAGTCTGCAACAGACAAACTTGCCCGATCTGGTTGATCCCGACAAAACGGTGCGGCATGGCCGCGGCTCTCATTGCGTTGATCGCTGTACCCAGACTGCCGTCGGTTCCATTTTTAAAACCAACCGGCATGGACAGACCTGATGCCATTTCACGATGTGTCTGCGATTCAGTGGTACGTGCACCGATCGCAGACCAGCTGAACAAATCTCCCAGATATTGGGGACTATTCGGATCCAGTGCTTCAGTCGCCAGCGGTAAGCCCATGTCCACCAGTTCAAGTAATAACTCGCGAGCAATATGCAAACCCGCTTCGACATCAAATGACCCATCCATGTAAGGATCGTTGATCAGGCCTTTCCAGCCTACGGTCGTACGCGGTTTTTCAAAATATACCCGCATGACAATATACAACCGGTCGCTCAACTCAGCAGCAAGCGCTTGCAAACGACGGGCATATTCCAGCGCAGCGTCGGTATCATGAATAGAACACGGTCCGCAGACAATCAGCAGGCGTTCATCACGACCATGAATAATGCTGGCAATCGTTTCACGAGCATGAGCGATGGCCGCTTGTTCATTGTCACTAAGGGGAAATTTGGCCTTTAACTGTTCCGGGGTAATAAGCACCTGTTCTGCGCTGATATTAATATTATTGAGTGAATCTTTTTGCATGTTCATATTCCTGACGAGTTCGGTATAAGCGCGAATGACCAACGCAGTCTACGCGCGATGCCTACACCATAACATGAACCGTAAATTTTTCAATACACATCTGTAAATTTAAAATTACTGTCACTAAAACGCCAAAAAACGAATTGGCGCCAACGCTCACTTCCATATTCACGCATTCCAATCACTCACGCGAATAATGGTAGAATCATGACAACAAGGGGGAACAATGTTGAAAGCAATAATCATTGACGACGAACAGCTGGCGCGAGAAGAACTGTCTTTGCTGTTGGAGAACGAACCTGATATCACTATCATCGCCCAGTGCAGCAACGCGCTCGAAGCGATACCCACGATTCATCGCCTGCAACCTGACGTCATCTTTCTGGATATCCAGATGCCCAAAATCAGTGGGCTGGAATTGGTCGCGATGCTGGATCCGGAAAACATGCCTTATGTCGTGTTTGTGACCGCATATGATGAATACGCGGTTCGCGCTTTCGAAGAACATGCGTTCGATTATTTGCTAAAACCGCTGGATGCCCATCGGCTTGCAAAAACGCTGAATCGTTTACGTCGCGGCACAAGTGTAAATAAAAACGTACACATCATTACCGAGCCCTACCTCCGCCATATTCCCTGCACCGGACATAACCGGATTTTTTTACTCAAAGTCGATGAAGTCGAATATTTCAGTTCAGAGCTAAGCGGTGTACATGTTGTTGGCGTAAGTCAGTCTGGTTACACACAACTGTCTCTGAAAACGCTGGAAGAAAAAACGCCTTTTGTACGGTGCCACCGAAAATATATGGTAAACACCGAGCTTCTAAAAGAAATTCAATTAATGGAAAATGGCGCCGCGGAAGTACTGACACATACGGGAAAACATATCCCTGTCAGCCGCCGCTATCTGAAGTTATTAAAAGAAAAATTGGGTATCGCCTAAAAGCAAAACGCTTTTATGATAGAGACTTCTACTCGCGAAAGGTTTCATTATGAAATACAGTTACTTTTTAGCTGTAATTCTTTTTATGACCGGTTGCCAAAGCCATCTCCCTTCTTCTGTGCCTGGGGGAGAAGCTGACTTTTGGTATGATGCTGGCTATAAAGATGCCGTATCCGGCATGGTGGTGAAAGACAATGACACGCTGCAAGAATGGTTTGGCAACCCCGAAGTCGATCGCGATGCCTATTTACGCGGCTATAACGCAGGACAGACAGCGTTTTGTCATCCCGCCAACATGATAGAATGGGGGAAATCCGGCAAGAACTTCCCTGCCAGCTGCGATGGCGTCTCTGATGCCGAGCAATTGCGAACCCAATGGCAGCAAAGTTTGCACTAAGCTCTACAGCTGATAAGACTTATCCAAATGCTGTCATATCACAATATCAAACCGTAACTATCGTCCTTCCAATTTCATCATCATTCCCTCAGCATGACTATCGATCATAATACGTTGAGGGCATCGTGCAAAATAGGTTACCGCCAGCCGCATATCTGGATCAGAGAAACGTTATACCTCCAGCCGTAAAAAAGGGTTCGCCATCATCAACCAGTTGATAAATAATCACTTTATTATTCTGGATATCAGATAATCCTACTGGTTAGAGGCATTACCCGTTAAATCAGAAAGTTGATGATTATTAACCTTGACTTTTGTAATAAACAATGAGATAAGGAATTTTGATGGAACATATTAATCTTCAAGGAAATGAAGGGGATATTAAATGGCTAACGTTATATATTTAAAAGTTAACGGTGAAAAACAAGGTCTTATATCGGCAGGAGCATCCTCGATAGATTCTATTGGTAATAAATATCAATCAGCCCATGAAGATGAAATTTTTGTATATGAATTAATGAACCAATTTACACGATTAGAAAATGTATCTCTTCATCCGGTTGACATAAGAAAACCAATAGATAAAGCCACGCCTCTTTTAGCTCAGGCCCTGAATGATAATGAGAAATTAGATTGCGTGTTTCAATGTTACAGAACGTCCTCGTTAGGAGGTTATGAGCTTTTTTTAAGATCTCTTTGAAAGATGCAATTGTTACGGACATTCGTTATTTTTATCCTAACTCGTTGACGCATAATGATGCCCAACCTCAAGAAAATGTATCATTTAAATTTTCATCAATAACATTAGAACATGTCATTGCTCGCACGAGTAATTATATGCTATGGAGTGGTTCAACTTATTAAATATTAGAAAATCATGGATGGATAAATGAGTAAGCGCTCAGAGATATTGGATGTCAATCAGGCAATTTCAGCAAAATACGGCATAATTTACACTGAAATATTAGGCTGGGTAGATTTAGGTCATGCCTCAGGTGATGATATCAGGAATCTTTTGTCTCAAATGGAATTGGGTGAAAGTAGACCAGATGAGTTCTATCATATTCACTATGAGCAAAGCATGTTTATTAGAAGGAAGTGGATAGGTACTTCTAAGTACAGTATTTGGAAAATACGCCGCGGACGCCCACTATCTGAGCGGCACAGTATCGTTCTTGCCATGATGATGAAAACGGGTACGGCATTTGAGAGCTTGCAGGATAGTTGGCCTTTTAGCTGGACCACTGACAGTGGTTTTAGCGGCGAAGATCTTGTATCCGATTTACTCGGATTTTATCGTGCAATCCATGGTAGAAATTATCTTTATGACTTAAAACCTGTTAGCAAAAGTGAATCAATTAAGCGATGGGACCATTATGGACCTATTGGAAATTTTAAGAATAAAGGATTTAGACCTTTGTTGTTTCCGGATCCATCAATATCTGCAAACTCAAGACCTTATTTAGGTGAGTTACCGTATTTTATGAAATCAATAAAACCATACTTTGATTTTAAATCAGGTAATGTTTTCATTGCGAACGATAGCGACATCGGAATATATTTAAACGGTGGGAGGGTTTATGCAAACCAATAAAAAAATCGCTTTTTTTTTGTCTCCATAGTTGCATTTTCATATATTCTTTTAAAACTACTTACTATTGATAGTATTTCTTACACAAAAACCAATTGGTTCTACGACCGCTTTTTCTCAACGGAAATGATCAGAAACGCGCCCCTTATATCTCAGGATTATTATATAAGCTATTCAGCTCGTGATGGTAATAAACCTGAGACCAATGTAATATTCTTTACTGGAACGACTGACAAATCGGAGTTAGAAAGCTACTTAAGAGCCAAGAAATTTACACCTGAGAAGATCGATATTAATACCATTCGTTGGATCTCACCGGCCTACAGTGGATATGATATCTATTTGAGTGTTTACCCTGATAAAAAAGAAGTCATTATGGCAGCTATTGGCCTTGATTAGGAAAAAGTCGAACATAACGCTGATGCCTCCCAACCAGTAGACAACGCTCCACGCTAAATTCTGGTTCCCTCGTAGGCTTCAACACGCCCTTGATAGATCACGTATCTGAGAGGACGTTAATTTTACCAAGGCGACAGCGATCTTCTTTCCCTCCTAACAGGTTGGAAGTGTTAACAGGTAATTGACGAACAGGTGTAGACGATTACCAAAGTCACCCCATTGTGGATTTCAAAACGTTGCAAACCCAGCCCACGCCAGCGCTTTTTTACACCGTTGAAAAGGCTGCCATGGACAAAAGTGGATATGGACGTAAAAAAAGGGTTCGCCGCCGGCGAACCCTTGATAACTAACCACTTTCGGATGTTGCGAAAGCGCGCTATTAGTTAAGACGCTCTTTAATACGGGCAGACTTACCAGTGCGTTCACGCAGGTAGTACAGTTTGGCTTTACGTACGGCACCACGACGTTTGACAGCGATGCTGTCAACTACTGGAGAATGCGTTTGGAAAACACGTTCTACACCTTCGCCGTTGGAAATCTTACGAACAGTGAATGCAGAATGCAGACCGCGGTTACGAATAGCGATAACCACGCCCTCGAATGCCTGCAGACGTTTTTTGCTACCTTCAACAACCCATACCTTCACTTCTACGGTATCACCCGGACGAAATGCAGGTACGTCCTGCTTCATCTGCTCTTGTTCAATTTGCTTAATAATGTTGCTCATAATATGTCTCTTACCCTAGGTAAACTGATATTTGGGTTCGTTTGGCGTACCAGAACGACCACCTAATACTCATGTTGTCCAGACTGATATTCACGTTGGAATTCAGCCAACAACGTTGCTTGCTCGTCAGTCAGAGCTAGGCTTTTCAGAAGTTCAGGTCTTCTAAGCCAGGTTCGGCCCAGCGACTGCTTCAAACGCCAGCGACGAATCTCAGCATGATTTCCTGACAGCAAAACTGCCGGGACATCCATGCCTGCCAACACTTCGGGGCGAGTAAAATGTGGGCAATCCAGCAATCCATCAGCAAAAGAATCCTCTTCTGCCGAAGCCTGATGACCCAGTACACCCGGTATAAAACGGGAAACCGAATCAATCAGCGCCATTGCCGGTAGCTCACCACCGCTGAGGACGTAATCACCGATTGACCATTCTTCATCAATTTCGGTTTTAATTACGCGCTCATCAATCCCCTCGTACCGACCACAAACCAGAATCATTTTCTGATTGGTGGCGAGTTGACGTACGCCTTGCTGATCTAATTTGCGGCCCTGAGGTGATAAATAAATCACTCTGGCACCTTCGCCTGCCGCTGCTTTTGCTGCGTGGATCGCATCCCGCAAAGGTTGCACCATCATCAGCATTCCGGGACCGCCGCCATAAGGGCGATCGTCCACGGTGCGATGCCGATCGTAAGTGAAGTCTCGCGGACTCCAGTACTGTACGCTCAGCAGGCCATTTTTAACTGCCCGGCCAGTGACTCCGTAATCAGTAATTGCGCGGAACATCTCTGGAAACAGGCTAATAACCCCAATCCACATCGTCGCGTTCCACTTAGTACTACTGGTCAGCTCAGAGCTCAAAAACCAGGATCCCAATCTACTTCAATAGTTTGAGCAGAAAGGTCAACATGCTTGACAACCTGTTCAGTGAGGAACGGAACCAACCGCTCCTTGACCCCGAATGCATCTTTCAGGTTGGCTTTTATTACCATCACGTCGTTCGAACCGGTTTCCATCATATCAATGATTTTACCCAGTTGATAACCCGTTGAGGTCACGACCTGACAGCCAATAAGATCCTTCCAATAATAATCACCTTCATCCAACTCAGGCAGTTGCGTTGAATCTACGACAATTTCGCAATTGGTCAGTAGATTGGCCGCATCACGATCGTCAACATCTTTAATCTTGATGATCAGATCCTGATTGTGATGTTTCCAGCTTTCAATCTCGACAAGCTGCCAACCACTTTTTGTCTGGATAAACCAAGGTTGATAATCAAAAATGCTTTCGGCATCTTCGGTGGATGAAAACACTCTGAGCCAACCACGGATGCCATAAGTCGATCCCATCTTCCCCAATACGATGGGGTTAACAGGTGCTTTAGGACTAAGTTGTTTGCTCATTGTTACCACCGCAACAGATTATGCTGCTTTTTTAGCGTCTTTGATCAGCGAAGATACGCGATCAGACACTGTTGCACCCAGACCAACCCAATGCTCGATACGGTCCAGATCCAAACGCAGAGCTTCTGCCTGACCCGTTGCGATCGGGTTGAAGAAGCCTACGCGCTCAATGAAGCGACCATCGCGCGCATTGCGGCTATCGGTCACGACGACTTGATAGAACGGGCGTTTTTTCGCGCCGCCACGTGCCAAACGAATTGTTACCATAACATCCTCTTTAGTTAATAAAACAACCGGGCCCCATCGAGGAACGGGGCCCAGTGTGTCATATAAAAAGCCCCAAAATTTTACTCATTTTGGCGCAAAAAGCAATCTAAAGCGTAAAATGGCGGTGAGACTTTATATTCACCGTCAGATTATCGCGCTTAACGACCCGGGAATCCCGGCGGCATCATGCCTTTCATACCGCGCATCATTTTCGCCAAACCGCCACTCTTCATTTTCTTCATCATCCGCTGCATATCATCAAACTGCTTCAGAAGGCGGTTGACGTCCTGAACCTGCATCCCCGATCCCGTCGCAATACGACGTTTCCGGGAACCTTTGATAATTTCGGGCTTGGCACGTTCCTGATGCGTCATCGAATTGATAATCGCTTCCATACGGACCAGCACTTTATCATCCATCTGTGATTTCACATTATCAGGCAATTGCCCCATTCCGGGCATTTTGCTCATCATGCTGGCCATGCCGCCCATGTTGCGCATCTGCTTAAGCTGGTCAAGGAAATCGGTCAGATCAAAGCCGTCCCCTTTTTTCAGCTTTTTCGCCAGTTTTTCCGCCTGGGTACGATCAACCTTACTTTCGATATCCTCGATCAGGGAAATCACATCTCCCATGCCAAGAATACGGGAAGCAACACGCTCGGGATAGAAAGGCTCCAGAGCTTCCGTTTTTTCACCAACGCCAAGGAATTTTATCGGTTTACCCGTAATATGGCGGATAGACAGCGCGGCGCCGCCACGAGCATCACCATCGACTTTGGTTAAAACCACACCGGTTAACGGCAGTGCTTCATTAAAGGCTTTCGCCGTATTCGCCGCATCCTGACCGGTCATGGCATCGACAACAAACAGGGTTTCCACCGGATTGATCGCCGCGTGAACCTGCTTAATCTCGTCCATCATGGCGTCATCGACATGGAGACGACCGGCAGTATCAACTAACAACACATCATAGAATTTCAGTTTGGCATGCTGTAAAGCACGACTAACGATATCAATCGGCTTTTCCTGCGCCGTTGAGGGGAAGAAATCGACGCCAATTGATTCTGCCAGCGTTTCCAACTGTTTAATTGCCGCAGGACGATAAACGTCCGCAGAAACAACCAGTACCTTTTTCTTCTGCTTTTCTTTGAGGAATTTGCCCAGTTTACCGACGCTGGTTGTTTTACCTGCCCCTTGTAAACCCGCCATCAGCACGACTGCGGGCGGCTGCGCAGCAAGATTCAGCTCCGCATTGCTTTCCCCCATCGCACTGACGAGTTCATTTTTGACGATCTTGACGAACTCCTGACCTGGAGTCAGGCTCTTGTTGACCTCATGCCCCACCGCACGTTCTTTGACACGATTGATAAAATCGCGAACAACCGGTAGGGCGACGTCAGCTTCCAGCAACGCCATGCGAACTTCACGCAGCGTTTCCTTAATATTGTCTTCAGTCAACCGCCCGCGGCCGCTGATATTGCGCAATGTGCGCGATAGTCGATCGGTTAAATTTTCAAACATATCTCATGCTCAACGTATGACAAGCCGCAAGCCGCGACGCGAATGGCTGGATTATAACACGAAAGCGCCGACGATCTCTGTGACTCGGATGGAGAACAGTTGGTCCCCAGTGAGACTAACGTTATACTGACCCTTCATTTTACTTAGTTGATGTTCAATAACCTACTTGTATGTCTGTTTTCGCTATTGTGGCGCTGGTCGCCTACACATTCAGCCTTGGACTGATTATTCCCAGTCTGCTACGCAAGAACAGTGCATATCGTCGGCTGGCAATACTTTCGGCCAGCGTTGCGCTTATCTGTCATGCAGTAGCGCTTTATCAACGCATTTTTGATGTCCAGACGGGTCAAAACCTTAGCCTGTTAAACATTGGCTCTCTCGTCAGCCTCATGATCTGTATCGTGATGACGATAGTTGCTTCACGTAACCGTGGATGGTTTCTGCTCCCTATCGTTTATACGTTTGCACTAATCAATCTGGCTTTTGCCAGTTTTATGCCGGGAGAGTTCATTACCCATCTGGAAGCGACTCCGGGTCTGATGATCCACATTGGCCTCGCCCTGTTTTCTTACGCCACTCTGCTGATTGCCGCACTTTATGCGCTACAGCTCGTCTGGCTGGATTATCTGCTAAAGAATAAAAAGCTGGGGTTTGCCGCCGATATGCCGCCGTTAATGAGTATCGAGCGGAAAATGTTCCACATTACTCAGGTTGGCGTCATTCTGTTGACGCTGACGCTCTGTACAGGTCTGTTCTATATGGATGACCTGATTGGTAACAAAGAAAATCTGCATAAAGCCATTTTTTCTCTGTTCGCCTGGTTCATCTATATTCTGCTGCTTTGGGGGCATTACCATGAAGGCTGGCGTGGACGCCGGGTAGTCTGGTTCAGCCTGCTGGGCGCGTTATTATTGACCCTTTCCTATTTCGGCAGCAGAGTCATACAGCACTTCGTCGCCGCCTAAACGCCTGACGGGCATACCGTACAATCTGGTATGAAAAATGACGCTAAAAAAGTAAAGAGAGCCAATTTCTGGCTCTCTTTTTCATTCCGGCTTACTGCGAATCAAGTATTCACTAGATATGTAGTTCTGCCAGCTTATCCTTCGGCAGCGCCAGATCGTCATTCTGGTTGATGCCAATATCATGATCCAGAATATGCTGTGCAATTTCCTGAGCCTCTGTCAGAGAATGCATCTCATAGGTTCCGCACTGATATTCATTGAGTTCCGGGATTTTTTGCTGTTCGGTCACTTTCAGCACATCCGCCATTGCCGCTTTCCAGGCATCCGCTACGCGTTGCTCTTTTGGCGTCCCAATCAGGCTCATGTAGAAACCGGTACGGCATCCCATCGGCGAAATATCAATAATCTCGACACCGTCGCCATTCAAGTGATCACGCATGAAGCCGGCAAACAGATGCTCCAGCGTATGAATTCCGCGCTCTGGCATCACTTCATGGTTAGGACGGCAAAAACGCAGGTCGAAGACAGTAATGTTATCGCCATGAGGGGTTTTCATGGTTTTCGCGACCCGGACAGCAGGCGCTGCCATACGGGTATGATCTACAGTAAAGCTATCTAGTAACGGCATAACGTCACCTCCTCATAGAAAAATTTTATTTTTCCGCATTTCTGGGAAACTTTTTTTCTTCATGCAGGTCTGAATTACTGAAAGACGCGCATTTATTATCATCATCCCTATTAGAGATGTTTATTTGGCCACATTTACTGTGGCCTTTTCTTTTTTCAGTGCGCGGCAAGATACGCCTCAAAGCTCAGTGTATCTTCAGCTTCAATCTGCTGCTGACGAAGCCAGGAACGTTCACATTCCGCTTTCAACTGCCCTTCCGTCAAGACTTGCAGTGGCTCACTGCTCAATATCTTACGGTATTCGTCCGCAAGATGAAGACCGACGCCACCGCAGCCATCTTTCTTCATCAGCTCAAGCAATCGTCCAGAGAATGTACTTTCCGGATCATCAAAGCCCGTAATCAGTTCATCACAAACCTGCTGGTAGTATGGCTGAGTATTCCCGTCGTCCAGTACCTCTGCAACGCGACGCAAATCAACAAACAATGCTTTTCCGACATCAGCGATAGGCTGTTGTTCAGTATCACAACCCATACCGACAGTCTGTCCCGGCTTGCGACCTTCCAGTATCACCCGGTTCCAGTTTTTACGCGTACACGCCAACTCATCGGCGCTCATTTCCGGCGCATCCGCCAGGGTGCACCAAATCAGGAACAAATCCAGGAATCGCACCTGGCTGGCGCTAACGCCGGTTGGAGAGAAAGGATTAATATCCAGCGATCTCACCTCAATGTACTCGATCCCTCCGCGCAGAAGCGCATCGGAAGGAGACTCCCCGGACCGGGTAACTCGCTTCGGCCTGATTGGCGCATAAAGCTCATTTTCGATCTGCAATACGTTGGTATTCAACTGCAGATACCGGCCTTCTTTCTTCACCCCTACCTGAGCATACTCTTCAGAAGGCGTTTTTATCGCGCGTTTTAACGCAGCGACATAAGTATCCAGATCATTAAATGTGATACCAAGATTACTTTGTGACTTATTGGTATAGCCCAAATCGCTCAGTCGCAGCGACGTTGCATACGGTAGATAACACATCCCCTTATCCGTACGCTCAAACGGCAACGACGTTTCCCGTCCCTGCAGGAAAGACGAGCAAATGGCGGGAGAAGCGCCAAACAGATAGGGAATAATCCAACCGAACCGATAGTAGTTACGGATCAAACGAAAATAACCGGCTGAAATCTCAGACTTGCCACTTTCAACATCGCGGATCCCCGCTTTGGCCTGCCAAAACGCCATCGGTAGTGAAAAATTGTAATGCACACCGGAGATTGTCTGCATCAATGCGCCATAGCGAGTCTTCAACCCTTCACGATAAAGCGTTTTAAAACGTCCAATGTTGGATGACCCATATTGCGCTAACTCAATATCCTGCTCTGCTGCAATAAAGCACGGCATGCTTAATGGCCACATCCGCTCATCACCCAGATTACGCGCGACATGGCGATGGATATCACGCAAAAACGTCAGCAAATGGTCGACATCATTATCAACCGGAGTGATAAATTCCAGCAATGCTTCAGCGAAATCCGTCGTAATCCACGAGTGCGTTAACGCCGAGCCTAACCGCTCAGGATGACCGGTTGTCGCAAGATGTCCATTCGCCAATACGCGCAAAGTTTCACGCTCAATTCCACGCTGAATACCATTCACTGCATGTGGATGTTTTTCCAGCCAGGAAAGCGCTTTTGATATGTCCGGGATCAAATCGACCTCCCGTTGTTAAAATGTAATGTTTGTAAGCATAATTGAAACTTGGCGCCACTCACCAGACCTTATATCGACCAGCTAATGCCACCATGCAATACCTTGTAAGGTTATCCCTGTCAGGACGATATAGCGCAACGCTTTCCCGATACCGATGAAAACAGCCGCACGCATCCAAGGCATACGCAACCAACCCGCCAACACGCACAATAAATCGCCGACTACCGGAACCCAGCTAAATAATAGCGCAGCAGGGCCATAACACTGTAACCAGCGTATCGCCATCGAATATCCCGTCTGCTGTTTTGGCTGAGGCAGTAAGCGCCCTATAAAAATATTTGTTACCCCTCCCAGGGTATTTCCCACCGTTGCCACAATAATTAACAAAATGGGGCTGGCGCTACCTGAAACCAAGAGCGCGACGAGCAACACCTCCGAACTGCCGGGCAATAGCGTTGCACTCAGCAAACTACTCCAGAAAAGCGAGAATATCGCCCAGAATTCAGTCACCGTTTACGAACATCAACCACAGCCATCTTCGCACGCCTGGCCGCTTCAATACCATAATCAGCATCTTCAAACACGACACAGTGTTCTGGTGCAACAGCGATAAGTTCGGCACAGCGTAAAAAGGTGTCGGGGAAAGGCTTATGATTGATGACATCGTCAGCACCGACGATTGCATCAAAATAATTATGCAGCCCAAGATGTTGCAAAAGCCGGTCAGCCATACCATGGGTACTGCCTGTCCCAACGGCCATAGGACGACGCCCATGATAATGTTTGACGACATCGATCAACTGCAGCGGCGTTACCGTATCCAGTAACATTTCTTCCACAACCGCCGTTTTCTCATCGGCCAGCCGATGCGGGTCGATATCCGCCTGGTGACGGTCAATAATAAACTGGGCAATACGCCAAGTAGGCGATCCATTCAATGCTGTCATAACAGCCGCATCATATTTCATTTCGTACTTCGCCAACACCTGATCCCAAGCCTTATGGTGTGTTGGTTCTGTATCGAGTATGGTGCCGTCCATATCAAAGATCAGCCCTTGATAACGATCGTACATCATGACTCCATGCTCACTGAAAAAGAGGGCCTACTTTATCGCAAAGTAAAAACGTTGTCGCTCACTCAATAACCATATAATAATCATGTCATTATTGCTGTCATATTGGAGCAATCGGGTAAGCCCCTGATCTTTGGCAAACACAATCCAAAGCAGAATAAATCATAGGAGATAACTTTTCGTCGTCAAAAGGCAGGCACTAATAGCGCTACAAACGATGAGTGATAAGGGAAATGGAACGTCTAAACGAATATTACAAGCTGCGGGATAAGAAAGCAGTGAAGTGAAGATTAACGAAGTAATGGTGCATCCGGGAGGATTCGAACCTCCGACCGCTCGGTTCGTAGCCGAGTACTCTATCCAGCTGAGCTACGGATGCATAATGACGCAGAATTACCTTGCTTAAAGTAAGCAGATAACTTGCTGTAACACTGATTGGAATACTCAAGAATGGTGCATCCGGGAGGATTCGAACCTCCGACCGCTCGGTTCGTAGCCGAGTACTCTATCCAGCTGAGCTACGGATGCATTGATAATTCTTTATTTACTGCCGTGTTCGCTCGCCACCGCCAAAACAACTTTGCCATTTATATGGTGCATCCGGGAGGATTACTCGGCAAAACCTCGCCCTTCGGGCCGTTGCTGAAGCAACGTTATCCTCCCTGGTCATCGTTTGGAAAAAACAAATTATATCAGACCAAGATGACTGCCATTCCAATTTAATATGGTGCATCCGGGAGGATTCGAACCTCCGACCGCTCGGTTCGTAGCCGAGTACTCTATCCAGCTGAGCTACGGATGCAATTAAATGGCGGTGAGGGAGGGATTCGAACCCTCGATGCAGCTTTTGACCGCATACTCCCTTAGCAGGGGAGCGCCTTCAGCCTCTCGGCCACCTCACCATGCATTACCTGTAATCACTGCCAAGAACTTCTTGTTAGTACTCACGGGCACTGCGTGGCGCACATATTACTTTCCCGGACTTATAAGTCAAACAATTTCTCCCAACTTATGTTTGTTTGCGCAATTCGCATCCAAGACGGGCGAATTCACAACAAAAAGTGCATTTTATCAACAGAAAAACAGACGCTTATCCTGCGATGAGGAAAGATAATCAATCAAAGGAAGAAAAACGTGTTGATAAACATACGAAGGGAAAAACGGGAAAACAATAGCGTCTCGTTTCAGCGAGACGCATTGCCAATCAATACGAAGTCGGCTGAGATTTCTCTGCCTGAATTCGTTGATAGATCTCTTCTCGGTGGACAGAAACCTCTTTAGGCGCATTAACACCAATACGCACCTGATTACCTTTTACCCCTAGTACGGTAACAGTTACCTCATCGCCGATCATGAGGGTTTCGCCAACTCGACGAGTCAAAATAAGCATTCTTTGCTCCTTGAAAGATTATGAAGAGTCCGGTCTCTCTGTCTCCCCGCCATCATCCATTATGTGCCGTGAAAACGTAAACCTAGACGATGGTATAACGCCCACCATCACACTCCTAGTTTGTAGCTACTTGTTAGTTTAGTCGATATAAATAGCTTGTGCTTTTGTTATCGCAACAAGACAGCTGAACATACCCATCTGCAGGATTTCCAAAAGCGACACACCGTTCATCTTGCTTGCCGGATACCTTTCCTGCAAGACAAGACGCCATAACCAATTCATTCAGCCATAGCGTTTTATTGGGCAACACGAATGTTGATTTACAGCTTGTCAGCGACCCAGGATTCAACACTGGCTAATGCAGCAGGTAACGCCGCCGCATCGGTACCACCAGCCTGAGCCATATCTGGGCGACCGCCGCCTTTACCACCAACCTGCCGGGCAACGAATCCAATTAACTCGCCGGCTTTCACACGGTCAGTCAGATCCTTCGTCACGCCAGAGATCAGGCTGACTTTACCTTCAGCCGTTGTTGCCAGCACAATGACGGCTGATCCTAACTGATTTTTCAGGTCATCCACCATCGTGCGGAGCAATTTGGCCTCCACATTATCCAACTGAGTGACCAACAGTTTAGTGCCGTTGATATCCTTCGCTTTACCAGAAAGAGAAGAACTTTCCTGCGCAGCCTGTTGAGCTTTCAGTTGTTGAAGCTCTTTTTCCAGTGTACGAGTACGCTCAAGTACAGAACGGAGTTTATCGCTCAGATTGTTGCTATCACCCTTCAGAATCTGTGCAATATCCTGCAACACATCGCTTTGACGATGCAACGCGGACAAGGCATTTTCCCCCGTCACGGCTTCGATACGACGAACGCCGGCAGCCGTGCCTGATTCGGAAACAATCTGGAACAAACCAATATCGCCTGTACGGCTGGCGTGCGTGCCACCACACAATTCGATCGAGAAATCGCCCATGGTTAACACGCGAACATGGTCGTCATACTTCTCGCCAAAAAGCGCCATCGCGCCCTTCTCTTTCGCATCAGCCAGCGCCATAACGTCGGTTTGTACCGCGAGGTTACGACGAATCTGCGCGTTGACGATATCTTCAACCTGACGAACCTGCTCTGGTTTCATCGCCTCGGTATGAGAGAAATCGAAACGCAGATAGCTGTCGTTAACCAGCGAGCCTTTCTGCGCAACGTGATCGCCCAATACTTGACGCAGCGCGGCATGCAGCAGGTGGGTCGCGGAGTGATTCAAACGAATACGGTCGCGACGGACGCTGTCAACAACGGCTTCAACGTTATCATTAACACGCAGCGTTCCCTGAGCCAGCTTGCCGATATGGCCGATAGCCTGACCATATTTTTGGGTATCCTGCACCACAAAGCCAACGTTAGCGCCTTTTAATTCACCCTTGTCGCCAACCTGTCCACCCGACTCACCATAGAAAGGGGTTTCATTTAGGATAACGACGGCCTCTTCGCCTGCCACAACCTGCTCTACCGCTTTTCCATCATGATAAAGCGCGATAACGGTGGATTGCTGACGTGTCTGCTCGTAACCACTGAATGGGGTTGTTGCATCTACGCGGACAAGGTTGTTGTAGTCAACACCAAAACCACTGGCTTCACGCGCACGCTGACGCTGTGCCTCCATGGCCTGATCAAATCCTTTTTCATCTACTTTCAATCCACGTTCGCGGCATACATCCGCCGTTAAATCAATGGGAAAGCCATAGGTATCATAGAGTTTGAAAGCGGTTTCGCCATCCAACGTGTCGCCAGACAACTTTTGGATTTCCTCATCCAGCAACGATAAGCCACGTTCCAGCGTGCGGGCAAACTGCTCTTCTTCCGTTTTGAGCGCTTGTTCAACCATTGCCTGCTGTTTTTTCAGTTCAGTCGCCGCAGGGCCCATGACTTCGATCAGCGGGGCAACCAGTTTATAGAAGAATGTCTCTGTCGCGCCCAGCATATTACCATGCCGAACCGCCCGGCGAATGATACGGCGCAGGACATAGCCACGGTTTTCATTGGAAGGCGTTACGCCATCAGCGATCAGAAAAGCACAGGAACGAATGTGGTCGGCAATAACGCGCAACGATTTATTATCCAGATCGTTCGTCCCCACGGCTTTAGCCGCAGCAGCAATCAACGTTTTGAATAAATCGATCTCATAATTTGAATTTACGTGTTGCAACACAGCGGAAACACGCTCTAGTCCCATACCGGTATCAACCGACGGCTTAGGCAACGGCAGCATAGTACCATCGGCCTGACGGTTAAACTGCATGAAAACCAGGTTCCAGATCTCAATATAGCGATCGCCATCTTCATCAGGGCTTCCTGGTGGCCCCCCCGCGATGTGGTCGCCATGGTCGTAGAAAATTTCAGAACACGGACCACAAGGACCGGTGTCACCCATTTGCCAGAAATTATCTGACGCATAGGGTTCGCCCTTGTTATCGCCAATGCGAATGATACGCTCATGAGGAATGCCGATTTCATTTGCCCAAATGTTATAGGCTTCGTCATCCGTGGCGTATACCGTTACCCACAATTTCTCTTTTGGCAGGTTAAACCACTCTGGCGCCGTCAGCAGTTCCCATGCGTAATGGATTGCATCCTGCTTAAAGTAATCGCCAAAGCTGAAATTACCCAACATTTCGAAGAAAGTATGATGGCGCGCGGTATAACCAACATTTTCCAAGTCGTTATGTTTACCACCCGCACGTACGCAGCGCTGCGAAGTCGTCGCTCTCAGATAGCCACGTTTATCCAGTCCCAGAAACACGTCTTTGAACTGGTTCATACCCGCGTTGGTAAATAACAGCGTTGGATCGTTATTCGGTACCAGGGAGCTGCTATCAACAACCTGGTGTCCCTTACTGTGGAAAAAATCGAGAAACGCTTGACGGATCTCAGCGGTGCTCTTGCTCATAATTGTCCTGAAATCAAACTAAAAGAACAGATCGCGGGCAAGGTTAGTGCAGCATGCTGACGCTACCGTGCAACTCACGAACAAAAAAGTGGGAATAAGATAAATTTTCTTCGATGGGAAGTAAAATCCCGTATGCATCAATCTGAAAAATTCGTATAAACAGATTGGATTTCTTCATGGAAAAAACCACGATATAGCAAATATCGCTGCAGTTTTACTTTTTCTTTCCATTCTACGGGCAGAGGGTACCCAAATTTACGTTCTGCTACTGATTTTGCCAGTTCACACCAGTCAATATCACATTCATTAAACGCGACAGCGATGGTTTCTTTGTCGATGCCTTTTTGGCCCAGTTCCATCCTGATGCGCTGAGCACCGTAACCCTTACGGCTACGGCTGCTGATATAGCGGCGAGCCAAACGTTCATCGTCCAACCAGCCATGTTCGATACAGTAGAGAATGACTGATTCAATTTCTTCGACAGAAACGCTTCTGGCTATATCAGCCAAATCGGCTTCTGTCGTTTCTGATTGATGTAAATACGCCGCAAGTTTGCGGCGTATTTCTACTTCACTATAATCGCGAACAGTAAGCACGTTCATCGCATAACGTAATGGTTTATTCATTCACAAACCCGTAAGCAACGTTATGCCATACATAATGTCCGAACATTAAAACTCTTCGCTTCCTTCACCCGCCACTTCTTTATCGTAGCTTTCACCTGCCGCTGCCGGGGAGAGTTCATTACCTTTGTGCAACAGCATTTCACGCAGTTTCTTATCCAGCTCGGTAGCAATGGCAGGGTTTTCTTTCAGGAAATTGCAGGCATTCGCTTTACCCTGACCGATTTTTTCACCGTTGTAGCTGTACCAGGCACCCGCTTTTTCAATCAGTTTGTGCTTAACGCCCAGGTCAACCAGTTCACCATGAATGTTGATCCCTTCACCGTACAGGATCTGGAATTCGGCCTGCTTGAAAGGCGCCGCCACTTTATTTTTGACCACTTTCACACGGGTTTCGCTACCAACAACTTCTTCGCCTTCTTTGATAGAACCAATGCGGCGAATATCCAGACGCACGGAAGCATAGAACTTCAGTGCATTACCGCCCGTTGTGGTTTCAGGGTTGCCGAACATGACGCCAATCTTCATACGAATCTGGTTGATGAAAATCAGCAGCGTATTCGCTTGTTTCAGATTGCCCGCCAGCTTACGCATTGCCTGACTCATCATACGAGCGGCAAGGCCCATGTGCGAATCACCGATTTCACCTTCAATTTCCGCTTTGGGCGTCAAGGCGGCAACGGAGTCGACAATGATGACGTCTACCGCGCCAGAACGCGTGAGCGCATCACAAATTTCCAATGCCTGCTCACCCGTATCCGGCTGAGAACACAACAGGTTATCGATATCAACACCAAGCTTTTTGGCGTAAATCGGATCCAACGCATGCTCGGCATCAATAAATGCACAGGTTTTACCTTCGCGCTGAGCAGCAGCGATAACCTGCAAAGTCAGCGTAGTTTTACCTGATGATTCAGGGCCATAGATTTCGACGATTCGGCCCATCGGCAAACCACCCGCGCCCAGGGCGATATCCAGAGACAGAGAACCGGTAGAAATTGTTTCAACATCCATTGAGCGGTCTTCGCCCAAACGCATGATAGAACCTTTACCAAACTGTTTTTCGATCTGACCCAGCGCTGCCGCCAGAGCCTTTTGTTTGTTCTCATCAATAGCCATTTCTACTCCTGTCATGCGGCGTAAAGCTGTCTCTACGCGGTCGCTTAATCATGGATTGCCGAATAATTACTGACATTATACTGTATGCGCATACAGCATCAAGATTATTTTTGCAGAAACTCGTCTAACAGCGTTTGTAACGCAAAATGCACCGATTGCAGGCGCACCTCATTCCTGTCTCCGCTGAATAACACTTTGCGGGTAAAGGCGAGTCCCTGTTTATTGGTAAAACCAAACCAGACCGTCCCGACAGGCTTTTCATCAGAACCGCCGTCCGGGCCGGCAATACCGCTGACCGAGACAGCAAAATCCGCCCCGGCTACGCGTAACGCCCCCGCCGCCATTTCCCCAACCACTTCGGCGCTTACCGCGCCATGCCGGGAAAGCGTGCTTTCATTAACGTGAACCAAATCCTGCTTGGCCTGATTACTGTATGTCACAAAGCCATAATCAAACCAGCCAGAGCTGCCGGCGACATCCGTGATAACTTTCGCCAGCCACCCGCCAGTACAAGATTCCGCACAGGTTACCTTCGCACCACGCGCTTTGAGGCGATCGCCAACCAGACCGCTTAACCGTGAAATGTCAGTTTCCGTCATTGCCGTATCATCTTAATAAGGGGAAATAGGTTTAGGGTAACACTTTTCCTTATAAAAACGGTCTTGTCATCTGATGTGCGAAACGCACCGCAAAGGAAGATACCGCGTTACATAACACTAATCCGCCGCAGGAGGCAGTTCCAAATGAGCATGAAGGGAAGCGAGAAGATAGCTCTTCCGGCTTTGCTTCACCGTCAATATCAGTCAAAATGCCCTAAAGACGCCCTTCCGGGCTGAGAATCCATAGGGAGAATTTCTGGTGCGCCCCTCTTTTTTGAAAAATATTGGCATCAAAAGTGAGAAAGATTCAGATGAAATTCGCAGCAGCATCACGATTGATCGGCCGGCGGAGACTCTGTTTGCTCTCTGGCGTAAACCAGAAACGCTGCCGGTCCTGATGAATCATTTTGCGACTATCGACATTCTCAATCACACCGATTCACGGTGGCGCGTCAACACACCGTTCGGCGCTCTCATTGAATGGCAGGCTCGAATCATTGATGAAAAAACCGGTGAATATATTCACTGGCGCTCCCTTGAAGGCGCTCGAATTCCTAATGAAGGTCGACTGTCGTTCAGGCCCGCGCCATCAGGAACAGGCACCGAAGTGACACTGATGATCCGCTTCGATCCTCCCGGCGGTTTATTGGGGAAAAAAATCAGCCAGATGTTCGATATTTTATCCAAGGATATGCTGACAAAAACGTTACAGCGTTTCAAAAGTCTGGCTGAAAATGACAGTGCCGGTTGAATAGGCAAAGCACGAGTGCTGCATTTCCCGCACAAATAGGCATAATTTAGCGTTACACCGCATATTATCGTTCACTGGAGATTAAATGCTGGAATTGATTCAAACTATCGGCGTTGGCTTAGTCCTTATTTTACCTCTCGCTAACCCCCTCACGACCATCGCCGTATTTCTGGGGCTGAGCGGAGATATGAGTCAGGGCGAAAAGAATCGACAAATATTTCAGACCTCGTTATACGTTTTCATCATTATGACCGTCGCATTTTATGGTGGTCAGTTAGTCATGAACACTTTCGGTATTTCGATTCCCGGCTTACGCATTGCCGGCGGATTAATCGTGGTATATATCGGCTTTCGCATGCTTTTCCCCCAGCAGAAGCCCGAGCATATTCCCGAAGTCAAAAGCAAAGTGGATGAAATTAATAACAGCCGCGTGACCAATACGGTCAATATTGCCTTCGTCCCGTTGGCAATGCCCAGTACCGCGGGCCCAGGGACAATCGCACTCATCATCAGTACCGCCTCACAAATCAAAAGTGGTGTTGACGTTACGCCATGGGTGGTTACGGTAGCGCCCATACTGACCTTTATGCTGGTGAGTTTTATCCTGTGGATGACACTGAAGAGTTCTCATCTGATTATTAAACTGGTCGGGAAAGGCGGCATTGAGGCAATTTCCCGCCTGATGGGCTTTCTGCTGGTGTGCATGGGCGTTCAATTCGTCATTAATGGCACATTAGAGATCGTGAAAAACTATCATTAAAGCTTGAGTTGCGGATATCACCACACCAATAGATTTAACTGTGGCAGGTATAAACCTGGCTGGGGAAATAGCAATCCTCGGCGATTATTATTTCTTATCATGAAAGATGCAGCATATATTACAATATATGACTGATATGACGATTCATTGACAATTTGCCGCTTTCCTTACTATTTCAGGCAAAAAAAATCCCGCACGAGGCGGGAAAAGTCATTCTAATGACAGGGATGGTTAACACAACATTCACAGGGGTGTGATGTATTGACAAGGGATGGAAGAAATATAACAAGAAAAATGTATAGTATTGTCATCATCAGGTAAGGTTAATCAGACGGATGTAAAACAACATTGATATCTGGAATACATTCACTGTCGGATTCTTTTTGCGTTATACGGTAATACTGTCGCTTTTGTTACTGAGCATCACATGGCTAATTATCCGATATCAGGAACCATTACCCATTAACTACGTCATGAAGACATTGCGTTTCACTGAAAACGCAGCTCCCGTGGGTACGGAAGATATACGCGAGAAAAACATAAAAAAGCCAAATCACATCGCCCGAAATTGACCGAACCAATGGATTTGGCAATTCGACAAGGCGCTTAGCGGCTAAGGCTCGCACCGCCGCCTTTCTTCATGACCGAACGAATCTCCGATTCCTGAACGAGATTCAAATCACCGCTGATGGTCAGTTTCAACACGCTGGCGGCAATGGCAAATTCAATCCATTCTTGCTCATCAAACCGATGTAGCAGACCATGCATCAACCCGGCACCAAAGGCATCGCCCGCCGCAACTCCTTCCATTACATGCACTTTATAGCGGTTGGTTTCATGGAATTTGCCTTGGTTCAGCAAAAGCCCCATCCATTGGCTGTCTTCTACGGACTGGATATTACGCAGGACACTGGCAACAACCTTACATCCTGGATATCGGCGGGTAACTTCCAGCATTCCTTCTTTGAAGGCATCGATCTGATCGATACCGCGGGACATATCGCCATCAAATGCTTTGATGCCCAACGTCGCTTCAAAATCTTCATCATTGGCGATACAGATCGTCACGTAGTTCATCAGTTTGGACATGACGACTTGCGCTTTTTCCGGCGACCACATCTTGCCACGATAATTCATATCGCAGACAACAGGGATATTGTGTTGCTGACAATAGGCGCAAGCCGCCGTCACGGCCTGTTCCAACTCAGTTGAAATGGCAGGCGTGATACCGGAAAAATAGAAGTAATCGACATCCTTGAAAATGGCTTCCCAGTCAAACTCCGTTTGTTTGGCTTGCGCGAAAGCACTGCCGGCACGATCGTAAACGACATTGGTTGAGCGTACGCTGGCCCCTTTCTCGAAAAAGTAGATCCCCAGACGGTTACCACCGCGCAACACTTTTGTCGTGTCGACGCCATATTTTCGTAGCGTGGAAAGCGCGGTTTCACCCAACAAATTATCCGGCAGCTTGGTAAGATATGCTGCCTCATTACCCAGCAGCGACAATGACACGGCAACATTGGCTTCTGCACCGCCATATGCCGCTTCAAGAACATCAGACTGAATAATGCGATTGTTACCGAGAGGCTTCAATCGCAGCATCATTTCCCCAAAAGTTAACACTTTCATTTCTTTTATCCATCTCAGAATCAATTAAACACACGATATCCTGCAGAAAAAGGATTGATTAATCAGCATCTTTCAATCTTTATCCACCAATAACCTTATGTGATAGTCACGTTCCATGCAGAAAATAATATCGGCGACGCATGACAATCTCATTGATAGAGCAAGCCTTATAATGTGTCACAAATTGAGGATAATCGATATCTCAATCACGGAGCATTATTGATAATAATGCAATAAAGGCATTTTTTCTTATGCCTATAAAGAATATATATCTGTGTATATTTATTCTACACCGGTATTGCCAGAGTGTTTATTTTCGTTATTCTTCGCTAATAGTAAATATTCAGCTTTTACACCTTTTTCTAATCCGGATTATTCTATATTGAATATCACACAGATATTAAAACTCGATTTTTATGCATCATTGATGACTATTTTCATAAGATAAAGACCTGGACCTCTCTGTAAGCTACATAAGCCTCGACAATGATCGCTGAGATATAACGGATTAATCAAATTTAGCAGCCAATAATAATATCTTTCCGCCAAAATTATTAATGCTCCCGCTATTAACAGGCAAGGCTGGTTCTGCGGTGACGCCGCGAGCGTATTAATCACAGCATGCCTCAACAAAAATACGCCATAAGTCTTCTACCGCTTTAGACATTTTTGTTGCGGGCCGGTAGAGCCGAACCTCTATGGGTATCCAAAGATCGCTGTTTTCATCTGCGGCAACCGCGATCTTTCCGCTATCAATATCTTGCTCAGCGAGCGTTTGTGGGAGCCATGCGACCCCCTCACCCGCTTTTACCATCGCCAACAACGTTGCCGCCAGATCTGAAGTAAAAGCGATATTCATTCCTCTCTTTGCCCGATTAACCGATGAGGTATTCGAAATAATACGCCCTAAACCTGACTCACTACTAAATGATAAATAAGGAAATGTTTTTTTATTCCCGACAGTCCACAGCGGCGTTGATGACTCGGGCGACACCACGCTGTAAGGGATAAGGACATCCCAGCCCAAACGTACGCTGAGAAACTTTTCTGGATCGAGATTGATGTGCATATGAGGGTGGTAGTGACACAGTAAAAACTGAGCCTCCCCCTGAATAAGCAGTCTCTCACAGGCGCTCATCGAATCAGATAGCAGGCGAAACGAACCAAACCTGGCAATCTTTTCATTACGCCTCAATAGCGCGGGAAAAAAGGAAAACGACAATGCATGAGTGGCTGAAAACACAATATCCGGCTGGCCTTGCCCGGCAATATCCAGGGTTTCACTTCTCACCGCATAGAGCGCTCTAATCAAATCCGGGGCTTGCTTACAAAAAACCTCGCCCGCCCTCGTTAAATGCACGCCCCGCTTGTTTCGTTCAAAAAGAGATGTACCTACCCACTCTTCAAGCGACTGGATCCGGCGGCTAAATGCGGGTTGGGTCACATATCGTGAAGCTGCGGCTTTAGAAAAATTGAGGGTATCCGCCAGAGCGATGCAGTCTTCAAGCCATGTTAGCTCTAAGTGATGCCGATTTTGCATTACAGCAATCCTTCTTCGCATTAGATGCAACACATCTTAAGGGCTTAATATAAAGCACAACAAGGCGATTAACCTTTTTATGATTTCACCATCGTGTTTCCTATTTACAAAACGGCATAACCCATCGTCATAAACCCGGATTCATACCTTTGGCATATATGAGTCCGAAAGAATTCATAAACGGGAAGTTTGTTCTGAACCGTTTTATCCCGCTTCCTCAGTACAACATATCTGGAGAGAAAAATGCGTATAACCGACGTAGTTGAAATTACAAAGCCGATTGCTTCCCCCATCAGAAATGCCTATATCGATTTCAGTAAAATGACAACAAGTCTGGTGGCGGTAGTAACCGATGTGGTAATCGATGGCCGTCGCATCGTGGGCTATGGTTTCAATTCTAATGGCCGATACGGTCAGGGCGGCCTTATCCGTGAACGTTTCCGCGATCGTATTCTGCAGGCGGATGCGGACAGTTTGCTGAATACCAAAGGCGATAATCTCGATCCACATCGAATCTGGGATGTGATGATGGCGAATGAAAAGCCAGGCGGTCATGGAGAACGTTCCGTCGCCGTCGGAACGCTGGATATGGCCATCTGGGATGCAACGGCAAAAATCGCAGGGAAACCGCTATTCCGCATGCTGGCAGACATGAAAGGCGTCGAAGCAAACCCGCGCGTCTTTGTCTATGCTGCCGGTGGTTACTATTATCCAGGCAAAGACCTCACCGCACTGCGTCAGGAAATGCGTGGATATCTGAATCGTGGTTACAACGTCGTAAAAATGAAAATTGGCGGCGCATCACTGGATGAAGATCGGCGTCGTATTGATGCCGTATTGGAAGAAATAGGTAATGACGCACAGTTGGCCGTTGATGCAAATGGCCGTTTTAATCTGGAAACCGCGATTGCCTACGCAAAAATGCTGCGCAATTACCCGCTGTTTTGGTACGAGGAAGCGGGTGACCCGCTGGATTACTCGCTACAGGCCGTTTTATCTGAATTCTATCCGGGCCCGATGGCGACGGGTGAAAATCTCTTCTCGCATCAAGATGCGCGTAACCTTCTCCGGTATGGTGATATGCGCCCGGATCGTGATTATCTACAGTTTGACTGCGCGTTATCCTACGGCCTGGTTGAATATTTGCGGACGCTGGATGTACTTAAACAGTTTGGCTGGTCCCCTACTCGTTGCATTCCTCACGGCGGCCACCAGATGTCATTAAACATCGCCGCCGGCTTAGGATTAGGAGGGAATGAAAGTTACCCCGACCTCTTCCAGCCTTATGGCGGATTCCCCGATTCAGTAAAAGTCGAAGACGGCCACATCATCATGCCAGAGCTACCGGGTATCGGCTTTGAAGGTAAATCAGATCTGATAAAAGTCATGCGCGAACTGGCTGAATAATCTCAGGACGTTGACAGGAAACCCGTTGTAATCATTGAATATATAGATTGTTATTTTTTGCCTGGGTGGAAAGGACTTTAGGCTGCCAATCACCTTTAATACCGGTTTTTGGCTCTACGGTAGCTCCATTCAGGCGTTCAATATCAGTTGCGATATTTCCCAGCCACACTTTCTGTTTTGGAAAGTAATAAAAGGAGTTCATTGGCTATCTGGTGAGTTGGGTCAAGTAAAGTGAATTCGTCAATATTGACGATGAGATCAAAGCAGGTCATATCCCGAAACTGGCTAACAGCATTCGTAACTTTAGTACTTCCTCAGCCAGCTTGGCGAAAACGCGCGCCGATCTGAAGATTAAAGAAACCGCCGCTCCTGGATGCTGGGACGACATGCCCAGTTGGCTTGAAAACTCTTCACCGGTTCGAACGCCGGTGACATAGAGTTGAGATTCATGCAGGCGAGCTATCGGGCAGCTTGGCGACACCGATACGGTCGGCGAGGACCATAGCCTGCTGACGGAACTTTGTCGTGTATTTATTACGGGATGTTTGCTTCACGGATTTTGCTTGTGTCATGGTTCACCGGTTAACGATTTTATTCGCTTAGCAGCGTGTCCACTATTTAGGATCATTACCTCTTAAACAATAAAACCTGTCTGGATCTGCAGAGTTAATTCTGGTAAAATAGCTATTGATTACAATGAACTAACGTCAACGCCGTATCTGGGGGGCTAAACTGTATATATATACCATTATTATATTAACAGTCATGTTTTATATTGTTTTTATAATATATAAAAAAAACAAACAGAAGAGAGAAAGAAACAGACTCGTTGAGCCCTTGGTTCTGTTTTTTGAAAAAAGGCACAGAGAACTTGATGTCGGGGAACTTAACTTAACGGAAAAGGTTCAATTCAGTGTGATTAAAAACGTCATCAAATGTCTGGATCAGAATGAAAAAGAAGAATTCCGTAAGCATTTAAAGTCATATAGGGAAATTAAAGAACGCCTAATCGATAAAAAATATTACGAAAATGAAAAGACGTTATTACTTAAACGAGCAAAAAAGCATATTGAAGACATATTATCCGCTATACATATTCAGCTATGAATATGTATAGCGGATAATAAGAACAATACCTGATTTATATTTTATTTATTAGTTAATATCTTGTTTCGAGTATCCACATATTAGCGCCAAAGCCAGATGCTATTTGGGTACACTCAGAAGCAGGAACGCCAATATAAGTAATGGTAAACACCGAATTAACCACGCCAGAAGGGCTATCCGTTGTTGAAGGCTTCAAGAATGTCAGAGGCATATCCCGCGCTGACCATTTCTTCACTTTCATACTGTGCCAGAGCGCAATTCCTGAAAGGTGCTCTTCACTTCTTCGATCTGGACTCGTTTGCTTTCCTGCTTAAACGCGCCCGAATTAACCAACCCCATTAGCTATCATCTCTTTTGTTTCTGGCATTGAGCTTCATTTGGGGACATCTCCTCTAGACCGAACACGTCATGCCCCCACCGATACCCCCAACTCACCGTAGATTTCTGTGAACGTGAGTAGACGAGCAGAGACAATAAGGGCCGTGAAACCGCGTATTATAAGGCTTTAAAGGGTATTTGAGTAGACCTGGGGAGACGTTAAAATAGGTAGGATGGTGCCGATAATAGGAGTCGAACCTACGACCTTCGCATTACGAACTCAAAAAAATGGTGTTTCGTGATGTTTCCCTGTATTCGCCAATGAGCATAAATTTTCTTAAAATCATTGCGTTATAAAAACTCTTTGTTCGTCTAGGTGTTCCGAAGTTTCGCTTTATACTGGGTTAAATGAGTCCCCCAAAGTGTACCCGAAATCAGGAGCTGTCATGACAATAATCACGCAAGATAGGCAGATCGCCGCCCTGACGGTGACCAACGAAGAAAAAGAAAATATCGTTTCCGTAAAATCCAAAGCAGGTGGAGGTCTTTATATCCGGGTGCGTAACGGAAATGACAGCAAAAGCTGGATATACCGCTACCGTATCGCCCAGAAGCAAGCAAAATTAACACTGGGTGCCTACCCTGCAATGACACTAGCACAAGCACGGCAAGCTCATGCAGAAGCCGTTGAGTGGGTGAAAAAAGGCATCGATCCCCGTTATGTCAGGCAAAATGAGAAACAACAGAACGAGCAAATGCTCACATTTGCTGAACTATGGAAAGACTGGCTGACATTTCGAGCCAAAACCAAACCCATTGGCGATCGCACACTGTCTGACTATGAAGGTGCATATCGCCGTCATCTTGAAAAAGTGCTGGGCCGAGTTCGAGTTTGCGATCTGTCCCGAGCCATGATTTACGAGCACCTGAGTCGTGTTCGTCAGAACAGTGTAGAAGCGGTTCGCAAGGGATTAATTATCCTCAACATGACTCTCGACCATGCGGCTCTGAAAGGGCTTATCGAACACAACCCGGCGCGTTTACTCAAACCAGCCATGTTTAATGCATCAATGGGCAAACCGCGTGAGCGCTGGTTACCACAAGGCGAACTAAAATTGCTGTGGGAAGCACTGGGAAATGCCTCCCTTGGAGGCGGAGCTATTGCAACGGGAGGACGCGGCGTTGCCTCTAGCTCCGTTCTTTCTATATCAATAGCTAACGCACTGCGTCTGATTATTCTGACTGGCGTTCGCCGCTCAGAAGCCGCTGGAATGCGTTGGGATCAAATCAATGGCGACAGATGGACGATACCCGAAACCAAAAACGGTAAGAGCCATATTGTCACACTTCATCCTCTAGCTCTTTCGTTGTTGGAACAGCAAAGCATCCTTTCTGATGGCGCTTATGTGTTTGAATCCATCAGTAAGCCCGGTTTTGCTGTAACCGGTGACGCCATTACTCGGGCACTGGAGCGTGTCCGCTCAAAATATTTGGCAGAGGTAGCCCCCTTTTCTCCTCATGACCTACGTCGTAGCGTAGCGACAGGCTGTGCAGAGTATCTTGATGCCCCTGAGCGCCTGATTGAATTACTATTGAACCATGTGCCAAAAGATCGGCTGATACGAACTTATCAGGTGGGGCAACAGGCGGAAAAACTGCGTAAACTGTTTTTGCGTTGGGGGGATTTTATTGAACAAGAGGTTGCTGGTTTCGGCAAAGATAAGCCAAATAATGTGGTGCAGGTAAAGTTTGGTGGACAGGCCCAAGGGGATTAACATATAGGTAACTATACGCCAATGAGGACAAGATAGAATGCTTCAACAATTAGATACCGCTGACAGCGTTCGCCGCGAGGTTGCTCCCCGTATTACTCAAAAACGCAAAGCCGAGTTTGGTCAATTCATGACCCCCTCTACCGTGGCTAGATTTATGGCGAATATGTTTCCGCCCAGCACTCTGCCAACTTGCCGGCTATTAGATGCAGGAGCAGGGGTGGGAGCGCTTTCTTGCGCATTTTTAGATCGCTGGATTGCTGGTGGCTTCGGGTTCGAAACCGTAGAGACCACAGCCTACGAAATTGACGATGCTCTGCGCGGCCACCTCAAGCAACATCTGGAGAACTACAGCCAAGTTAAAGCCAACGTTATAGCAGGAGATTACATTAATCTAGCAACCAATGGGGACAAGCAGTCTAAAGATTACACACACGCAATCCTCAATCCTCCCTATAAAAAGATCAATAGTAACTCACCCCATAGGCTGGCCTTGCGCTCTGTAGGCATTGAGACAGTAAATCTCTATTCTGCCTTTGTCGCGTTAGCCGTGTCACAAGCCGCGCCGGGAGGACAGATCGTAGCGATTATTCCTCGTAGTTTCTGTAATGGACCATACTATCGTCCATTCCGTGACTTCATCGTTAAACATGCGGCTATTCGCCATATGCATCTTTTTGCTTCTCGTAATAAAGCTTTCAAAGACGACGACGTCCTACAAGAAAATGTAATCATTCGACTTGAGCGAGGTAGCCAGCAAGGGCCTGTAACAATTACCACATCAACTGATGATAGCTTCACTGATCTTGTCACTCATGAGTATCCATTTGATCAAATCGTACATCCTGATGATCCAGAGAGATTCATCCACATCCCCACATCCCCCGAGAAATGTGTCATCGAGTTATCGTCCACTATTCGTTATACGCTAACTGATCTGGGTATCAAGGTATCGACAGGACCAGTGGTAGATTTCCGCCTGAAAGAACACCTGCGAGATATGCCTGAAGAGGATACCGTACCATTAATTTATCCGGGGCATCTGAGCATCAACGGGACAGTATGGCCAGTAGCACATTTGAAGAAACCAAACGCAATTTTGCGTAATGAAGCGACAGAAAAATGGCTATATCCAAATGGCTTCTATTGTGTGGTACGCCGTTTTTCATCGAAAGAGGAGAAACGACGTATAGCGGCAAGTGTCGTTGAGCCTACAGCCTTTGGGGAGCATTCCGTATTAGGGTTTGAGAACCATCTCAACCTATTTCACGATAACAAACACGGCTTGCCCGAATTACTGGCAAGAGGCTTAGCTGTATTCCTCAACTCGACTGCCGTGGACAAAAGTTTCCGCCGTTTCAACGGTCATACGCAAGTTAATGCGACCGACCTCAAGATGATGAAGTACCCTAACCGTGAGATGTTAATCGAACTGGGGAAATGGGCCAAACAGCATGGAAAAATTACCCAAGACATGATCGATAAACAATGTGGAAAACTGATTGCATGACCGACGAACAAAAAGAATATATTGAAGCAGCCCAGCAAATCATCGTTTCTCTAGGTTTGCCAAGAGCTCAGCAAAACGAACGTTCTGCACTTTCTTTACTTGCCCTATTGAATCTCACGCCGGGTAAAGCATGGGCTAATGCAGAGAACCCACTAATGGGCATCACACCAATCATGGATTGGACTCGAGAGCGCTATGGTAAAGAATATGCACCAAACACACGCGAAACGTTCCGCCGCCAAACTATGCATCAATTTTGCGATGCTGGCATAGCTCTCTATAATCCAGATAAACCCGACCGTCCAGTGAATAGCCCTAAAGCAGTTTACCAAATTGAGTCGGCGACATTGTCCTTATTGCACACTTTCGGTACGGCGCAGTGGTCTGAAAATCTCGCAGCTTATTTAGCTGGGCGAGAAACGCTGATCGCTAAATATGCCAAAACACGCGAGCAGAACCGAATTCCTGTAGAGATCGCTCCAGGCAGGAAAATCACCCTAAGCCCCGGCGATCATAGCGAGTTAATCAGGGACATCATTGAGGACTTTGCTCCTCGATTTGCGCCGGGCAGCATACTGATCTATGCCGGTGACACGGGTGATAAGTGGGGCTACTTCGATGCCGTTATGTTGGCTGAATTGGATGTAAATGTAGATTCACACGGCAAAATGCCCGATGTAGTGCTGTATTTTACTGAGAAAAATTGGCTACTTCTGGTGGAGTCAGTGACCAGCCACGGCCCAGTGGATGGTAAGCGCTATGCCGAACTCACTAAGCTATTTGCCAGTTCAAAGGCTGGGCTAGTCTATGTGACCGCCTTCCCGAACCGCGCAATCATGGGTCGTTATCTCGGCGAGATCGCATGGGAGACAGAGGTATGGGTAGCTGATGCGCCTTCGCATCTGATACATTTCAATGGGGTACGTTTTTTAGGACCGTACCCTAACGAGGTTGAGTAATATGGCAAACAGCGAGGTTCACCCGCAAGGATGGATTTCTGTTTTGATATCGGAGAGACATGAAGAGCGGGCCAAACAGATACGTGCTGAACGTGATCGCCAGTACGGCAATATCTATACTGAGGCTGAAACTGATGAGCGATGGGTCGGTGATTTAGGTGAAATGGCTTTCAATTCGTGGTTCAAACATGAAGGCATCCAAAATTTCCAATGGATTCTGGATGATGCAGCAGGTCAGCCCGATTTCGTCACGGAATTAAACACCCGCATAGGGGTTAAAACAGTTAAGCGTAAAGTACCTCCCCGAGAAACCTACACAGCTCAAATCACTGCTCGCCATACTGAGGAACCTATCGATCAATTTTTCTTCATGTCCTATGAGCTCTCCAAGCGTCGTATGTGGCTTCTGGGAGGGATCAAGCGCACTCGTTTTTTGCAGGAAGCCCGCTATTATAGTGCTGGTGAGTGGGTGCATAAAGATTACCAGATTCGGCAAGGACATGAAATTTACAATATTGAGATAGAGAAGCTTACTCAGCCTAAGCTATGGCTGGAATATGTGGCGCGAGGAATAGATAAATAACATGAATTAACTAATCATTATATTCAATTGATTTAAAAGTTTTTATAGATCATAAGTGAATTTTGTAGGAGTAATTAGCTTGGATAGCGTTAAGGATTCTCTGACTCAGGCCATCAAAGAAAGATTCACTAGTCCACTGTGGGGTTACATCATTATTTCATGGTGTAGTTTTAACTGGAAAAACCTCGCAGTACTTTTTGCCAGCAAGGAACCTATTGAAAAACGCTTGGAGATAATAAGCTCTCAAGAGTTATTTTATACCCACTATCTACTTACTCCGATCGTGACTGGTTGTGTGTTAGCTGCAATATCGCCATACATCAAATGGTTATTATCAAAAGCACATGAATTAGGTGAAGGTATGCTTATTGACGTTGACAAAAAGCGTATAAATGACGGCTATCAAAAAGAAATTGACACTACAACCAAACGTGTTTGACCGGCTCCCCATTGATTAATAACTAACCATATGATTTTTCGAGCAATATGAAAAAATCGCTTAATTCAATAATTGAACATAGCAATGCCTCTGGCATTACTAGAGAAGAATGGAAGCATGCAACACTGGTTGCATTTGAACCATACTTTCGAAGGAAAACTCAACTTATAAAAAATCTTGATTCATTTATGATCGAGTTACGCAATTTAGCGAGTTTTATGACTGATCCTGAGTACCTTGAGCTTATGACATGGTGCTTGGCCCTCCATCGACGAGTCCTTCGAGTTGATCGTTCTGGTGCATACCGAGAAATGAGTAAGCTTTTCTCTAACACTATTAAGTCTGACGAAAGCTGGCTGAATATGTTTCAAATGACTACCCGTCTTCCGCCAAGTGCTGCACCCAGGGATAAAGCTTTTCAGCTATTTCAGACTATCGATGGCGTTGGTGAAGGCTGTTTTAAACCTCATTTACAGATTATCTATGCATTTGCTTATCGAGAAGCGGAGGGAATATGGCATGATGATGTTTTTGAAAAAGATTTTGGTGCATTAGTCGCTGGTTTCCCTGTAACAAATAAAAGGCCGCCCTCAATATTTCTCAAAGATCCTGAATTGAATATCCCAGTGAATCAATGGCGGAATATTTCAGCACATAAATCATTTAGCTTAGTAGCTCCTAAAACGATACTTGTCATATATGGAAAAGGACCAAGAACTAAAGAGCAAAAAATTGGACTGCACCGATTAAGTCTAGTGTCATCTTGGTTAATCAAAGTTCATAGTGCAGTTCGCTTGGCTAATATCATAACTTTTGTAGAACATATCCGAGAGATTACTTCTATAAACCAACCCAATCCAGAACGCTCTCTATCTTCGCCACTACTAGGTATTGCTCATGGTCTGTCTACAGTTGGTTTTGAGTGCATTGAGTGGAAAGTAAGAAGTCGTGAGGGAGTTCTTACTGTTGTTGATAAGATCAACCGAGACCCCATCGAAGCATTAATACATTCATCACAGCAACTAGTTGAGTTATCTGTTGGTGTACTACAAGATGTTGCCACTTCTTCGCGAGTTTCAAAAGTCAGTATCCAACTCAAGTTACCCGACGGCAGCTTATTTGGTAAGGCAAGGGTATCGGTTAATGATGCAGATGCCTTTAGTCTGAGAAAGTTGAGCCTAAATGAATATATGGAATGTATGGAGTGGATTTTAGAATAGGCAGTTAATGGCTAACAAAACGCTATTGTCAGGCTGGTTTTCCGTTGCGTACTAAACCAGCCGCAAAGCGTGAGATTAAGTCCGCTTCGCTCATGTGAGACGACCATAATTAACTTTCCTGCATCATTGGAGGTTGATCATGAGTACCTTACCTTGGAACAAAGAACATATCGTCGGCCAAAAAAGACCGCTTCAGATATCCCATAATCTGAATCAGACTCGAGCTGTAGGGGAGAACACGTGACTTAACTCTGTTCAACATGGCGTTGGATAGTAAGCTTCGGGCTGCGATCTGGTTAAGCTAAAAGTGTCAGATGTTGCGTATAGCAGTTCTGTTTTAAGCAGGGCAACTGTGTTCAACTTACAGCAGCACGCTTATTTTTGATTGCTGCGATGCCAGTCTACTACTTGCGCCCCCGCCCGAAGTGAATGAAAGCTATGCTCTCACTATGGCATATTAAGAATCAATAAAGATGGAAAGAATCAAATGAAATCTAAATCTGATTTTAAACTTCATGATCCTAAAACAAATGAGCAACGAACTACAGGTACGGAAGACATGAAGATAGTTGATATGCCTAGCCCCAGTGAATCCTTGCGCTCTGCTCTTGAATTGCAACGAAGTACGATAACTGACTCCATAAAGGCGTTGGCTATGCCGAGTATCAGCGAATCCCTGCGCTCTGCTATGGTACAACAAAGTGCGATAACCGACTCCATGAAGGCGGTGGCTATGCCGAGCATCAGCGAATCCCTGCGCTCTGCTCTTGAATTACAACGAAGTACGATAACTGACTCCATAAAGGCGTTGGCTATGCCGAGTATCAGCGAATCCCTGCGCTCTGCTATGGTACAACAAAGTGCGATAGCTGACGCCATAAAGGCGTTGGCTATACCGAGCATCAGCGAATCCCTGCGCTCTGCTCTTGAATTGCAACGAAGTACGATTGCTGATGCCATGAGAGCTGTTGCCATACCGAACATCAGCGTTACGCTACGTTCAGCATTAGAATCACAAAATAAAAACATAGCTGATGCATTAAAAGTAACAAAAAGGACGTCAGTATTAGATGATCGCTTATTTAGTTCTATTGTTGATACTGGTCTGAGGAAAATGGCTAAGGCTATAGCCGAGGCTTCAAATTTGTCACACGCACAGAGTTTGCTGAATTGGAAGTTGAACTCAACGATGGAGGAGATGGCTAGAAAAATAGTAGCATCTTCAATTTACAACTCATCAAAGAAGACGGTTTTAGATAGCTCATTCCTTACTGCCGCACTGGACTGGAGCAACTCTCCTATTGGCAAGGAAATGGCAAGTGTTATTAATATTCAGAATGTGGATAATTCTGTTATTGGTAATGTATTAGAATTAAACGAGGCAGTAACTGCTCAACCATCAAACTGCAACAATAATAAAACCATCTTTGAGAAATTCCATGCACTACCTCCATTTGTTCAACAAATAATCATATGGGTTTTTTGTGAGGTTTTATTAGGATTATTAGCTGATGCTGGCAAGGAACATATCTTAGCTATAATAAATAAAACAAAGAGCTATGAGTCATCTCTTTTCGATGCACCTCCCATCACCAAAAAAGAGATAATTTCATCAAATCCAGAGATTGACTGGAAAGATCTAACCCATTTTCGTTTAATCTCTGGTGAAAATGTGCGTCTGAGAGTTAAACCATCAATGAAAAGTGACGTAATCGAGGTTTTAAACAAAAATACGGCAATAGCAGTAATTGATTCCACAAATAGGCAATGGCTGTATGTTCAAGTTATATTTCATGGCGAAAAAATATTTGGATGGGTCAATAGAAGTTACACCAAGCGTATAGGTCTATAGCTTAATCAACGATTCAGATAAACAGTGTTGACACTGCCAACACTGTTTATCTTATAAAGGCCTAAGCAATTATCATAAGAAAAGTTAAATCAATATTATATAAAAACTGTTAGAAATACATAATCTATAGATTTGAGTGTGAATATTTACAATGTCTCATCAACGATACCCCTAACCGGGAAGAAATACTCGTGGCAATTGCCAATTCGTTCGACTTAGAGTCTATCCCATTAGGGCTATTTCACTTGCCATTTTGGCCCTGGGCAGTGCTCGAAATCCTCACGAACTACGTGTACTCTCCGGTTTCTGCGCGCTGTCCGTGTCCAAACTGGCTGCGCCTATAACGCCTACTGGGATAGGCTCTTAGCCATTGGAAATGGTGTGAATTGCCACTAATAATCTAGATATATCCGAGTTGAAAATAATATTGGCGTTCATATTCTAAATGTCCACAGTTCCGGTAGACATATCCAGAACCATTATCGTGTACATGAGTCGAAATTGCTAACGTCCGCTTTTCAGCCTCATAGCTGCCGGTCATATATGGCTATGGTCAGGTTAAGTAGTGGTTAATCAACCTAAATACTCATTCTACCAGAATAGTGGCAATCCTCCCCCCATCAGATTTTCCTTGTTTGGTTTTTTTGAGATCTATATTCTACGATAATTAACTTTTTATCGAAAAAAGCAAAAGGTGATTTTATCATGTCACCCTGTAGTCCCTACGGTTTTTAGTACCACCGCCAATGAGGATCTCCGGCCAGTTTTTGCCTCGCATAGATAACTGATCTTACCCACGTAAAGTGGACACAGCTCTTTCATACGTTTGATATCAGAGGACTCCATGCCGCCGTATTTGACTTTCCAGTTGTAATAGCTGGCTTCCGACACACCGTTTTCTCGGCACACATCCTTCACATGTCGACCACCTTCAACTTCTTTTAGAACCCGCAGGATCTGAGTTTCAGTGAAACGCGCTTTCTTCATGATGAGCCTCCGCTGGTTGTATTTTAACCAGAGAACTCCATTAAGCGGTAAGACTAAATTCAGGGGGGACTACAACCCCTTCAATTTAAATATACATTACTTATAATAGCATTTTTCATTTTTATTCAGATTATGTTAGAATCTGAATTTATTAAAATTCACACAAAAATGAATTTAGTTTATTGGTGATTATAATCACGTTTTTATTAAGATAGTTTTTTTACAAGATTAATCATTCAACATTTAAAAACCATTAATTTAAAATTTTAATTATTAAATCACTTAATGGATTTCAACCAATTATTTATATCAGACGATAACCAACCAATAGCTCTTCCTCCCAATGACCTTCTCATTGGAAATAATCCTCTTTTTTCGAGTTGATATCTCGTTGTTCTGGATAGACCAGTAATAATTTCACATTCTTTTTCTCTAATAATTCTTTCCTCAATAAAATTGACATTTTTCACTATAATTTATCCTTATAAAAAGAGACATAAATTACTAACCTAGAAAGAATGAAAGCTTTATATGAATCATCCCACATATTACCCCCCTTAACATTTCGATAAAGACTATTTTTTAAAGAGCACGATGAATTTTAAAAACCCTATTCGATACATTCATCGAATATAACTATAATTGAATGTTAGACTCACTGTAGGGGGAAAACCCTACGATTTTCGATACAAAAAAAAGCTTTTCAAAAATTCACACCCGCAAAAATATATTTCAAAACACATATAAATCAAATAATTACACACAATTAGCACAAAAAAAAGGCAAGAAAAACTAAACTGATAACAGTTTTTTCAGCCATATACCTCTGTTCTTGGACAAAACGAGTTGACAAGCTCCCCATAAAATGGGGGTTTTTATCCCACTTAAGCAATTTTTATTTCTCCCCATCATTGATACTTTCAATCAGCGCACTAACGTTTTTAAAACCAGTCCGCCTTTGCGCCATCAATTCTTCAGTTTCGCACATGGCTTCACGCAAACGAGATGACGGCCTGCGAGAAATTTCAAACGGTAGCTCCCCATTACGAACAACGTTTTCAGCGAACAGCCGCAATGCAGTACTAACGGACAATCCACAATTTTGCAGGATTGTCTCAAACTGTTTTTTAAGATCACTATCAATTCGTGAACGAATAGTCGTTTCCATTTTATCACCTCGCAAATTAACCTTTTTCTATTATAATGGAGCCCCATATAGGTCACAAATAGATCTTATGATGCTCTAATATTCCGTTTTTTTTCAGTATTAAAACCTTTCTCTGCGCTACTCGTTAGTGATTTTATAATAATTTTTCTGCGTATAATGCGCTAATTCACCATAACTATAGAAAGCTGATTACAAGCAAAATCCGCAAAATTAGGTACGGAGAAAATTCGTGATATCCTGATATCAGTAGAGAATAAAATAACTGATGATGTTATGGAAAAGGTGGAAAAAATGAATCGAAAGATTTTTCGTAAACTACGTACTCAGGCTAAAAACCATCTTATCATAGACGGACGATCACATAATAATCGAGAGAAAATCACAACGGATTTGCTGTTGAGGAATTTTTCGACATTCGACGAACTAGAGGTGAGAAAGGCCGAACTTGCGCCTGATGCAAAGACAAGAATTAATTTGTACCCGTTAACTTTATGGGTAAATTATCGCCAAATATCGACTCACAGATTAGTGTTAAAAAATCAGATCATTTGGTTAGCCTAGAACAATTTAATTAATATAATTAGGAGAAATGTAATGACTGCACTCATGTGGGGCATGTTAAGTTTACTCATATTTTTTACCATAGTGACATTCGGAAGCTTGTATCTTCATAAAGAAGCCCAGAAAAAGCAGAAAAAAAAGCCGCAAAAAAAAGTCAACAAATAAATATCTTATTTCCCGATACGATCTGCTGTTATTCGGCTTGAATTATCCATTATAAATAGTTCAAGTTGAAGGAAGACGGCGATTGAATAAATCCGGTCACTTAGATAACAAAGTGATCGGGATAAAAATGGAAGTTGATTATCGTAATTACAAAAGTGAGTGGATTTTAAAAATATTAATTACCCCACACATATCCCTTCATCACTTTATACAACTTCTCTATCATATTCAATTTTTAGCAGTAGAGTGTCTGATATATTCACCATATAGGCATTACCCTTAATCAATTTATCATGATTATTCTCATAAGTGATACCCGGATTCTCTTTGCCGCTTAAAATAAAGAATACTCAATACGTAACGATATATAAGGAGAAGAATTCCAGCTCGATAAAATGGTCTTCAAATGTTATTTTCAAAAAAGACATATAAATACTTTCAATTATTCTCATTCTTTTATATATTTTTTATTCGGATGAAATCACCACATTATGTATACGAGGAAGCATACTGACTATCCTTAATCTCATACAACTTTCATAACTGGTAAGTATACTAGCCAACTATGAAATTATTTGGATATTAGCCATTTAATATCCATGTTGGCAAGTATACTTACCAACTAAAAAAACTGGTTTTCGCATCCTAAAAAAGCCTACTTGGCATAAAAATCCCCCTATACTTGCCTATTGGTAAGTATACTTGCCACTTATAATTTTCTATGGCTATTAGCCTGCGAAAAACCATGTTGGCAAGTGTACTTGCCAACATAATCAAAATCAGGATGAAAAGAGACTCAAGGGAGAAGAGCCTTTACTTGCCATCTTAAAGCGTGAATGGCTAAAGATAAGAACTTTCCAACAGAGCAGCAGAACGGAAAATGCTCGTCGAACGCAGTAATAACAACTGCTCAGCTCACCATATTCCAGTCGTGCTATTATGATCGCGACCAGCCCACTACCACACCACCGCCAATCTCCAAGCTCTCATCACTGGCTTAGGAGGCAGCCATTATGTAGATAACCGTTCGTTCACACAAAAGCTAAAACGGTTTAGCTTTTGTGTGATAACGCCAATACGTTCATGACTGGACTCCCCCCTAGTTTTTCTCCTTCAGCGATTAAGGAACTATTGGAGAGCATTCTTGAGAGTGAGCCTTTAGGCGACCAGGCACAATCATCTAAAGTCCGCGTTATTCCCATTACAGAATGATTTTACCAATAGATCATTATGTGTTTGAGCACACCATTTAAATTCATACAATTCGAACCGCTATTGATAATATGTTCCCGTTCTCTTATCTAAAAGAGTAAAAATAATACCTTTACACGCCATCATTATTAAGCTTAATTATTTTTTATAAATCTATATTTTACACCATTATTGTAAACCAATGGTTCATTTGTGGGCGTGCCAGGAGTAAATAATACCCATTCATTTCCTAATTTCAAAGACAACCGGACAAAGTTATCATTGTTTTCGGGGTTGGATGCAAGTACATAAAGGCATGGTTGACCTCGCATCGTTCTTACCGAACCAGTAACAACAATCGGTGGTGAAGGAAGAATTACACCTTCCCTATTTCGGGGAAACAACTGTAGGTTTGTTTCGTCTTTACAATACTCTTCACCCGAGGTCCAATTAGATAATAGAATTTCCTCTCGACTTATCATCTTGAAATAGTCACGATTTTCTTTGTCGCCTTTGTTGTTCCAAACTGCGATGATGACATTACCATCATCAAATGGCCCTAATGACCGGGCAGTTAGTACCCCTGCAAGGGGAATGAGGGCTGTGTTTGTAATAAAACCGGCAGCCACATTACCAATGGCACCAACGCTATTATTGCTGCTAGCAACTTTTCCTCTCTGTCCTACAACAGCAGGCTGTTCGAGCGGGCGAAGATAGCCACCTTGCATTTCATTGAAAACAATATATTTACCTTTTTCATAATCACTGATTAATCGCAGATCGATAGACCGAGCAAATTTCAGAGCATCGGAAGGATTTACATCAACCGGCATCGGCTCTTGAACCGGCTTATTAGCACAACCTGATAGCAAAGCAACAGCCATCAGAAATACAAATTTCTTTACATGTTTCATCTCATAACTGGTAAATATTTTCATAATAGGGAAATATTCTCTTTGCTGGGTGTAATAAATCACTTTTTCGATGAAAATCGCGCAAAATAATTCCGGGCAAAGGTCTGAGCCTCAGTCAACGCCAAGGGCGTTAATCTCCGGGCCACGTTCTCTCGATTTTTCGGAGCGTTATTATCGCCATTAGCGGCAGCCACTGCGTACCATGCATAAGCCTGCTGGTAATCCTGTGGAACACCCCGCCCATTGTCATACATCCAACCCAGATTGTTTTGAGCATCGGCATATCCCTGCTCAGCCGATTTACGGTATCAGAACACTGCCTGCTGATAGTTCTGTGGAACACCCAGCCCGTCGACATACATGATACCCAAAAGATATTGAGCAACGGCATACCCCTGTTCCGCCGCTTTACGTAACCAATATTCCGAATGCTGGTAGTCCTTTGGAACACCCCGGCCAAGATAATACTGAGTTCCCAACATGGCCTGAGCATTGACATATCCTTGTTCTGCCGACTTGCGGAACCAATATGCCGCCTGCTGCTGGTTCTGCCGAACGCCCCAACCATCTTTATACATCAACCCCAGATTGCATTGAGCTTCGGCATATCCCTGCTCAGCCGCTTTACGGTACCAAAACACTGCCTGCCGGTAGTCCTGTGGAACACCCTGCCCGTTAGTATACATCTCACCCAGAGAGTCCTGTGCAACGGCAAGCCCCTGTCCTGCTGCTTTACGATACCAATAGATTGCTTGTTGATAGTCCCGTGAAACACCTGTCCCATCATGATACAGCGCCCCCAAGAAGGCCTGGGCAAAGGCATCCCCCTGCTCAGCCGCCTTGCGAAACCAATACGCTGCTTGCTTATAGTCCTGCGGGACACTTTGTCCACCATAATACATTTTACCTAGCTCGAATTGAGCATTGGCCTTTCCCTTTTCCGCTTCTTCAAGAAGTTGCCGAGGAGGTTCAATCTGTCGATAAGGAGTATGACTATAAGGGCTTTCTGGCAAGATGGGAGTTCGATGGGTTGATAGCTTTGTTGGCGAGGTTGCACAGCCGGACAACAAGCCAAACAGGACAACCAGAGGTATTATTTGATATCTCATAAATTATTATTCCTTTTTTTAAAAATGACGTATCCGTTTGGACTAAAACCCAACCTTTCAATCAGGGATTTTCATCATTTAGCACTACGTCCGGCCTGAGAAATAAGAAAGGTAACCCACCCACTCAATCGAGTAGAAAATCAATAAAACCATACCGTTATAAGACTTTTCTTAATGAGATTACCCTGATTTTGTGATCAAAAGATAATCGTTTTTATAGATCGTTCAGATCATATCGATCGTCTAAACCGATCAATTTTTTTTGGTTTGCCATGCATATGGTTGAATAAAAAAACAACAAAAATAATCTAACTTTTTGATAAAAAGAAAAAACCGGTTAAGGAAAACCCAACCGGTTTGAAGTTCGACGTCATATAGCTCAGAGTTTTAAATCCTAACGGTGTGAATATAAGCCTTGAAGATTCATGCCAACACTACATCAGGGAAATGCAGCGCAGCGGCAAGAGATTCCAATCGTTCAGCCAACATAAACACCAGAATTTCTTTGGCCTGCGGGTTATCCAGCTCAATGACGGCATAGGCCAGAGCTCGGCACTGATCGATCATTTCCTCAAGTGTCAACGGAGCGACATCAAACATGGCATACCTCCTGATCAGCAGCCAGCAGCGCATACATCCCCGGTTCTATCCCCGTGCTGGCAGGGCCCGTTATCAATTCCTCGCTTAATCGTCGGATATGGTTAGGATGAGGCTGCCCCACACGTCTGGCGGCAACCATACGTTCACGAGCGGCCAACTGGCGCATTTTCATCATATTGGTATACATATGGTCCATCTCCACGCTACTCGAATCTTTTTCTATTACGACAGAAATTACACATCCATTTCCAATATACGATGAAAATTCCATTCACCAACAAATTGCAAGCAATTAAATAATAAAAAGTACAGACGCCGTGAATACGTTATTGTTTTCATGATTATTGAAATTTTATCGATACAATTGTTTTCATGATTATTTAAATCTTATCAAGCCAGATAGCCACGAGTGGAAATTAGGTGAACCTAAATAAGGTGATAATATAGAAACACAGCGGTATTTTTCTCTTCCGCTCCCTCGATTAAAATCAATGAAGGAGAACGACAATGGCTATAAAGAAAATAATTACGGCTGTAAAAAATCTGTATTTGAACTTACTGTTCCAAAAACAGCAACAACGGAGACGAAAAGTGGAATGGTTGCCAGATCGGTTTCCGGATGGAACGGTATTCTTTGATGAATCTTCTAACGCGTACTTCATAAAACGCGGAACCAGATTTCCGGAACTTAGTCAGGCCGAGGGGAAAAGATATCAACGACAACTTCATGAGGGGAAAATTCCGATTGTCACAATCAATATCGATGGCTATTTCCAACGACTTGATGAACGAAATCGTCTGATAGCATCAAAAAACAGAAAGAAACATAATAGCTGGACAGGTAATCGTCACCCTATTTCATCAAAACGCTTTACAAGAATAGGTGACAGCGGCTGGAATATGTATATTCATCACCATACTCATGGTGTTAATCCAGCCAATTGCTTGCCTATGGCAAATGATGCTTTTGATTTAATGGGTAATCGTTATGGCACAAGTTCTTTATCTGGGGGGGACAGTGACTGGGGCATGAACCATACTCTCGATATTAATCACATCAGCGGTAGCAGCTTCCACTCTAGTTTGGGCCTTGGTTCAGGTTTTGGTTCCAATTTCTAAGCGCCCCATGTTGTGAAACAAGCCTCGAAATGAAAGCGGCTTATCTAATTCAGCAGGAAGTCGCTATATCATGCTAACTGTGTACCCCAGAGTGTACCCGAGAGCAAAAAATAAAGATTTTAGAAGGGAGATGATTTGTAACTTATTGATTTTATGGTGCCGATAATAGGAGTCGAACCTACGACCTTCGCATTACGAATGCGCTGCTCTACCAACTGAGCTATATCGGCTTCGGGATCGTCTTGGCGAATGCGTGACGATGAGCTACGGGGTGACAAACTATTGAAAATGAGACGGCAAGTCAAGCGATTGACTATCGTCTGCTGGTTTTATAATCGCTGTATTGAAGATAGGGATTCTCTGATAATTTTCCAAACTAATAACAGAGATCCCTATAACTTTGCGGATTAAAAAATAGGGTTATGGCCGAACCAGATCGTCGCCGTAGCCGATCCATTTATAGGTGGTTAATGCCTCTAATCCCATCGGGCCGCGCGCATGCAGTTTCTGCGTGCTAACCGCCACTTCCGCGCCCAAACCAAACTGTCCGCCATCGGTAAAGCGGGTGCTGGCATTGACGTAAACCGCCGAGGAATCGACTTCGCGGACAAAGCGCTCCGCATTGCTCAGGGAACGCGTCAGAATAGCATCAGAATGCTGCGTACCATGCTGACGAATATGAGCGATGGCCTGATCCAGATCGTCCACTAACGTGACGTTCAGGTCGTTAGAGAGCCATTCGTCATCGTAGTTGGCCTCTTCCACCGCAACAACGTTCGCTGGTCCTTCTGTCAGATACGGCATCGCCAATGTGCTGGCATGTAACGTCACACCAGCCTGCGCCATTTTCTTGCTCAGTGCAGGCAAGAAGGCAGCAGCAATGCTTTTCTGAACCAGTAAGGTTTCCAGGCTGTTACAGGCGCTGGGACGCTGAACTTTGGCACTCTCGATTACCGTCAGCGCTTTGTCAAAATCTATGCTTTCGTCAGCATAGATATGGCATACCCCGATACCCCCGGTGATTACCGGGATCGTCGATTGCTCACGACATAATTTATGCAGGCCCGCGCCACCACGAGGAATGAGCATGTCCACATAGCGATCCAGTTTTAGCAGTTGATTGACCAGTTCGCGATCCGGGCTTTCAATCGCCTGAACGGCAGCAGTTGGCAGTCCGCATTGCGTCAGCGCCCGTTGAATCACTTTCACCGTCGCCGCATTGGTGCGGTATGTCTCTTTACCGCCGCGCAGAATGACCGCGTTACCCGTTTTCAGACACAGAGAAGCGACATCAATCGTGACGTTGGGACGCGCTTCATAAATCACGCCGACTACACCAAGCGGTACGCGTCGACGCTCCAGTTTTAGGCCGTTATCCAGCATGCTGCCATCGATCACTCGCCCGACCGGATCGGTTAAGCGGCACACCTGACATACATCGTCGGCAATCGCCGCCAGACGTGCAGGCGTCAGCAGCAGACGATCCTGCAATGCGTCGCTCATGCCATTCTGACGCGCATCGGCCAGATCCAGCTCGTTAGCGGTCAATATCGTCGCGCTCTCCGCTTCCAGCAAATCCGCGATCGTCTGCAACACACGATCTTTCTCAGCCGTACTCAGCACCGCTAACTGATAAGACGCCGCTTTTGCCGCTTTGCCCATCTGTTCAAGCATGGCTAGCTCCTTAATTGATAATCATATCGTCCCGATGAACTGCCACCGGGCCATATTCATAACCGAGAATATCGGCGATCTGCTGGGAGTGGTGTCCGGCAATCATGCGCAGTGCATCACTGTTATAGCGGGTAACCGCATGAGCCACATCGCGCCCCAATAAACTGCGAATACGGATAACCTCACCGCGGGAGAAATTCCCGATCACGTCGCGAATGCCTTTAGGCAGCAGGGAGCTGCCACGTTCGAGAATAGCGGATAATGCGCCATCATCCACGGTGATTTCACCTGCCGGCGGTGCGCCGAAGATCCAGCGTTTACGGCTTTCCAGCGGGGCTTCCAGCGCACGGAAACGCGTGCCAACAGAAACATCGGCAATCACATCGCCAATCACACCCGGCTTACTTCCCGAGGCAATCACCACATCGATGCCCGCCCGGCAGGCCACATCCGCCGCCTGAAGTTTGGTCGACATTCCTCCGGTGCCCAATCCTGATACGCTGTCGCCCGCAACGCTGCGCAGGGCGTCGTTAATCCCGGTCACCTCTCGGATCAGCTCCGCATCGGGATTCTTACGCGGATCGGCGGTAAACAACCCGGCCTGATCGGTCAGCAGCAGCAGTTTATCCGCATCGGCGAGAATGGCGGCCAGCGCGGAAAGGTTATCATTATCGCCGACTTTGATTTCCGCAGTGGCAACCGCATCATTTTCATTGATTACCGGGACGATGTGGTTATCCAGCAATGCCCGCATCGTGTCTCGTGCGTTCAGAAAGCGTTCGCGATCTTCCAGATCCGCACGGGTCAACAGCATCTGACCAATATGGATACCATAAATGGAAAACAGCTGTTCCCATAGTTGGATCAGGCGGCTTTGCCCTACGGCCGCAAGCAGTTGTTTGGTCGCAATGGTTGCGGGTAGTTCCGGGTAGCCCAGGTGCTCACGACCGGCGGCAATCGCCCCTGACGTGACAATCACAATTCGGTGCCCCGCCGCATGTTGTTGCGCACACTGACGAACCAGTTCAACAATATGGGCGCGGTTAAGACGGCGTGAACCGCCAGTCAGCACGCTGGTGCCTAGTTTCACAACCAAGGTCTGGCTGCCACTCATAATTTCTCTACCGTTAGAAGTCATAAAAAAGACAAATCAGAAAAACGTTGTAACAGGACAGACGCGTTATGCCAACAGGCTCAACGCGAAAACCTGTGAATAAATTGGGGATCAAATGGGAAGTATCACGGTCGTGTGATTAATGCACAGGCGGGGTCCAGCGATTGCAGCATTTTTTCCAGACGAACATGGAATGCCTGTCTGGTGTTTTCAAGCTGAGCCATCACGTCCTTATCTTTGATTTTCTCTTCACGCCAGTTGCCGCTTTTATCATACAGACCAAAATGGTAGTCATAGGTAAAAGCATCTCCCTGATCTTCCAGCGTTAACCACCAGCCCCAGAATTCCCGTTTCTCAGGAGCAGGCTTTACGTTGACGCATACGGCCAGACAATCAAAGAAAAAATGTTGGTGTCCGCACTGTCCTTCACGCAAGTATGGCCCCAGCGATGAAAAGTTCTTCATGAGCCTGCTTTTCGGGTGTCCACTCGGTAACATCATCGGCAATCTCCTCAGGTTGAACACTCTTTTTAGCAGAGAATGGCAATTTCTCAAAAATTTGGCGAAACAATGGGTCAGCGGTATGACATTACCCAAAGGCTTCCAGCACGAGGAATATCAACCGCTAACGTAATTGTTTTCCCAGCCAATCGCTAATTTGCTGCAATGCCCGGTGGAAATTTTGATAGACCGGTGAAAAATTAACGGGCAACAGTTTCCCCTGCGCGGATGAATTGACGATCAGGCTAGCCTCTTCCTTCGGGCTCATCAGATCGTTATCCCAGTACCCGGCCAGCATCGGCGTAGGACAGCGACGCCCCAGCAATCCTTGCGTTTTAAGGGAATAACGCCCCAGTTCAACTTTCAATGCCGCATCGGTAGAAAATGGCATACCCAGCCGGCTGGCCAGCACATCCATAAACATATCCGGCACCTGTTGCTGACGCTGCGCGTCACACAGTAAGTGATGTACCATTGGCCCCAGACAGGCGACAGCGCGTAAGCGCTGCGATTCGAGATAGGCCAACCGTACCGCGATATTGGCCCCAAAGCGGAAACCAAACGCGCCGACACGGCAGTGATCAACCCACGGCACATCCGGCAACGCCCGTAGCACCTGTTGATGCAGGAAGCTCGAATCCTGATCCAACTTCCAACGGGACGAGAATCCGACGGAGGGAACATCAATGGTCAACATCGCCATACCGGCCGGCGCCAGATAATCCCGGAACAGGCGATGGTTGTCGCTTTGCAACATATCCAGACTGCCGCACATGAGAATAGTCGGGAAAGGCGCTTTGCCTTGCGGAGGCAAATGCAGGAAACCGGTCAGCGACCCGCCACCTTGAATCGGAAACGTGAGTTCTTTTAGCTCATAAGGAAGGAATTTCGCGGCTTCTTCGTAAGCCCGGTTAGCCAACGTCTGCGCCTGTTCGGCCAGTTCATCACCTTTTATATGAGGATAGGCAGCGATGCTATAGAGGTTGGCAGCATTCAGCCAATACTGCCCGCTTTGCGCGCTATCATCGCTGTCCATCGCGCGCTGCTGCCAGCCTGCGCCCTGTTTTGACCACTCGTAAATCCAGTTGCCGCTGCGGTAGCCAATGACGGTATCGAGTAAATGTTCGCGGCTCCTTTCCGCTTTACTCACCGCGATACGCGACAGCACCTCTTCAATGTCCCACGGATCAACACCGCGCCAGATCCACATCAACCGGTTGACCATGCGATACCAATTGCGAGTGTTCTCGCCTTCCAGCGTGTAATGCGCGCCCAACGCTTCCGGCGCATGGCGCGTCCGCCTTACCAGCGTGGATGTCTCCGCATGTTTAAAGGAGGGTTTGAATAGGGTTTCAGACAGATTAGCTTGCGCCAAAGCAACCTCCGTTAAGGTAAACCGCCGTTATCGGCCAACCAGACAATTACCGTATTTAACAAATCAGAGTGTAACGAACTCATGATGGTGAAGACAAACGGCAGAACGCAGAAACCCACGTTCAGATCAAAATGGTGAAAAAATAAAACGGCCCGTTATGCCTCGAGAGGTAAACTCAGCGATTAGCCGACGGCCATAAACAACAATGCCCGGTCGAACCGGGCATTGAAATAGACGATAGATAGCGATTAACGGCCGGACAACGGCGGAACAAACACCACACCCATGTCCCACGGCTGTTCAATCCAGGTATCCTGCGGGATATCGACGATATAGTCGTCAACCAGCGGTTTGCCTGCGGGTTTGGCGAAAATGGTGACGAAACGCGCTTTCGGGTACATATCGCGAATCGCTTTGGCCGTGCCACCGGTATCAACCAGATCGTCGACAACGATAAAGCCTTCACCATCACCCTCTGCACGCTTGAGCACTTTCATTTCGCGCTGATTATCATGGTCATAGCTGGAGATGCAAACGGTATCAACGTGGCGGATACCCAGCTCACGAGCCAGCAAAGCGCCGGGCACCAACCCACCGCGGCTAACGGCAATGATGCCTTTCCATTGTTCGGCCGGCAGTAAACGCTGCGCCAGTTTGCGAGCCTGAATTTGCAACATATCCCAGGTTACGACGTACTTTTCGCTCATAAAATATATCCCAGCCGAATTGAAATTGGCTTAATTTGAGTCTGAGGGGGAAAAAGGTTGCGCGAGATTATAGATATCCAACGACATAAAAACCAGTATTTCTCAGCCTGACAACCGAGTTTCCACGCTATCTGCACTGTCCAAATCAAAATTTTGTGTTAAGTCAGTACAAAATGACATTGGACGATCGCAGAAGAAAAATATATTAAACACCTAAAGCGGAAACCAGACGGAGCCGACCATGACAGCACTGTATACCCTGATTCAAGATCAACTCACGGTTATTGGAACCATTTTAGTCATTGTGCTGACCGTATTGCTTTGCCTTGAACTCAGCACCCATTTCCAATCACGGTGGAAAAAACCAGAACCGTTGGAGGGAAAAATCGTACACCGATATTATCAGCCCGCGCAAAAAACGCTGACGCTGGTCGATAATTTTTACGGTTATGTCCCCGTTCCGACGCTGGAAAACGAACGGTTTATTCTGGATGTCGAAGCCAACGGCCAACGCTACCAGGTTGAAACATCCGAAACCGAGTATCGCGCCTTATCCATTGGCGATCGCATCACCATCTACCATCACCCGGATGATATTATTTAGATCGTGAGTTTTTCAGGCATATTTTTTTCCTATCAAATCGCCCATATCAGCGCCAGTTAACCTGGCGCGCTGTTTTTTGTTTTTCACGCCAATTTTCCCCGCTTCCGGGAGAAAGTGATATTCTGTTCCAACACACCATATCGAATGGCTGACCGTGATTAACTTTCCACCTGTCGCGCCAAAACGTCGGACGCAAAGACAGGCCTGCTGAAAAGGAGACGTAAATAGTGTCTGAATTGTCTCAACTTGCCCCGCAACCGCTGTGGGACATTTTTGCCAAGATCTGTTCTATTCCCCATCCGTCTTACCATGAAGAAGCGCTGGCGGCGCACATCCTTGAATGGGCGAAAGAAAAAGGCATTCATGCCGAACGCGATCGGGTAGGCAATATCCTGTTGCGCAAAGCGGCCACCTCCGGCATGGAAAACCGCAAACCGGTTGTGCTACAGGCCCATCTGGATATGGTGCCTCAGAAGAATAACGACACAGTGCATGATTTCACCAAGGACCCTATCCAACCCTATATTGATGGCGAATGGGTAAAAGCCCGTGGTACGACACTGGGCGCCGACAACGGTATCGGTATGGCGTCGGCGCTGGCGGTTCTGACGGATAACAGCGTCAAACACGGCCCACTGGAAGTCCTGCTGACCATGACTGAAGAGTCCGGTATGGATGGCGCTTTTGGTCTGCAACCAAACTGGTTACAGGGTGAAATCCTGATCAACACCGATTCGGAAGAAGAAGGCGAAGTCTACATGGGCTGTGCCGGTGGCATTGACTTCATTACCCGTTTATCACTAGTGCGTGAAGCCCTGCCAGCCGGTTATCAGACGCTGCAACTGACCATCAAAGGTCTGAAAGGCGGTCACTCCGGCTGTGATATTCATCTTGGACTGGGCAACGCCAACAAGCTGCTGGCCCGTTTCCTGTTTGAACAGGCAGATAAACTGGACCTACGTATTCTTGATCTGAACGGCGGTACGCTGCGTAACGCGATTCCCCGGGAATCCTTTGCCACGCTGGCATTGCCCGCGGCCAATGTCGATCAACTGAAAGCATTGAGCCAGGAATACCTGTCCACGCTGAAAAATGAGCTGTCAGCCGTCGAGAAAAATCTGAACATACTGGTAGAAACCAGCGAAACGAAATCACAGGCGTTAACCAAAGACAGTCGCGATCGTCTGCTGGCATTGCTGAACGCAATGCCAAACGGCGTGATCCGCATGAGTGATGCAGTAAAAGGCGTGGTGGAAACGTCATTGAACGCAGGCGTCGTCACCATGAACGAGCAGGAAGTGGAAATTATCTGCCTGATTCGCTCACTGATCGACAGCGGTAAAGACTATGTTGTCGGAATGCTCACCGCGCTGGGACAGCTGGCGGGGGCACATACCTCGCCAAAAGGCGGCTACCCGGGCTGGCAGCCGGATGCAGGTTCACAGGTTATGCAGCTGGTGCGTGAAACCTACCAGAAGCTGTTCAACAAGACGCCGAATATCATGGTGATCCATGCCGGGCTGGAATGTGGTCTGTTCAAGAAACCGTATCCGGATATGGATATGGTTTCTATCGGGCCAACCATTACCGGTCCGCATTCACCGGATGAGCAAGTCCATATCGCCAGCGTGGGACAATACTGGCAACTGCTTACCGCATTGCTGAAAGCGATCCCTGAACGCGCCTGATCGCGTGCTGGTGAGAAAAACAGAGGCGGCTTGTAAAAGCCGCTTTTTTTATGGCGAACTGTCTGTTCTACCCATTGGCTATTCCCAGTTCAGCACCAGCTGTCGTTCAATTTGCGGATCGAGCAGCGTGACATGCACCCCCACCAGACGAACCCCGCGCGCCTCTCGCCGCGCCTCCCAGGTTTGCCGCGCCAGCGTGACGAGATCCTGCTTGTTCAATACCGGCCAAACATGTTCCTGCGTCGTCTGCCGAAAGTCATCAAACTTCAGCTTTACCCCTTGCCGGGCAATATGCAGATCCGGTTTGACCCGCTTTAAACGCCGTTCAAGTTCCTGATAAAGCTGCTCGATGAGCCCTTCACATTCATGCCAGTGATGAATGTCTTTCGCCAGTGTTTTCTCAACGCCCACCGATTTACGTAATCGATCTGGTGAGATTGGCCGCTTATCGATGCCATGACAACGCTCCCACAGAACACGACCAAATTTTCCGAAACTTTTTAGCAATTCCGCCAGTTCATAGCGGCGCACATCGGCACAGGTCAACATCCCTTTTTCTTCCAGCCGTTTTGCGGTGACTTTACCTACACCGGGGATCTTTGCCAGCGGTAGCTGCAAAATAAAGGTATCCACCCGATCGGGCGGGATCACATACTGACCGTTGGGTTTATTGAGTTCGGAGGCGACTTTGGCGAGAAATTTAATGGGCGCCACGCCTGCCGATGCCGTCAGGTTCAGTTCCCTGAAAATCGCCTGACGGATCTCTTCTGCTATCAGCGTTGCCGAACCATTGCAATAGGGGCTGTCGGTGACATCCAGATAGGCTTCATCCAGAGAAAGCGGTTCAATGAGTGAGGTATAGCGGGCAAAAATGTCACGGATCTGCCGGGACGTCTCCTTGTACACCTCCATCCGGCCAGACAGCAAGGTCAGATGGGGGCAAAGACGTAACGCAGTCGCGGTGGCCATCGCGCTATGAATACCATAACGCCGCGCAGGGTAATTCGCGGTGCTGATTACGCCACGACGATCGGCGCTGCCGCCGATCGCCAGCGGGATATCGCGCAGACGCGGGTCGTCACGCATCTCAATGGCTGCGTAGAAGCAATCCATATCCACATGAATGATTTTTCGCATACGCCCTCCCGCCTTACTGTATAAAAATACAGTAAAACATAAAGGCAGACAAGTTGAGAAACCGGTCAAGGCGTTTGTTCAGCAATCAGTCGCACCCGTTTAAATACTTATATTGTCCCCGTATAAATCGCACTTTATAGTGGTTTCAGCCTTTGTCCGGGAAATAAAAAGAGAGTAATGATGGAAAATAAGCACGGCCACACCAACAGCGTTGAGAACCAATTTGGCTCGCAGGCACAAAATTATCTGACCAGTGCCGTCCATGCGCAGGGAAAAGATTTGGCGCGGCTTGCTACTTTATTAGCCCCCTTTCCCTCCGCCCACGTTATAGATTTAGGCTGCGGCGCCGGGCACGCCAGCTTCGTCGCCGCGCAGGCCGTGGCCGACGTTGTAGCATACGATCTGTCGGCACAAATGCTGGACGTGGTCAGCCAGGCGGCCAAACAGAAGGGGTTAAGCAATATTCGCGTACGGCAAGGCATTGCCGAATCCCTGCCTTTCGAGGATGCCAGCGCCGATATCATTATCAGTCGTTACTCCGCCCACCATTGGCATGATGTCGGCCAGGCGCTGCGCGAAATGAAACGGGTATTGAAGCCGGGTGGTCAAGTCATCATGATGGATGTGGTATCACCGGGTCATCCGCTGCTGGATATCTATTTGCAGACCGTTGAGAAGCTGCGCGACACCTCGCATGTACGTGACTATTCTCCCGGCGAGTGGCTGAGTATGTTCACTGAAGCGGGATTTGTGGTGCGCAATGTGACCAGCGATAGATTGCCGCTGGAGTTCAACAGTTGGATTGCCCGCATGCGCACGCCGGAGCATTTCGCCATCGCGATTCGGGAATTGCAAAAAACGCTGGCGGAAGAAGTGACGCGATATTTTGAAGTACAATCAGACGGTACCTTTGTCACCGACATTATGATGATCGAAGCCACGCGTGCGTAATTGATCGGCCATCTGGGTATATTGTGAAACGTACCAATAAAGGACAGTGGGAGTATATCATTCCGCCTTCTGCTGTCCCTGGTAGGTTCACGACTGTCGAAAAGAACGGCGTCAGCGTTGTTCGCCTCTCATTTTTACCTCGAAAATAGTTTTTTAATGGTTTTCATACTTGATTAAAATTAAGGCGATGATAATGTGAAACCGTTTTATATCCTTCGTCTTTCAGATTGCAACAATGTTACGTTTCCCTGTTTCGCCAGGGGGTTCAGGCATGAGACAGGTTTGGTTACCTTCTGACAGCAATTGAAATACATTGGTTATAAATCCGCCTAAAGGCAAAGGAATACGGAACGATAACTAACCGTATGTAGCACAGCTTTTTATTTCATCAGGATCCATAATGCAAAAAATCGCGCTGTCTTTTGCGATGTTGTTTTTTTTGCCCGCTATTGTTGTTACCAGCACAGCCAGTGAACCTGCGCCGATAACAAAAGAATTAAAACAGCAATTATTAGGCTCTCCGATCTATATTCAGATATTCAAAGAAGAGAGAGTATTAGAACTCTATGCTCAGTTAAGCGGCGAATATCGCTTATTAGAGAGTTATCCCATTTGTAAATATTCAGGCGGATTAGGGCCTAAGCGTATCGAAGGTGATTTGAAAAGCCCTGAAGGGTTCTATCAGGTTGATCTGCGCCAGCTCAAACCAGACAGCCGATATTACCGGGCAATTAATATCGGTTTCCCCAACGAATATGACAAATCGCAGGGATATTCCGGCCGGTATCTGATGATTCACGGCGAATGCGTGTCCGTTGGCTGCTACGCCATGACCAATAATTATATTGATGAAATTTATCGTTACGCTGAACAGGCACTGCTTAACGGACAGACGAAAATCGATCTGGCGATTTATCCGTTCCGCATGACGGAACAAAACATGCAGCGCCATCGCAATTCAAGCTATTACAGCTTCTGGCGCCAGTTGCAGCCGGGTTATGCGTATTTCAATCAGCACAACCAGCCGCCGGCCGTCGCGGTATTTAACGGTCAATATGTCGTTAACCCACCGCTGACGACCAGCCAGCCAGTATTAAATTACGCGTTCACCAAAGTGGAATAAGACAAATTCTCCTGGCATGATTTGATGCCAGGTTTCATTTCCAGTCAGTGGCTGCGTTGCCAGCACGGTTACGACATCATTCGGCGTCGTCTGCTGCTGAAAATCGATTTCCACATCCTGATCCAACAGCGTCGCTTTGCCAAACGGCGCCCGGCGGGTAATCCAGTACAGCTTGGTCGAACAGTATCCCATGACAAAGTGGCCGTCCGACAACAGCATGTTAAACACGCCCTTCCTGCGCAATACGTCGGCCTGTTCTGCAATATAGCGGAACACCGCCGGCCAATTACCCGGCGTGCGGGGATAGCGCTGTGACAATTGATGCAGCAGCCAGCAGAAAGCAAATTCGCTGTCGGTTTGACCGACAGGCCGAAACATCCCCGTTTTCAACGAGCGATAACCTTTCAACTGCCCGTTGTGGGCAAATGTCCAGTTTCTGCCCCATAGCTCGCGGGTAAAGGGGTGGGTGTTTTCCAGCGATACCGCGCCCCGATTGGCCTGCCGGATATGCGACACCACCGCGCAAGACTTGATGGGATAGTCCTGCACCAACCGGGCAATCGGCGAATTATAGCTTGGCTGCGGATCTTTGAAGGTACGACAACCGTTCCCTTCATAAAACGTAATACCCCAGCCGTCCCGATGCGGCCCGGTCAGACCGCCACGCTGAATCAGCCCGGTAAAACTGAAACAGATATCCGTCGGTACATTCGCACTCATCCCAAGCAGTTCACACATCTCGCCTCTCCTAACCTCCCCCGCGTGTTCGCTTTTCCTATTTGCCAGCCATCTCTTTTTCAATCAATTGAATCAGAATATGAATCGCCTTGATATGGATTTCCTGAATACGATCCGCATAACCGAAGTGGGGAACTCGAATTTCCACATCCGCCGTCCCCGCCATTTTACCGCCGTCTTTGCCCGTCAGCGTGATCACCTTCATGCGTTTTGCCTTCGCAGCCGCAATCGCTTTGATGATATTGCCTGAATTGCCTGATGTGGAGATGCCCAACAGCACATCGCCTTCACGACCCAGCGATTCAATATAACGGGAAAACACGAAGTCATAGCCGAAATCGTTGCTGACACAAGAAAGATGGCTGGGATCAGAAATGGCGATAGCCGGATAACCCGGACGGTTTTCACGGTAACGCCCCGTCAATTCTTCGGCGAAATGCATCGCATCACAGTGCGACCCGCCATTACCGCAGGAAATCACCTTCCCACCCGCTTTAAACGCATCCGCCAGTAACACCGCCGCGTTTTGAATCGATTGAATATTTGCGTCATCGCTTAAAAAGTTATTTAGCGTTTCTGCCGCTTCTTTCAGCTCGTTACGGATTAAGTCCTGATACATGGGATCCTCTCATTATGTCGTATGACATCATTCTATATTGCCATGCAGTGTAGCGGATCGCGGAAACAGCGAGAAGCGCGCAATGACACGATCGGCAGGATCGCTGACGCCAATCAGAAAACCGTGAACGGCTACCGGGTTTGTGAGTTAAGTTGTAATTGTGATGTAAATGAATTGATAAAAACAAGCAAATGCACTACAACAAATAAAGACCAACAGGTCAGACCTCTTATGACTCAACGGCCGTTTCACTCGTCATTTCCGCTGCACAATGTGGAGCCAAACGCGAATGAAAGGGTTCTTTAAGTCGACGACAACTCTGGAGACGTACTATGGTTGCTGTCAGTATTCTTCTCTTACTGATTATTATCGGTGCCATGTTCTATCACCGTATCAGCCTGCTTTTTAGCAGTGCGATTCTTGTTGCCTACTTTGCCGCCATGTCCGCCATACTGCTGTGGCCCGTCTGGCTGCTGGTCCCGCTGGTCATTGCGCTGATACCGTTTAACGTATTGCCGATTCGCCGTCGGCTTTTTTCCGCATCCGCTCTGCGCATGTTCCAGAAGGTCATGCCGCCGATGTCCAATACGGAAAAAGAAGCCATTGATGCAGGCACTACCTGGTGGGAAGGCGATCTTTTCCGTGGCTCACCGGACTGGAAAAAACTGCACAACTACCCGCAGCCACGTCTGACCGCCGAAGAACAGGCATTTCTTGACGGCCCGGTGGAAGAAGCCTGTCGCATGGCAAACGATTTTGAGATCACCCATGAACGCGCCGATCTGCCGCCGGAATTGTGGGCATTTCTCAAACAGCATCGCTTCTTCGCCATGATTATCAAAAAGCGGTACGGCGGTCTGGAGTTTTCTGCTTATGCGCAGGCGCAGGTTCTGCAAAAACTGGCTGGCGTCTCCAGTATTCTGGCGATTACCGTCGGCGTACCGAACTCGCTGGGCCCCGGTGAACTGCTGCAACATTACGGTACGGAAGAGCAGAAGGATCACTATTTGCCTCGTCTGGCCCAGGGTCAGGAGATCCCGTGCTTTGCCCTGACCAGCCCCGAAGCGGGCTCTGATGCCGGCTCCATTCCGGATACCGGCGTCGTCTGTTACGGCAACTGGCACGGCGAACAGGTCCTTGGCATGCGTCTGACCTGGAATAAACGTTACATCACGCTGGCGCCGGTCGCGACGGTGCTCGGTCTGGCCTTTAAACTGTATGACCCGGACCAGTTGCTGGGTAAAACCGAAGATGTGGGCATTACCTGTGCGCTGATCCCCACCAACACCGACGGCGTGCAGATTGGCCGCCGTCATTTCCCGCTGAATATTCCGTTCCAGAATGGACCGACGCAAGGTGAAAATATTTTTGTTCCGCTGGATTACATCATCGGCGGACCGAAAATGGCCGGACAAGGCTGGCGGATGCTGATGGAATGCCTGTCCGTCGGACGCGGCATTACATTGCCCTCCAACTCAACCGGCGGCCTGAAATCGATCGCGCTGGGTATCGGCGCGTATGCCTATATTCGTCGTCAGTTCAAGGTGTCCATCGGTAAAATGGAAGGGATTGAAGAGCCGCTGGCGCGTATCGCCGGTAACACGTATGTCATGGATGCCGCCTCTACGCTGATCACCAGCGGTATTATGCAGGGGGAGAAACCTGCCGTCCTGTCCGCCATTGTCAAATATCACTGTACCCACCGCGGTCAACGGGCCGTGCTGGATGCGATGGACATTGCCGGCGGGAAAGGGATTTGCCTCGGCCCCGCCAACTTCCTCGCCCGCAGCTATCAGGGTTCCCCCATCGCCATTACCGTGGAAGGCGCGAACATTCTGACCCGCAGTATGATTATCTTCGGTCAGGGTGCAATCCGCTGCCATCCATATGTACTGGAAGAGATGGCGGCGGCGCAGGATAAGGATGTTCCACGCTTTGACCGCGCGCTATTTGGCCATATCGGGCATATTGGCAGCAGCAAAATCCGCAGCTTCTGGCTGGGCCTGATCAACGGCCGACTGAGTCATGCGCCGGTCAATGACGAAACGCGCCGTTATTATCAGCGTCTGAATCGACTCAGTGCGAATCTGGCGCTGCTGGCAGATGTTTCCATGGCCGTGCTGGGTGGAAGCCTGAAACGTCGGGAACGCATTTCGGCACGTCTGGGTGATATCCTTAGCCAGCTGTATCTGGCTTCCGCGACGCTGAAACGCTACGACGAGGAAGGCCGGCACAAAGCGGATCTGCCGCTGGTTCATTGGGGCGTGCAAGATAGCCTCCATCAGGCTGAGCAGGCGATAGCAGACCTGTTACGCAATTTCCCGAACCGCATAATCGCGGGTCTGCTGACGTTTATCATCTTCCCCCTGGGCCGCCGTAGCGATGCGCCATCTGACCGTCTGGATCATGAGGTGGCGAAACTGCTGCAAACGCCATCGGCCACGCGCAACCGTCTGGGACGCGGACAGTATCGGGTCGCCAGTGAACATAATCCGGTCGGTCTGTTGGAAGAAGCGCTGGGAGATATTATTGCAGCGGAACCCATCTACCAACGCTTATCAAAAGCCAGCGGTAAGCACCTGCCGTTTATGAGATTGGATCAATTGGCGGAACAGGCATTGGCGGAAGGCAAGATAACCGCAGAGGAAGCCACCGTGTTAACCCGGGCGGAAGCCAGCCGTTTACGTTCGATCAACGTGGATGATTTCGCCGCGGACGCACTGGCGGCAAACAGGCAGCAGGCGACCGCTGAACCACAAAGAAAGACGGAGGCGGCGTGACGATGCCGGCTTAAGCCCCTCTCCTTTAAAGGCCGCAATAGCGGCCTTTCGGACTGCTGACAACGTTCAACTATTATCATAGCCACTATTTTTCTTTCCACGGCGTAAAAAATTATGCTGAGGCGGACATGACCGCCGAGTGAGCGACAGGACGTCGCGAAAGCCAGTGCCGCGTTGGGAACGCGTCACTGGCGGCTCGAAAGGCGGGCATGAACGCCGAAGGCACCGCGTCAGCGGCATAATTTCCGCCAAAAGCCCGGGTTCTCAGGACGCTGGAGATTGAGCGCCCTGAGTCGGGCGTGGCATCAGTGCCACAGAGAAATACCGCGATTTATCACGCACGAAACCGTCGCGCTTCCTTGCATAGTCATGTGATGCAGAGATGTGTCAGCCATCTCAACAGGCCGCGATTGCGGCCTTTTTTACCCTATCCATTTATACCGCGGGTCAACCGGGTTAAAATGACCATTTCCTCCAGCAAAAGACACCACGCCATGGCATATATCCCGAAAAACTACGCGAAACTCGAAAGCGGCTATCGCGAAAAAGCACTCAAGCTCTTTCCGTGGGTCTGCGGTCGCTGTTCGCGCGAATTCGTTTATTCCAATCTGCGCGAATTAACCGTGCATCATATCGATCACGACCACAGTAATAACCCGGAAGATGGCAGCAACTGGGAAATGCTGTGCCTGTATTGCCACGATCACGAGCACTCAAAATATACGGATGCGGATATTTACGGCTCAACCGTGATCGCGGGTGAGGATGCCCAGAAAGACGTTGGCCTCGCCACCCATAACCCTTTCGCCGATCTGAAAGCGATGCTGGAAAAAGGCAAGAAATAGCGGGTTCCATCATCCGCTATCCCTCAATCTTATGCACCGCTTTGCCGTACCCGCGCCAGCAGCGCTTCAACGCTGGCGATATGCGGCGCAGCCAGAATCAGCGTCCGGCCCAGCGATAACGCCTGACGCTGGCATCCCGCCCTCGCCTCATCATTTTGGATGCTGTCGAGATCGGCGACGTGCGCCAGACCAATCGTGCGGCGAATCAGTTCGGTTCCGCAATAGCCGACGGCATCCTGCCATACCTGTTGTAAAAACAGCTCGGCATAACCCGGTTCCGCCAGCGAAGGCTCACGACTACTGTGCTGGCTCAGCGACAGAAAACGCGTCGTGAAGGTATGCCACAGCGTGCGGATATCCTCAAGCCGTTGCTCGCGACTGGCTGCCGCCTCACGCGGCGCCAGCAGGCCCGGCAAACCGCAATAGTTCAGCAACAGATTCCCGATAGCGGTTCCCACATCAAAGCCTATCGGTCCATAGAAGCCAAACTCGGCATCAATTGCTTTCAGTCGGCCTTCCGCTACAAAAATTGAACCGCTATGAATATCGCCGTGCAACAACGCTTCCGCCTTGCTTAAAAAGCGGTGTTTTAGTCCGGCAACGGCCAGTTTCAGCGCCCGGTCGTCACGCAATGCCTGCACATCCGCCGACAACACGGCGTCAAACCGATTTCTTTCATGGTCAATATAGGGATCGGTGAAGAACAAATCTTCGGTGATCTGACACAGCTCAGGGTTGGTAAACCGGCTCACCGCCGCTTTCTTGTCGTGAGGAGACTGATAAAAATCGGAATGATGGAACAGCGCCTGCGCCAGATATTCACCCAGTTGGGCCGCGGCCTGCGGGTAGTTGGCCCCCTGAATCAACTCACTGCGCCAAATGCGGTGATCGGAAAGATCTTCCTGCACCATCACGGCCAATGCCGCATCATGGTGCAGCACCGTTACCGTATGTTGCGGACAGAATTGGGCATGGGACAGCAACGTTTCCGCTTCAATGCGGGCGCGATCGAGCGTCAGCGGCCACGACTCGCCAACGCAGCGGACATAGGGGAGCGCCTGTTTGACAATCACCCTGCTGACGCCCTGAGTATCCCGGATTTTAAACACCAGATTCAGATTACCGTCGCCAATTTCCTCAGCAGCGATCAGCGAGTGCGGATCGCTCACCCGGCCATACTGGCGGGCGTATTCTACGGCATCATCCGCCGTAAAGGTGCGGTAAAGTGACATTCCAACCCCTCATTATTCTGCGCTCACACGATGGTGAGAAAATCATTTTTGGACATAAAAGCGTTTGGACGTCTATACATCCATTACACATATTGGCAGAATAAGAAAATCGGTGCAATAACGCAACATGGATTTAACCACTCATGCAGACACTTAACACAACCAGCCTGAAGATTATCGATAATCAGCTGTGGATCCTCGATCAACAGGCGCTGCCACAAGAGAAACGCTGGTGTCCCTGCCCTGACGTTACGTCGCTGGTGGAACATATCCAGACATTACGCGTGCGCGGTGCGCCGTTGATTGGCTTATCCGCCAGTCTGCTGCTTGCCCTGTTGGCTGAAGAAGGGTTCTCCCAGCCACAGCTGGCGCAGTCGCTGGAAACGCTGCGGGCAGCACGCCCTACGGCGGTGAATCTTATGAACAATCTGGACCGGATGAAGCAAGCGCTGGCACAGCCGCAATTCGTCAACGCTATGGCGCAGGAAGCGCTGAGACTGGTCGAAGAAGATCGCGCATTGTGCGAGCAAATTGCCGCCCACGGCGCCACGCTGGTGGCCCCGAATAGCAGACTCCTGACCCACTGTAATACTGGTGGACTGGCGACCGCCGGGATCGGTACCGCTATCGGCGTGCTGTTGCGGGCGCATCAGCAGGGAAACGTGACTCAGGTTTGGGTCGATGAAACCCGTCCGCTGCTACAGGGAGGACGATTAACCGCCTGGGAACTGGGCGAATTGGGCATTCCCTACCGGTTGATTTGCGATTCGATGGCCGCCAGCCTGATGGCGCAAGGCAAGGTGGATGCCGTATGGGTAGGGGCAGACCGCATTGCCGCCAACGGAGATGTCGCCAACAAGATAGGCACTTACAGTCTGGCGGTATTAGCGCATTATCATCAGATTCCGTTCTACGTCGCCGCACCGCACACCACACACGACCCGGCATGTCCGGCCGGTCATGCTATCCCGATTGAGCAGCGCGCCGCAGCGGAAGTGACCGGCGTGTCAGGCAGTTTCGGCAATTGCCAGTGGGCGCCGCAGAACGCGCCCGTCGACAACCCGGCATTTGATGTCACGCCGGCAGCACTCATCAGCGGCTGGATATTGGATACCGGCGTGGTGACGCCGCAGGCGGTGAAAGAGGGAATATTTCAGACATCGCTGAAATGACAACATCAAGGGAGCCTGACGCTCCCTTACCTTAAGATCTAAGCCGTGGGTCAGCGCGCTAATTTCGGATACGCATCCGCGATCTTATCGCCGGTAAAATGCGCGACCCAACCTTCCGGATTATCGAACAGCCGAATAGCCGTGAAGTGGGGTTCCGGGCCCATGTCGAACCAATGCGCCGTGCCGGCAGGCACAGACAGCAGATCGTTTTTCTCACACAGGATCTGGAAAATCTTGCCTTGCAGATGCAGGCAAAACAGCCCCGCCCCCTCAACGAAGAACCGAACTTCATCTTCGTGATGAATATGCTCGGATAAAAATTTGGTGCGCAGTTCCGCACGCTGCGGGTTGTCCGCACGCATACTGATCACGTCCCAACTCCGATAGCCTTTCTCGTCCACCAGCTTATCGATCTCATGCCGATAGGCAGCCAACACCTCTTCGGAAGAGGGGGCATCGCTCAGCGTTTGACTTGCCTGCCAGCGCTCAAAACGCACGCCGATCCCGGCTAACTGCTGGCGAATGGCTTCTCCGTCCTGGCTTTGCCAAATCGGTTGGCTTGCATCGCTGTCGCTAAAGATAGTCAGTGCACTCATTGGGAATACTCCTGTAAATCGATTTGGTCAAAACGTGCCACCTGGGGGTGGCGACTCAAGTCATCAGCATCACGACGAATGAGCTGACAGGTATGCCATCCTGCTGCTTGCGCGGCATCCAGTTCCTGATGAACATCCGACAGGAACAGTAACTGCTCAGCCGGTAAACCGATGGACTGGGCAATGGCGCGATAGGATGCGGTTTCGCGTTTGGCGCCAACGCGGGTATCAAAATAATCCTGGAACAACGGACGTAAATCCCCCGCCTCGCTGTAACCAAAAAGCAATTGCTGAGCTTCAACGGAACCCGATGAATAGACATACAGGCGAATGCCCTGCCGCTGCCAATCAGCCAGTTGCCTGGCCACCTCCGGATAGAGATGTCCGCGGAAATCGCCGTTGTGATAACCCGTACGCCAGATAATGCCCTGTAACAGCTTGAGTGCGGTCGATTTGCGGTCTTCATCCATAAACTGATGTAACGCCGCAATTAACGCCTCCTCATCCGCATCGGGCGCGGTCAGTTCCTGACGCAACAGCGTCAGCGCCTGTGCGATTTCCTGATTGTCATCATGTCGATGCACAGTATCCGCCAGACGCTCACGGGCATAAGGAAACAACACGTTGTGGACAAAGCGGATATCGCTGGTGGTGCCTTCAATATCCGTCACGATCGCTTTAATGGCACGGGTCTGGCTCATTTGGCCTCCAGCAGTCGACGTTGCAGTTCACACTGAAACAAAAACTCAAGCCCTTCCAAATGACGACGCGCCTCTTTTACCGTCTCTCCCCAACAATAGAGGCCATGTCCCCGCACCAGAAAACCGTAGCGCAGCGGCTCATGTTTTGCGCGCGTCGCGACGCGGTCGGCCAGCGCCGGAATATCCTGATCGTTATCGAAAATCGGGATCGCCACACGATCCCGATGCGTTGTCTGTCCGGCCAGCGACTTTTGCATTTCATAGCCTTGCAGCGCCAGTTCGGCACCTGTTTCTACCCGTGACAGCACCGTCGCGTTGACCGAATGAGTATGCAGCACCGCCCCAACCCGCGGGTAAGTGCGATATAACAGCGTATGCAGCCCGGTTTCCGCCGACGGCGTCCGACCGCTGGGTACGTGGTTGGTGGCGATATCCACCAGCAGGAAATCATCAGCCAGCAGGCTGCCTTTATCCTTGCCTGATTCGGTAATCAGGCACTGTTGTTCATCAAGGCGCACGGACATATTTCCCCCGGTCGCCGGACACCAGCCTTTCTGCCCTATCCAGTGGCAGGCGGCAAGCAGTGCCGTAAGTTGCTGATTTTCAGTCATCATGCTTCTCGTGTTACTGGTACGTTTACGGGTACTTAGTCCCTTTGGTTATGACTTAGCACTTAAAGGCATTTAGCCGTTTAAACGTCCAAGCGTCTTGATTGCCAAATACTAACATCGTGTTATATTGTCAAGCAATACAGGTTTGCAGGAGTCCGACCCCGTCATGAGCATCCCGCTTATTCCCGAAAGTAAACTGCCGTCACTGGGCACCACCATTTTTACGCAGATGAGCGCACTGGCTCAGCAGCATCAGGCCATTAATCTCTCGCAGGGCTTTCCTGACTTTGATGGTCCCACTTATCTGCAACAGCGTCTGGCCTATCATGTAAGCCAGGGAGCGAACCAATATGCGCCCATGACCGGCGTGGCGCCGTTGCGTACCATCATTGCCGAGAAAACGGACGAGTTGTACGGCTGGAAGCCCGATGCGGATAGCGAAGTGACCGTGACCGCCGGCGCGACGGAAGCGCTGTTCGCGGCCATTGCCGCCCTGGTGCGCCCCGGCGATGAAGTGATCTGTTTCGATCCCAGCTATGACAGTTATGCACCTGCCGTTGCGCTGGCCGGCGGCGAGTTAAAGCGTCTGGCGCTGCAACCGCCGGCTTTTCGCGTCGACTGGACGGCGTTCGCCGGTTTGATCAGCGAACGCACCCGATTAGTGATTCTGAATACGCCGCATAATCCGTCAGCGACCGTCTGGCAAAAAGAAGATTTCCAACAGCTGTGGCAGGCCATCGCTGAACGCGAAATTTATGTGTTGAGCGATGAGGTCTACGAACATATTTGCTTCGCACAGGAAGGCCATGCCAGCGTGCTTGAGCATCCTTCTTTACGCCAACGCGCCATTGCCGTGTCGTCATTTGGTAAAACCTTCCATATGACGGGCTGGAAAATCGGCTATTGTGTCGCGCCTGCGGCGCTCAGCGCGGAAGTTCGCAAGATTCATCAGTACCTGACATTTTCGGTAAACACGCCCGCCCAGTTGGCGATTGCCGACATGTTACGTGAACAGCCACAACACTGGCGTGAGCTACCGGATTTTTATCGCGCCCGTCGCGATCGCTTCATCAACGCCCTTTCCAACAGCCGTTTTAAAACGTTGCCCTGCGCAGGCACCTATTTCCTGCTGGCCGATTACAGCGCCATTTCCGATCTGGATGATGTCAGTTTCTGCCGCTGGTTGACCGAGCACGTGGGCGTGGCCGCCATTCCGCTTTCCGTATTTTGCGCCGATCCGTTTCCTCATAAATTAATTCGGCTATGCTTTGCCAAACAGGAATCTACATTAGATGCCGCCGCGGAGCGTTTATGTCGACTTTGAGCATTTCAGTACTGCAACAGCCCTTGGTATGGCTGGATGGCGCAGCCAACCTGAGCCATTTTGATACCCTGTTGGCCGATATCACCGGTCGCGATCTGATCGTGTTACCCGAAATGTTTACCACCGGTTTTGCCATGGAGGCCGCAAAGAACAGTCTGGATCAGTCGGCTGTTGAGACGTGGTTGTATCAATGGGCGCAGAAAACCAATGCCTTGATCGGCGGCAGCATTGCCGTCCATACGCCAAAAGGCGCAGTGAACCGCTTCCTGTTGGTCGATCCGCACGGTGAGATTTACCAGTACGACAAGCGTCACCTGTTTCGTATGGCGGACGAACATCAATATTATCAGGCCGGCACGGAGCGTCTGATTCTTGAATGGCGCGGCTGGCGCATCTGCCCGTTGATTTGTTACGACCTGCGTTTTCCGGTGTGGTCACGTAACCGTCAGGACTACGATTTGGCACTGTATGTCGCCAACTGGCCAGCGCCACGTTCATCACACTGGCAGACGCTGCTGGCCGCACGCGCCATTGAAAACCAGGCTTACATCGCCGGCTGTAACCGCGTCGGCATCGACGGCAACGGGCACAGCTACCGGGGTGACAGCCTGATCATTAACGCGCAGGGGGAGACTCTGGCCTCAGCGCCGCCGAATCAACCTGCCCGCCTGGATGCGGAACTGTCGCTGGAAGCGCTGCAAAGCTACCGGGAGACCTTCCCGGCATGGCGTGATGCGGACCGTTTTTCGCTATAAAAGACCGCGATTCATAAAGAAGACCGTAATGCTGGCGTATCAAGACAGGTATCATCCTCATCGGCGGAGAGAGACAACCGCTGGATAATGTCCTGCCGCAGCAGATACTTTTTGATTTTTCCGGATGCGGTGCGTGGCAGACTATCGACAATGACCACATGTTCCGGGTATTTATATTTGGCAACCCGCTTGTGGCTGAAAAAAGCGATCACCTCTTCCAACGTCAGCGTCTGGTAAGGCGCTTTCAGCACGATATAGGCGCACGAACGTTCTCCCAAACGCTCATCCGGCATGGCGACGACGCCGGCGTCACGCACGCGCGGGTGTTGCAGCAGGATCTCCTCAACCTCCCGACTACTGATGTTCTCGCCGCCACGGACAATGATGTCTTTTTTCCGGCCAGTAATTTTGATGTAACCCGCCTCATCCATCCGGCAGAGATCGCCGCTGTAATACCAGCCCTCCTCGTCCAGCGCATGAGCCGTCAGTTCGGGCTCATCCAGATAACCCATGAACACGTTAGGCCCGCGAGATGCCTCTTCCCCCTCTTCACCGCGGGGAACCGTCTTGCGCGCTTTATCGACGACCTTGATTTCAACGCCAGGAGCGGCGGTACCATCCGTGTTGATCACGCGGGAAAGAGGATCGTCGAGTTTCACGACGGCATGCGGTGAACTTTCCGTCGCACCGTAGACGCTCAGCAATTTTATTCCGACCTGCAAACAGTCCCGGGTGACTTTTTTGGGGATGGTTGTGCCGCCACACAGGAAGAAGCGCAGTGAAGACAGGTCGTAATCCTGCTGTTGTACGGCACACAGCAAATCATAAACAAAAGGCGTCGCCCCCATGACACAGGTGCATTTTTCCCGCGTCAGCAAAGTGAGGCAGTCCGCCGGATTAAAAATATCCAGCAGCACGCTACGCGCTCCGATGATGAAAGGCGCCGTGACGCCGTGCAGAAAACCAGTGGCATGAGCCAGCGGCGCAGGCATCAATATCGTATCCAGCCAGTTAAGGTTCAGCGTCGCGCAATAAGCGCGTTCGCTGGCCAGGACATTGTTATGAGTGAGCATGACGCCTTTAGGCACCCCTTCCGTGCCAGAAGTAAACAGCACCACGGCCAGTTCATCGCCATGCACCTTGACGGGATTTTCCAGCGGCGGATAGTCTTGCAGCAGCTGGCTGAGCGCCGGCGTTGTGGCGGCTGGCGCCAGTTTATCGACCGCCACCACCTGCCGTAGATACGGAAGCTGGGAACGCAGTGGGGCGATCCTTTCCACGGGATTGGTGTTTTTGAACAGTGTCGGGACGAACAAGACGCAGGCCTGACTCTTGTTAAGCGTCCAGATCAATTCCGTTTCGCGGTAAGCGGGCAGAAGAGGAACCGAAACCGCTCCCGTTTTCAGACAGGCCAGATAGATCAGCGTGAATTCACACCAGCCGGGAAGCTGAAAAGCCACCCGATCACCCGGCTGGATGCCGCATGCTAACAGATAAGCGGCCAGGCTTCCTGCGGCGCGATCCAGTGCGGCATAGGTATATGACGTTCCCTGATTGTCGAGGACGGCCATTTTTTCCGGCGCGACCTTAACCGACTGATGCCAATAGTCAGCAAGTGACGCATCTCCCCAGTAACCTTGTTGCCGATACCATTCCCTGCGTGCATCGTTAAATTTAATTGTAACCGTCATGCGCTTTATCTCTGTTATAAACGGCAACTGTGCGGTGTCGTTTTATCGTTATTAATCGCCGACATGCCGAGCCGCAACGGACATAAAGGGGGAACGCAGCCGGCCAGTACCTATCCCCGACCGCAGGAATTAACCGAAACGAAACTCAACGCCAAAGGTGCCCTGCGGGTATTCCCATTTCTCAAGGATCGTATCGCCGCAAAGCACCCGGCAGGTGCCGCATTCCAGGCATCCCGCGTAGTCAAAGTGAATATTGCCGTCGCTATCCTGCTTGTAGAGGCCGGCAGGACAGGCGTTGACCAGCTTGCGGAATTGCTCCACGTCAGGATGATCAACCAGCACAATGTGCGGATTGCTTTCATCCACCCGGAATTTGTTGACGCCCAGCTTTACATCGACATTTACCGTATTTTCACTGTTCATAGCGCAGTCGCCCCTTTGATGCCGTCCTTCAACAGATTGATCAGCCCGACCTGTTTGGCCCGGTTCAGTATCTTCGAACGCACGGGTTTACTGGGGCTGCCATCAATAATGAACATATCCGTCATGATGTCGGCGACCATCCGGGGGTATTGTGTAAACATCCGTGGGTTTTCCATCATCGCCGGCAGCTTGCGGTAGTGATGCATATCCTGTAGCACAAAGCTGTGCTCCAGTTTTTTCTTGTAACTCATCAGTTCATTGGCGGAGAAATCCTGATGGTTTTTCGCTTCAATGGCGGTCAGCGCGGCCGCCTCCGCCGAGGCGATAGCCAGATCCATACCGCGGACGGTATACCCCAGATTCAGACACAGCCCCGCCGCATCGCCGACAATCATGACGCCATCGTCCACCAGCTGCGGCACCATCTCCAGCCCCCCTTCCGGTACCATATGCGCGGAGTATTCCAACAGGGAGCCGCCCTGAATGAGCGGACGGATGGCAGGATGTTGTTTAAAGTCCTCCAGCATCTGCGGGACGCTTTTGGTGGCATGAGCGATATCGCCCAGCCCGCACACCAATCCCAGCGAGACAGAGTCCCGGTTGGTGTAAAGAAATCCGCCGCCCATCAGACCGTTTGACGGTGAACCGGCAAACAGCCAGGCCGCGCCCTCGCCAGCGGGAAGGCCAAAGCGGTCCTCTATTTGAGATGGTGACAGGGAGATCAATTCCTTGACGCCCACGGCATAGTGATGGGGCGATGATGGCGGCACCATGCCGATGGAACGGCCGAGGAGCGAATTAACGCCGTCCGCCAGAATGACAATGTTCGCTTCCAGCGAGTCTTCTCCTGCCTGAACACCGGTGACCCGATTACCGTCCCTGAGCAGCGCGTCTACCCGGACGCCAGGAATAAATTGCACCCCGGCCTGTTCCGCTTTTTCCATTAGCCAGGGATCGAACAGGTTACGCAGCACGGTGTAAGACGCTTTCAACGGGATATCCGGTTGCTCGCTATGGAAATCCAGTGTGACGGCGCTTTCGTCAGTGAGAAATGAGATTTTTTCCCTGGTAACCTTACGTTCGACAGGCGCTTCCTGCGCAAAGCCCGGTATGATTTTTTCCAGACTGTGTGCGTAAAGGCGTCCGCCGGTCATGTTTTTACTGCCAGCGGTATTACCACGCTCAATGACCAGTACATCCAGCCCGGCTTTCGCCATGACATAACCGGCAATGCAACCCGCCACGCCAGCTCCGACGACGATGGCATCGAATTTTTCTTCCGACATTGTTTCGGCTCCCTGCCCCGCCGCGGTCCCCGTCATCTTTCAAGTTGCCGGTGCGTTGACTTTCTGCACCTCGAAATCGATAGGGCACAATGCGGCGGGACTTTCGCGTTGTTAACGGCTCACTATTAACGGGACAATTGTTCAATCAGGGCGGGGACGACTTTGTAAATGTCCCCAACCAGGCCGTAGTCGGCATATTTGAAAATGGGCGCGTTTTTATCTTTATTGATGGCGACGATAGTTTTCGCGCCATTGCCCCCGACCATGTGCTGAATCTGCCCGGAAATACCCAGCGTCAGATAGAGATCGGACTTCAACAACACGCCGGATACGCCGATATAGCGTTCACGCTCCATCCAGTGCTCGCCTTCGGCAATCGGGCGGGAACAACCGACCTCCGCGCCGATCGCGGTCGCCAGATCCTGTACCATGCGCAGATCATCCTGAGACACCAGGCCACGACCAATACCCACTACGCGTTTGGCTTTACTCAGGTCAACGCTGCTCAACGATTTGGTGCGGCGTTCCTTACACAGAATTTCCTGACGAGGCGCGACATAGCTCGCCTGACAGACAGGGCAGTCGTGAGATTGATCTGCCGCTACGGGCTCAATGGCGCCGGGCGCCAGCGTCACAATGGCGATCGGCGTATTGATTTTCTCGCGGGCATTTGCCAGCCCCCCGTACATCCGGTGCTCGGCATACGTGCCGTCATCACCGACGGTCAGTGAAGTGACATCGTTAACGACCGCCGCATCGAGCAATACACTCAATCTGGCGGCCAGCGCTTTGCCACGCTTGGTGGCAGACATCAAAATCAATGTGGAGGAGGAAGACTTCTCTATGATGGAAGCCAGGGTTTCAGCATAGTTTTCTACGCGCTGTAGGGCGGATTTTTCACCCAGAACATAGAGCATATCCGCGCCCAGCGGCTTAACGGACGGCACGGCGTCGCCATCCTGTACCACGGCGTTGACGTGTTCTCCCCACTGGCGTGCGCCAGCCAATAATTCGGCGTAGCGATCAAGGTTGTCGCTGAATACCCATACATTCGTTAATTTACTCATAGCCATTTTTCTCCGTATCGGGTTAGTTCAGCACTTTTTTCAAGTGTTCAGCCAACTCACCAATCGCTTCCGGCGAGTCGCTTTCAATGATGATGTGTTTACGCTCGGCCTGAGGCGGCACATGAATATGGGTCAGTTCGGTATAGGGCTGGGTCGGCGTCCAATCGATATCGCCGGCCTTCCATTGCGTTACCGGTTTTTTCCCCGCGCCAAGGATGGCCTTCATGGATGGAATTTTAGGCACATTGATATCTGAAGTGACGCAGAGCACTGCCGGCAGCGGTAACGCCAGAACTTCCACATCTTCTTCCAGGGTACGTTCAATCAGGACGCCGTTATCCACAATCTGAATATTGCTGACGGCATTGATGGTGGGAAGTTGCAACATCTCTCCAACCAACAGCCCGACCTGTTGGGCATACAGGTCACCGGAGCCTTCGCCAAACAGTATCAGATCGAATCCGATCTTATTCGCCGCCGCCGCCAGAGCCTGCGCCGTATCTTTAGGCAGCGCCTGTTCCAGATGCGCATCCTGAACCAGATAGAGTTCATGCGGGCCGCGTGACAGTACGTCTTTACGCACTTTGGTGTTTTCTAAAAACTTGCCTCCCACGCTGAGCGCCACGACCTGACCATCGTCGCCAGACAGCTGTACGGCCGCTTCAATAGCATTCAGGTCGAACTGGCTGATCTTGGCATCGGCACGTTCAAAATTAAGCGTCCGCTCGGCGGTCACCACAATGTCTTGCTCTTCGGGTACCAGCTTGAAGCAGGTTATAATTTTCATGGTATCTCCTATCGGCAATAACCAATATTTGGGTTGGCAGTAAAGGTTTCTGAACCTGAATGGCGATGTCCCTCTGGGTGAATAAAACGACTCAGGCAGATACCGATTGCTGGCGGTAAACAAAAGGGAGAGGATTTTTGTTGGCGCATGGTTTTCTCCGGTTAAATATATACCCGACAGGTTTCAAGTCGCGACGATAAAACCTATTTATCTCAGAAGGATAGATATAGTTGATGGTGATATATTGATATTGTTACGGAGAAAAAACGACATGATAATATGTTTTAGTTACCAACTATCTTGCAAAAAAAGCGCTGGAGTACAGCGACGTGTTAATCATTTAATTTTTATTGGTTCTTTCAATGCGGTTCGGAAGGGTGGAATAGCATTAAACATGAAGTTAACAAGCAAGGTAGAATAAGAAAAACAGTGTGTGACATACATCATAAATATGACGTTTTTTTGAAAAAAAACCCATCATAGTTCAATAAAAAAATAAAATTAACATTGCGTTGTAAATTCAGTGTTTAAATTTTGTATAGCATGAGCCAAATCAGTTCCTGACATAGAGAATATAAAGGGGTAAATCTCTGTAACGATTTCGTGTTTTACTGTCCTTTCACGTTGACATACTATCTTGCATAGCATACAAACAATCTTGTTTTGGCACGCTGAATCCGTGTTATATATAGTGTCATCGGTTGCTATATGCATCCCCGAATAATTGGCTTACATCTTACGGTTAAATGTGGAGGTAGTCATGTATCAGCGCCAGTTTGACAATAAAACGGATGCCATCTTTGAAAACGGACTAACGCCCAAACTATCCCGATATGTCATTAGCGATGACCCCAATTGGGAATCCGGTCATCATGTGCATGAAGCCGAAACCGAACTGATCTACGTAAAAACAGGCGTTGTCAAACTCACCATCGACTCATCAAACTATGTCGCTCAGGCGGGAGATATCATTGTCATTGAACGCGGCAGCCTGCACGCCGTGGCTTCTGATACCACATCACCGGCAACAACCTGTACCTGCGCGGTGTATGGTTTTAAGATCAAGGGACTGGAAGAAAATCGGATTATGCAGCCGAACTCATGTCCCGTGGTTTCCGTTGTCAAAAATAAAGAAGTGATAAAGAGCATTTTTCAAGAAATCAACCTGTTATTGCCCCAGCAAAAGAATAATCTTTCGTCATCAGTCTATGATGCTTTTGGCTATGTTCTTACGGTGATATTTTATGAGAATTTCAAAATTGCGTATCGAACTGATGCCGGGCATATAATAAAAGATGTTCTGGTAAAAGACATTCTGGTTTATTTAAACAATAATTACAGAGAAAAAATCACGTTGGATCAGCTTGCGAAAAGATTCCGTGCCAGCGTGAGCTATATCTGTCATGAGTTTACCAAAGAGTACCACATCTCCCCTATCAACTATGTTATTAAGCGCCGGATGACAGAAGCGAAATTTGCATTGACCAACACGGAATTATGCCTGAATGAAATTTCCTTCAGAGTTGGATATGAAAATGTCGATCACTTCACAAAATTGTTTATTCGGCATGTCGGCTGTTCCCCCTCGGAATACCGGAAACAGTTTAAAAACGATCTTAACGGGCTGGAATATATAACAGAATTTGGCGAACGTCCGGAAATGTTAATTTGAATTTTATGACCGGCTTTCACACAATGGCGATTATTGCTGATGGAATAGGGAAATATCCTGTTATCAATCAGTTCACCCCACCTGGCGTGAACTGATTGTCAATGCGGTTACTTGTTCTGATAATCTTTCAGGATCTGACGACCGGCGATATAGATCATAATTTCATCGGTGCCGCCGCCAATGCGTTCACAACGAACGTCGCGCCAGAATCTGGAAACACGCGCATCATCCGTATAGCCCAGCCCCCCCATGATTTGTATGGCGTCATCAATAACTTCAAGCGCAGTACGGGCGCAATACAATTTACAAAGCGCGGCGCTGGTCCTTAACGACTGATGCATATCTGCCTGCCATGCCACTTTCAACACCATATTGCGCATGTTTTCGATTTTTATTGCCATTAACGCCAGCTTTTCCTGAATCATCTGGTTATGGCCGATTGGCTTGCCAAACTGAATGCGCTGATTGGCATATCTGGCGGCATCCTCAAATGCGCATTCGGCAAAACCGGTGCTGCGGGCGGCATTAATAAGGCGTTCCATTTCGAAGTTATACATCACATTCAGGAAGCCCATCCCTTCTTCACCGACTCGGTCGCTTTCATCAACCTCGACGTTGTCCAGATAAACTTCGCAGGTGCTCAGCATGTGCCAGCCGATTTTATGCAGCGGGTTGATTTTAATGCCGGGACTATTCGATTCCACCCACCAGAGCGTAAACGCCTTTTTCGGGTCCTGAGGTTCAGGATCCCGGGCCAGCACCAGCATATAGGGATACTCTTTGGCCCCGGTGATAAAGGTCTTCTGGCCGTTCAAATACACTTTGCCGTTCTTGCGCGTGTAGGTTGTCGTCGCGCTATTGTTGTCCGAACCTGCGCCTGGCTCCGTGAGGGCCAGCGCATAAGCAGGATCGCCGGTGGCCAATGTACTTTCCGCCGTTTTCCGCAACTGCTCCGGCGAACCGAACCTCAGCATACTGTGAATACATTGTCCGTTAGTGATCAGGAATGCGGGCGCACCGCATTTCGATACTTCCATCAAAGCCAGCATTTGCGTCACATAGTCGGCCGGAATCCCGTTATACTCCTCCGGCACGCCCAACAGGGAAATACCATTGTCAGATAACGCCTTCATGAATTCTTTGGGATAGGTTCCTGTCTGGTCGCATGTTCTGAAATACTCTTCAGGGAAATCACTGGTAATGAGTTCCCGAATACTGGCAAGCAGCAATTCTTGCTCTTCGGTTAAACCAAAGTTCATATTCTGTACTCCTATTTATTATTTACCTTCAGGTAAAACAAATCCCATCACGTTGTCATAAAACATTCTTTCATCCATTAACTTCAAGTCACTGGATATAATGGGGCGAAAATCCATTTGGGATAAAATATCTCTCTCCAGTTCGACGCCGGGCGCAATTTCAACCAAATGCAATCCATCTTCTTTTAATGTAAACACCGCACGTTCAGTGATATAACGAACATCCAGTCCACGCTCCAGTGCAATTTTTCCGCTGAATGTGACTTCCGGTATTTCTTTGATAAATTTCTTGACCCGTCCTTCCTGAACAATCTTCAGCTTTCCTTCGCCGACTTCCGTTTTCAAACTGCCTGCCGTTAATGTTCCGCAGAATATGATTTTTTTCGATGTCGCACTGATATCAATAAATCCACCCGTGCCCATAATTTTTCCATTAAATTTATGGACGCCGACATTACCGTGCTGATCTATTTCAGCAAAACTCAAATAGCAGACATCCAACCCGCCGCCGTGATAGAAATCAAACTGAGAGGTCATGTCCAGAATGGCGCGCGTATTAACATTAGCGCCAAAAGCGACGCCCTGGGTCGTAATACCACCGATGGGACCGGTTTCCACCGTCAATACGAAGTCGTCGGCACAGCCTTCTTCTCTGGCAACCAGGCCAATGCCATCCGCAATACCGACGCCGACATTCCCCACTGCGCCTTTGCGCATTTCAAACAGCGCGCGACGAGCCACCAGCTTGCGCTGATTCAGGGGGATGTCCATTTTGGTACTGTCATCAAGTACAAAATCACCGGAAATAAACCGGTTGACCGGCGCTCCGCCATAAAGCTGTGTTTGCGCCGGATCGACGACGACAATATCCACGAGATAGCCGGGGATCCTGACTGATTTGGGATGAAGCGTCGCTTTCTTGACCATCTTCTGGACCTGCATCATCACAATGCCGCCATTGTTATGTACCGCTTGCGCGATAACCAGCGCGTCCAGATACATCACTTCATCTTCAAAGGAGGCATAGCCTTCACTATCGCAGGTCGTGGCGCGTATAAAGGCAATGTTCGGCGCGATCGCCTTATAGAAGAGATATTCCTGATTATCAATTTCCACCAGCTTAATCAGCTCTTCTTTGGTCACTTCATTGAGTTTCCCGCCTTGCTGGCGCGGGTCAACAAACGTACCGATACCGATATTGCTCAAAATGCCAGGCTGGTGGGCCGCTGAGGCGCGAATAGCCTGCGTTAACACACCTTGCGGATAGTTGTAAGCGCTAATCTTGTTTTGTTCGGCCAAATCGGAAATACGCGGAGATTGTCCCCAGTGGCCACAAAGCGCCCATTTAACCAAACCTTCCTGAGCCAGAGGACTGATCCCTCTTTCAGCCCGATCGCCCAATCCCGTCGGGCTGATCAAAGACAGATTACGCGGCGATTGCGTACTTTTATACCGTTCAGACAATGCCGTAATTAACGTTGTTGCCTCAAGAATTCCCCCGCCGGCGCCTAACACACAGAGTGTCGCTTCATCCGGGATATATTTCACGGCGTCCTCAGCAGACAAGACCGGGACTCTACCATTAATTCTTTTCGGTTTTTCCAGTTTCATGGGTACTCCTAATCATGACCGAATTGATTTTTCTCCATTCAACAGGTGAAACACTTGTCGTTATTAACGTGGCTCAGATAATGCAGCCACCGCAAAAATGACATAAAAGCGCCCATTACCTATTTGAACGGTAATCTTGTATACCCGATAAGTTTCCAGAGACAGAATACCGACACAGCTGCCACCTGAATGATAAAACGGGTACGGATGTTTATTCAGAATTCCTGACAGATTCCTGTTTTAATATTTAAATAAACGCCGCTTTATTATTGATGCAATATATTCAGAACAGATCTTAAATCTTGAATACCTATCTGCCCCGGAGCAGACGCTTTTTTCAGTGCGCCAAATGTGGCAGCCGATCCAAACACTTCACCCGATAAGCGCGAAATAATGCCGGGTTTCGACATGGACATCGTAATAATGGGGCGGTCTGCATGTTTTTCATACATTTCCAGCGTAGCCGCCAGCAAAGTCACGACATCGTTTTTGTTTTGCGGCATGAGCGCGATCTTGGGAATATCGGCCCCGAGCTCCTGCATTTTACGCAGGCGTTTGACAATTTCTTCTTTAGGCGGTGTTTTATGGAAATCATGATTGGACATGATGACTTTTACCCCTTTGGCATGGGCATGCTCTATCGTCGCACTCACCCATTGATCGCCGGTAAAAAGTTCCAGGTCAATCATGTCTACCAGACCACTATCAATGATCTTGTGATTCAGAGAAATATAATCATCGGGCGATATATTCTTCTCTCCACCTTCTTTCGCGGTTCGGAAGGTAAAGAGGATCGGTTTATCGTGAATGATGCTTCGGAGCTGGCGCGCCGCGTCGATAACACTCTCAATATTTTCCACATCATCAAAATGATCGATACGCCATTCCAGAATATCAAAGTCAAAATCCTTGTAATATTGCGCTTCCGACTTAATCGCTGGCACATCTTTTCCCATCAATGACACGATAATTTTGGGAGCGCCTTCGCCTATCACCAGATTTTTCACTGTTACGGTTTTCATTCTTTTCCCTTCAATTAATGCCTTACAGCAGGCGCCATACTTTGGCGATTGGAGACGTAAATAATCCGAACAGGAAAATTATGCATTGAACCCCATGGCCTTTTTAATATATTCCAGAGGGAACTCTCTTCCGGTCCAAAGCTTGAACTGCTCGGCCCCCTGCCATAGCAACATTCCATACCCATCGACAGTTTTACAACCGACGTCCGTCGCCATTTGCAATAGCTTGGTGATATGGGGATTGTAGACACACTCGGAGACCAGCAAATCAGGACGCAACATGGATTTGTCACTGACCACACATTCATTTTCCAGTGGTTTCATCCCCACTTTCGTGCCGTTAGTCAGGATATCGGCATTAGCGATCGCATTAGCGAACGCTTTCTGGTTAGCCAGGTCGGTCACCGTAACCGTGCAATCCGTATTGTCATTAACGCGTTTTGCAAAAGCGAGCGCCTCTTCATAGAATTCATCCCTGCGGTTAAACAGCATAATTTCCTTGATGCCTTCAATTGCCGCCTGAGCACCGATAGCCGTAGAGGCGCCACCGGCACCGACAAGCACCATTTTTTTACCTTTAATATCAAAACCTGTTTCTTTGATAGCCCGGATATGTCCGGTGCCGTCAGTGTTATATCCTCTGAGGTAACCATTGTCGTTTACGATGGTATTAATGGCTCCGACCAGTTTGGCCGCAGGCGTTAATTCATCCACATATTTGCAAGCCAGCTGTTTGTTCGGCATGGAAACGCCGGTGCCACGCATTTTTAACGCTTTTAGCCCTTCGATTGCCTTACCGAAGGTCGTATTGTCCACCTCGAACGCCATATAGGTATAAGGCAAGCCGACTTCTTCCAGTGCTTTATTCTGCATTTCGGGTGATAAGCTGTGTCTGATGGGATAAGCCATTAACCCAATCAGCTCATATTTTGCAGTAACATCCATTATGAATTCCTCACTAAATTATTATAATGCCCGGACATACCCTATATATTTCAAGTTGCAGGAAGCCGACCCACCGGCAACCTGAAAGATGGCGGGTATATTTGATTTTCAATAACGCCCGCATCTATCGACAGGGGAAACAGACAAGGCGTCTCATTCTGTATTTAAATAAAAAACGGATACTGATATCGCTGTATTAATCTGCCTCTGGTTATTTTCAGCGCGAGTTTATTGGAAGAATCGCTCGCCAAAGCGAAAATCGCTTTCTGGAATCTTGAAAACTTTATAGTAACGAACAAAGACGACTATCGCGGTAATAAAAGCAATAAGCGCAAACAGCACATCCAGTAATATGATGTATTGCAGTCCGATATTTGACAGATAGCCGGTAATCAGAGGAATAACGAAGTTTGCTAATCCCCCCATCATCATATAAACGCTGGTGACTTTGGCTTTGCTTTTCGGGAAGAACTCGGACATGACAGAAACGCCAAGTTGTAATATCCCGCCGGCGGCGGAAAAACCAATGACGAACGCCCCGACGTTACAGACCAGCGGAGAGGGATAAAGATAGATAATGGCGGCGGTAATCACCGATAATCCGGTATTAAATACGTTGGCCCAGACCGGACGAACCATACTTTTGAGCAAAAAGGCGAAGAGGAATACGCACACCAACGAACCCAGACTATAGTAGGAGATGGTTTGCAATGCCTCGGCTTCCTCCATGCCGGCAAAGGCCATCGCGTATTTCGGCATCCAGACCACGATCACATAGAATGTTGAAAATGCGGCGACGCCAAACACCACAGAGGCCACGCCTTCCAGCCATGCCAGAGGCTTACTGCTCATTTGAGGCAATTCCCTGGCAATATCGGCATCAACAGTCTGACTGGGAAACTTGCTCTTGATCACCAGTAGCGTGACAAAAAGAAACAGCACGCCCGGGATGATCATGGCGTAGCCATACCACAGGTGGCTCACCAGCAGGTAGCTGACTAACATGGGATAGAACATCTGTCCGAAAGAAATCGTCGCCTTAAGCAGGATCACGGCAGACCCCGATGTCTTGGGATAACACTCCATCAACGCCGGATAACCGCCCGTGTCTAATGCCGCATTCGCCGCACCGACGCAGAAGGCCAGAATAAACGCAACGATTAGATTAGGGCTGACGAGAATGCCAAAGAAGAACAGAACATATAACGCTATGCCCAGAAAAATAACAGAGCGTCTGCCGAATTTGTCAGAGATGATGCCGAAGAACAGGATGCAGACCAGCCTTCCCAGGCCTATTCCTGAAATCACGTAAGCAATCCCGGCATTATCAGTGTTAAACTTTTCTGCCAAGTGGGTCATATTCTGCGCCAGGGTAATAACACTGATGCCATGAAGAAAATAGCTCAGATATATACCTATGGCGGCTAATAAAAATGGCGCATTGAAGGCCTTATGCTGGCTCATGCTTTTCTCCGTTTATTGTTAATATTTTCATTACATCGATTGTGCAAGCCGTCTTACTTCTTTTTTCTATTTTTTAGTTACGTCGAACTTACATACGTCATAAAACATTAATAAACTATTACCTGTATTTAATGTATATAACGGCGACAACGATTAACACGTAATATAAAGTTTTTGTTTTCAATTTTATTGCAAAGTGCAGGAATGGGATCGTGCGATCCTTGTTGATGAGTTGTTTTTTATTTTACAAAATGAATACATCTAGTGGGATAAAGCGGAAGCAAATCGGTATCGCTGTACAATTTTTTAATTTTGAGAGGTAGTTAAAATTTATTTAATCTGCATAGAGAGAAATGATATAGCATGTTTTTCAAAAGGCGCTCTCTTATAAGAAAGTAGCCTGCTTACTGTGAGCTAACCGACATTACCAAAAGATAAACTGACCGGAACAAAACGACGCTCATGAGTAACGATGAACCCCGCGTCTGCTTATTGCGGTAATCAATTAACAATCTGTTTACTCCATTCACTTTCCCGGAAGGGCAAAAAGAGCATGTTATATTGCACAACACCATAATAATTTTGCACATCGCCCATCTGACGATGGGCGATGACGTTATTATGTCTGCTGCTGTAAACGATCACGCGACTGCGGCAAGACGCCCACCACCGCCATGTAATGTGACTTGACCAGCGGCACATACTGCCTGTTTGCAGTAATTTGGATAGTTTGTCACTGCCACGAGAAACTGAATGAATTTAAAACAATTACACTATTTTAAGCGCCTGGCGGAAAAGCAGCACTACACGGAGGCAGCATCGAGTCTGTTTATCGCCCAGCCTTCACTAAGCCATGCCATATCCGAGCTTGAAAAAGAGTTGGGAGTGACGCTATTTGAAAAATCTGGCAGGAATGTGCGGATAACGCAGTGCGGAAAAATATTTTTACCCTATGTGGAAAACGCGTTGCTTGAGCTGGAAAACGGTCGCCTTGCGCTACGCCAAATGAGCGGCTCTCAAAATGACACCATCAGCCTGGCGTTTATTTACACCATGGGAGAAACGGTTGTTCCACAGTTGATCGACCGTTTTATTCATATCCCCGGCAATGAAAATAAACGCTTTTGTTTTTACCAGGGAACGACCTCATCGATTGTTCAGGATTTGAAAGCAGGCAAGTTCGATCTGGCTATCTGTTCCCATGTGCCGGAAGAACCGGAAGTCGAGTTTATCCCGTTAATCAGTCAGGAGCTGGTGCTGGTGACTTCCCGCAATCATCCATTGGCGCAACGTCATGAAAGTGAAATTGCTCTGGAGGATACCATTGCTTATCCGTTCATCTTTTTTTCGCAAAAGAGCGGCTTACGCCAGTTCATCGACAAGATGTTCATGCAGAAAAAACTGATCCCTGAAATCGCTTGTTATGTCGAAGAAGATACGGCGATGGTTGGACTGGTGAGCATTAATTACGGTATCGCAATTATGCCGCGGATCAGTACGCTTTCCCACTCCAACGTTCACGTCATGCATATCAGGGATCCCGGCCCAACCCGCTATATCTATCTGGCGACCCGTAAAGATCAGACGCTGTCATCCGCCGCCCAGGCGTTTAAGAAATTTATCTTCAGTTCCTGCCAAATGATGCCGTTCAGGTAATGCGGTCATTCCGCGTCATACCTGAATCTGATTCATCTTTATCGTACAGCGACGCGCCTTTATGCTGCGATAGCCAATAAACAGCGCCGTCAGGAAACCGGCGGCCGCAAGGCCGGTATCAAACCACATAATGCTGGCGATACTGGTCTGCGAAAGTTTGGCGGTGATCAACGGGATCGTGAATGTAGCCAGACTGCCCGCGCTATAAAAAATGGCGGTGGCCTTCCCTTTGGCATGAGGGAAACGCATTGCCATCAGCGTCAGGCCCAGCTGCATAACGCCGCCTGCGGCAGAAAAGCCAATCACAAAGGCAAAAACAATCACGGTCGTCACCGTGGGATGCAAACACACGGTCAACAACGCGATGAAGGATACAAACGTATAGAGCATCAGCAGCGTGGTCGAACTAACCGTTTTCTTCACCAGACCGGCCGTGATCAGGACGCACAGCAAAGAGCCCGCGGTATAAATACTCAGTAGCTTGATCGACATCGTATAAGGCATCCCCACCACAAACTGCCCGTACTGCGCCAGCCACTGGCTGATGAGATAGAACGTGGCCATGGAAATGTAGCCATAAAATGTAAAGCTGGCGAGGTCTAACATCGAGCACGACTGATCTTTGGACACGGGCGGTTCATTATCGACATTCGGTACCGCCGCTACTCTGGCAGGATAGTGATGAGGAGGGAAAGGACATCTGAACAGGTAGATCCCGTTCAGAAACATCATGCCGGCGGCGATCAGAAACGACCAGCCGAACCAGACGTCGAGCCAGACCAATACGCTGATTATCATCGGTAAAATGAACTGACCGCCGGAAACAAACGCCTTGATGAGGATATTGGCCGTACTGGGGGTATTAGGAAACGCCTCCATTAATGTCGGATAGGTGCCGGAGTCGAGGAAGCTATTTGACATGCCCGCCAGAAAACCGAAACAGTAGGCGATGGCGATGCTTTGCGTACTAAGAATGCCCAGAAAGAACCCCAGATAGCAGATCATTCCCAGATAGACAAAGGGCTTCCGGCCAAAACGATCGGAAAGCATGCCGGCCACCAGCAGAATACTCAGCCGGCCAATCCCCAATGAAGAAATAACGACCGATACGCCGGCAGCGTCAGTCTGCCACTGTTGCTGTAGATGGGGCATATTCAAACTGATCAATATGACGCCCATGCCGTGAACCAGATAATTGATATACAGCCCGACAGATGTTGGTATGTAATTGTTTTTCATATAAAACCTTTTCAGAAAAGGATCTTTTAATAGAGTCGGTTGGTATTTCCTTTCCTGCTCTGATTTCAAAAAGCCTGGCCCCTTGGCACGGCATTATGTACACCTTGTTGAAAAGCCGGCAGATTCAATATGGCAAATCAAATAACACTGATGGAATAGATTATTAATGTATTCCCGATGCTAACAATTCCCATCAAAAATAAATAATTCATTTTTTAAAAGTAATTCATAGATTGCTTCTATAGACAAATCTTATAAAGATGGTTTCTATTCATTACCTTTTTATGATGGCATTGCATTTACTTCTCCCTCAATACGTTAATAACGCACTTGCAACATGTATGAGAGAGAGTTAACAAAGAGGCACGCTTTGCAATATTAGCTTATCAATATGATCGCAATATTAAATGTACCATCTATGCATAAAAAAAATAAGCGTGCCACCGATACTCAACATCTTAAGACATGATTATTTTTTTAAATTTGTGAGAAAGGATACATATTATTAATTTTTATGACGTGGGTCACGCTATAAAACGGAGAGGATAAATCGCCCCGATCTACCGATACGACGCTCCGGCAATCGAGGACGTGATCTGCCTGTCATAATGTTCATGCCTGAGAATGAACTTATTCCGTTAACGGCGGTATCGCCATGGCGTCGTTAGCGGCATCTTTTAGCAAAGTGTGATAAATGGCATCTATTTCTTGTGCGACCCGCTCTTTTTCGTTATTCGCATCAATCACAAAGTGGGCCGTTTCCTGATAGAGCGGATCGCGCGTTTTGATAATGCCGGTAATCTCCTCGGTAATCGACAACCCTGTCAGGGAAGGACGTTGACTCACGGCCGGATTCGACTTCAATCGGTTAACCACCGTCTCGGCAGAGGTTGAGAGATAAAAAACGATACCTTTATTTTTCATATGATTACGATTTTCCTGCGATATCACCATGCCGCCTCCCGTGGCAATGATGCAGCCAGCGAGCGTGACCTCTTTCAATATCTGGCCTTCAATCATCCGAAAGTTATCCCACCCCTGCTCATCGACAATTTGCGCGATCGTCTTGTTGGTTTTTTTCTGGACGACTTCATCTGTATCGATGAAATCCAGTTTCAAATGGGCTGCCAAAATCTTTCCTACCGTTGTTTTACCTGACGCTCGAGGACCGACAAGTATGATGGTATTGATCATGAATTCATCCTTTTCGCACAATCGTTCCAGATTATGAGAATAGAGTTCGGTCGCCACGGATTGATATATCTTCCACTCTAAATAATCCCCCTCGGTATAGACGGAACGAAACGCATCATAGTCGGGGAAAAAACGCATGGTGTTATTCCCGATTCGGTTATTTATTTTTTCAATGATGGCATTGATCCTTTCTTTTCGCTTTTTGTTCATCAATGTCAGGGTTTCAATCACCGAGGGAGGAATGTCTTGTTCACCCTTTTCCCATCGCTGCCACATTTCCGTATTTTTATCACCTGCAATATAATTTGCCGCTTCATCGATACTCATAAAAAAAAGCTGACGTAGAGCCTGTAGTTCCAAATGGTTCATAATACGATGACTCCAAGAATGATTTGGATGAATATGACTAAATAGCATTCTGGTTCCCCTGGCGGTATGATCATTATCACAATAATGTGGAATGGCCCGGCGGTGATAAGAAATTCATGATTGCCGCTTTAAAAGGGAAATCGGAAAGCATAAAGATGTTTGGATTGGGGAAAGGGAAATACTCTCTCTCGAATTGACATACCATGAAAGTAATACGTAAGAAGGCATCAACGCTAATCTCATTTCTTTTCGGCGCCTGACATACGCTCAAGCCGCAGTCCTGTAATCCCGCCGCAACCTGCCCAGGTAAACGGCGGGGGACAAACAGACCGGGCGCATTACCTATTCCGATAGGTCAGTACCATATTTTCCAACGCCCTTAACGCCAGCGCGACATCCTCCGTCATCACCGACTCATCAGGATGATGGCTGACGCCTTTCCGACAGCGCACAAACAGCATGGCGACCGGCCAGCGTTCGGCGATGGCGATGGCGTCATGTCCGGCTCCGCTCGGCAACAGCAGGTTACGACCCTGAACCTGAACCACGGCCTCGCTCAAACGCTGTTGCAATACTGGATCACAGCGGGTCGCCGCGATCCGATAATATTCCTCCGCCTCAAACTGGCACCCGCGCTGGCAGGCAATCTCATTTGCCAAAACCAACAGGCGTTGCAATAACGTATCCAGCGCTGCATCTTCCGGGCCGCGAATGTCCAACGTTAATCTCACTTCTCCGGGGATCACATTGGCAGCGCCCGGCAAACACTGTAACGTCCCGAAAGTCGCAACCAGATAAGGATCGCTTTCTTTAGTCAGCGTTTCTGCCTGCACCATCCAGCTTGCCGCCGCCGCCAACGCATCCCGACGCTGCGCCATCGGCACGGTTCCCGCATGTCCGGCCAATCCCTTAAAGGCGCAGTTCAGCCGCCGGGCGCCGTTAATCGCGGTCACGACGCCTAACGCCAGATCTTCCTGCTCCAGACAAGGCCCCTGCTCAATATGCAGTTCCAGATAGGCGACGATATCGCTTACCGGGCGCGCCGCCTGCGCAATCGCTGTGCAATCCAACCCTGCGGCATCCAACGCCTGCGCAACGGTGATGCCTTGACTATCCTGACAACCCAGCCAGTTATCCGGCCAGGTGCCCGTCAGACCACGGCTACCCAGCAAAGTAATGCCAAATCGGGTACCCTCTTCATCACCAAATCCGACAATTTCCAGCGCCACCGGCAGGCGAATCTGCTGTTGATGCAGAAAACGCACGGTTTCAATGGCGGTTAACACCCCGAGCATACCGTCATACCGCCCGGCATTACGCACCGTATCAAGATGCGACCCCATCAGCAGCGCAGGCGCATTCGGCTGAAGCCCTTCATAACGACCACAAATGTTGCCGACGCTGTCTTGCCAGACATGCATGCCGGCCTCACGCATCCACGCGCCCACCAGCGCATTGGCCCGCAGATGCTCCGCGGACAGATACACCCGGGTAAGCTGATCGGCGGTTTCACTGATTTCCGCCAGCGCGTCGCAACGCGACATAATCCGTTCCGCCGCGGTAAAGGCAACGGACTCCGACATCAGGGCATGACTCATGCACGCCCCTCATCGCCGGCATAGCAATCCCAGGCAGCCTGCAATGCCGCGCCCTGAACAGAGCGGAAGCCCAGACGGTTCAGCACCGCTTCCAGTGCGCTCAGCGTTTGCATCACGCAATCTTTACGGGCGTTATAGCCCATCGTGCCAATACGCCAGATTTTTCCCTGTAGCGGCCCAAATGAGGTGCCGATTTCAATTGCAAAGTCATCCAGTAACATTTTGCGAACCTGTTCGCCGTGGATCCCGTCGGGGATCACCACGCCCAGTACGTTATTCATCTTGTGATTGAGATCGCCAAAGGTGTGCAGCCCCATTCCCTGAATACCGGCAACCAGCGCTTTACCGTGCAATTCGTGACGGGCAATGCATTGATCCAGCCCTTCTTCCAGAATAATGCGGGCGCATTCGCGAGCGGCGAACAGCATACTGGTGGCTTCCGTGTGGTGGTTCAGACGCTCCGGTCCCCAGTAGTCCATCACCATGCCGAGATCGAAATAGTTGGAATAGATCATTTCTTCATCGCCATCCTGATGGACATCGGTTCGAATTCCCTGTTCGACGCATTTGCGACGGCGGATCGCCGCTTCCATCTGCGGACTGAGCGTAATGGGCGAACTGCCAGACGGCCCGCCCAGACATTTCTGTAGCCCGGCCGATACCGCATCCAGTCCCCAGGCATCCGTTTCCAGCACGTTTCCGCCAAACGAGGCGGTGGCATCGGTATAAAACAGCACACCATGACGACGGCAGATATCGCCCAGTTCCGCCAGCGGTTGCAGCATCGTGGTGGACGTATCGCCCTGAACCGTCAGCAAGATGCGCGGGCGGACTGCCTTAATCGCATCTTCTATCTGACCGGGGCTGAAAACCTCACCCCATGGCACCTCGATGGTATGCACATCGGCGCGGCAACGACGGGCGATTTCACATAGCAGATGACCAAAACGCCCAAACACCGGCACCAAGACTTTGTCACCGGGACGGATGGCCGACAGCAGAACCGCTTCAATCCCGGCCCGCGACGTGCCATCCACCAGCATCGTCCAGCGGTTATTGCTGCGGAACAGCTGACGGTAAAGCGCCATCACCTGATTCATATAGTCGGTCATCGCCGGGTCGTACTGACCAATCAACTGACTGGCCATCGCCCGTAACACGCGCGGATCGGCGTTGATGGGGCCCGGCCCCATCAACAGGCGATGAGGGGGATTGATCTGGGTGAACAGTTCATTGTTCATTATGGTTTGCTCCAAACTCTTTACATTACTGATTAGCTGATGAGATCATTTCGTGCGCGATTAAAATCAATATTTCTCTGTAAACACATGAACGCGCCCGACATAGGGCAGCTCAAACGCCGCTTGCCCTATGAACCCAGGCTGGTGGCTGAAACCATGCCGGGAAAAACCAAAACAGAGAAATAATCCAACCACCTGAGATTTAAGCCTCAGAAAGCCCGCGTACTGAGGCGATAAACTGCTTAAGCTCAGCGGTCTGTGGGTTGGCGAATAGCGTCTTACTGTCGCCCTGCTCCCAGACTTTGCCCTGATGCATAAACACCACCCGATCGCCGACTTCCCGGGCAAAGTTCATTTCATGGGTGACCAGAATCAGCGTCATGCCTTCCGCGGCAAGCTGTTCCAGAACTTTCAGCACTTCGCCCACCAGTTCAGGATCCAGCGCGGAGGTGATTTCATCGCACAGTAAAACTTTCGGATTCATCGCCAGCGCCCGCGCAATCGCCACGCGCTGCTGCTGACCGCCGGACAGATTGGCTGGGTAATAGTTTATCCGATCGCCCAGCCCCACTTTGTTCAACACCTGCTCGCCCAGTTCGCGGCATTCCGCCTCGCTTTTCTTCAGCACGCGGCGCGGCGCCAGCATCACGTTTTCCAGCGCCGTCATATGCGGGAACAGATTGAAATTCTGGAACACCATGCCTACGGAGCGGCTGATCTCACGCGCCTGCGAATCGCGGTCCGTCACCGTCATGCCGCCCAGTTTGATACTGCCTTCCTGATATCCCTCCAGGCCGTTCATACAGCGCAGCAAGGTGCTTTTGCCAGAACCGCTGCGGCCGATAATCGAAATGACTTCGCCCATTTCAATATCCAGATCGACCCCTTTCAGGACATGGTTGTGACCGTAATACTTCTGTACCTGATTAATGGTGATGAGCGGCATTGAATTTCTTCTCCAGATAGCGGCTGTAATAGGAAAGCGGGTAACACATCAGGAAATAGCCGAGCGCCACCAGACCAAAAACCTTGAAGGGCTGGTAAGTCACGTTATTCAACATGGTTCCCGCCTTCGTCAGCTCGATAAAACCGATAATGGACGCCAGTGCCGTGCCTTTAATCACCTGTACAGAAAACCCCACCGTTGGCGCGATGGCGATACGCATCGCCTGTGGCGCAATCACCCGATAGAGCGTTTGTCCAAAGTTCAATCCCAGACAGCGCGACGCTTCCCATTGCCCTTTCGGCAACGCTTCCACACTCCCGCACCAGATATCCACCAGAAAGGCGCTGGTAAATAATGTCAGCGCCAGCGCGGCAGCCGTCCACGGGCTGACATCGATACCGAACAACGCCAGACCGAAAAACGCGAGAAACAATTGCATCAGCAGCGGCGTGCCCTGAAACAGCTCGGAATAAACCCGGATAAGCCGCGTCGGCCATTTGCGCCGGGTCAGCCGCAGCAGCATCAGCGGGAACGTCACCACCGCACCGCCAATAAACGCCGTCAGCGACAGCAAAAGCGTCCAGCGCGCCGCCAGCAGCAAATTGCGGACAATATCCCAGTCAGTGAATGTCATCATCGTTGCGGAGTCCCCAGAAAGCGCCGGCCCGCCAGCAGTAACAGTTGCCGCATCAGGATGGACAGCGCCAGATAACACAGCGTGGTCACCAGATACACCTCAAAACTTAAAAAAGTCCGTGACTGAATCAGGTTGGCGGCAAAGGTCAGCTCCTCATAGGAGACCTGTGATACCACCGACGATCCCAGCATCACGATGATGCACTGGCTCACCAGCGCCGGATAAATCCGCTGCAATGACGGTGGCAGAATGACCCGTAAAAATGTCTGGCTGCGCGTCAACCCAAGTACCCGGGCGGCTTCCCACTGGCCTTTGGGCGTCACCTGAATACCTGCCCGGATGATTTCCGTGCTGTAGGCGCCCAGGTTAATCAGCATCGCCAGTAACGCGGCCTCGCCGGCGGTCAACTTCCACCCCAGGCTCGGCAAACCAAACACGATAAAAAACAGTTGCACCACAAACGGCGTGTTCCGTATCAATTCAACATAGATACCCCACAGTTTGCCCGGCAGGGTGGGCTTGCCACTACGCAACGCCGCACCACAGATACCGATAGCAATACCGCCGATGGTTGCCATCGCCGTCAGCTCAATGGTCACCCACAACCCCGCCAGCAGTTCCGGCCAGAACGGCCACAGCGCGGTAAAATTAAGCTGATAGGTCATGGCGCCCTCCCTTATGCCTTGATGCTGTCTGGCAACGGCGCTTTCAGCCATTTTTCTGACAGGTTATTGAGCGTGTCGTCTTTCAACGCCTGCTCAATCAACGCATCGACTTTGGCTTTCAGAGCGGATTCATCCTTTTTCAGACCGATGTAGCATGGGGAATCTTTCAGCATGAACTTCGCGACCGGCGCCTTCGCGGGATTCTGTTCGGCAATGGCCGCCACCACCAGATTACCGGTCGCGATATATTCCACCTGACCAGACAGGTAGGCGGACAGCGTGGTGTTGTTATCTTCGTAGCGCTTAATTTGCGCATCTTTCGGTGCAATCTCCGTTAACACCATGTCTTCCACCGCGCCGCGCGTGACGCCAACGCTTTTATCCTTCAGCGTTTCCGGCGTACTGACTTCACCGGCCGCCGGACCAAACACGCCAAGGAAAAACGGCGCATAGGCCCGGCTGAAGTCGATCACTTTTTCCCGCTCAGCATTTTTGCCCAGGCTGGAAATCACCAGATCCACTTTGTTGGTTTGCAGATAAGGCACCCGGTTGGCGCTGGTTACGGGCACCAGCTGCAACTTTAGTTTCATCTCTTGCGCCAGATAGCGCGCGATATCGATGTCATAGCCCTGTGGCTGAAGATCCGTTCCCACAGAACCAAATGGCGGGAAATCCTGTGGTACGGCGACCCGCAGCACCCCGCGTTTTTCAATATCCTGCAATTGGTCAGCCATTACGCTGCCCGCCTGCGCCATTAACAACACCGCGCCTGCCATTGCCAGTAAACGTTTTTTGATGCTCAGCTTTTTGATCAACATCGTGTCTGCCCCCAGTTAAGTGATATTGAAACGAAAGATTCTTTAAAAGCAAATATTGAAACTATCGTTGCAAAATAAAGCAAGGAACATGCCAGTATCAAAATGCCGTGGAGGTATAGGTAAGTTCAGCCCTTTTTACGCCAGAGACAGACCATCCATGACTTCATTTTTCTTCTTGAATCATGAAATAAAAGACAAAAGAAAGCAGGCGATCAACCCGGTATCTGAGAGGCCGGCCTTTGCAGCCATAGCACAAAAACCGAACCAAAAGAGTGCAAAGGCACCATTACTGTGCCCCGTTATCGCTGTTCCAGCTCATCCAGTTCAATATAGAGATCGGCAATATGATGAATTCGCTGACGTCCATCACGCAGCATTTCATGCAGTAATGCGTTACTGAGCAGATTCACCAGACTCATGGCGGAGGCATAGCTATCAAAGGCGGACACGCTGTCCAGCGGCGCGCACAGAGACCAGTTTGCCAGCGGTAGAAGCGCATTGGCCTGCGGCTCACAGAGCAAAAGGGTCGGGATCTGACGTTGATGCAACTGCGCCAGCAAAGGCTGGATAAGCCGCGGACGGCGTCGGAACGCCACCACCACCGCCAAATCCTGCGCGTTTAAGTCCACCAACTCTTCCGCTAGCGTTTGTCCCGGCTGAGCCAGCAGCATGACCTGCTGACGGATCTGCACCAGTTGCTGACGCAGGTGCAGCGCCACCGGATAGCTGTTGCGCAAACCGACAATACACAGACGCTTAGCCTGCATCATCGACTCAATCACCGCCCCAAACCGTACCGGATCAATTTGATGCATCCATTGCGTCAGATTCGCCATTTCCTGCTTGTAATGTCGGGCCAGCAAGGTATTCCCCTGTACCGCATCGCGGTTATCCGCCAGCGGCATGCCACTCTGACGTAGCGTGCGCAGTTCCTCACGCATTTCACGGTAGCTGGGGTAGCCAAGCCGTTTGAACAAACGGCTCACGGTAGCCTTGGAGACCCCGCTGAGCCGCGCCAGTTCGGCGCTGTTATAGCTAATCAAATCATCAAAGTGATCAAAAATAAAATCAGCAACGCGTTGCTCCTGAGGAGAAAGTTCGCTGTAACGGCCTCGCAGCCGTTCGTCAATCTGTTTCATGCCCCTATCCCTTATTGCCGCCCGTCCGCTACGGGATCAGTCTGCAACTTTTGTTTCATTTTCGCCATTTGTTTCATCGCAACATAACACAGCTAAGCTATTTTTATCCCCATAGGCATTGGTGATGAAAAAACTGGAACAGCGTTTGCTTAAAAGCACTACTGCGTTGGTACGGGCATGCCGTTGAAACAGCAAGGGTGGAACGGCCCGTCACGATGCATAACAAAAACGGCGATAACCGAAAATGATAGCGCGGCCGTTTTAACGTCCTCCCCTACAGCCGAACAGAGAAAAGGAACAACGGCATGATACAAAGTAATACCGCGCCGCTGGGCATGGCCGTAACGCCCCATCATTTGGCCAGCGCCAGCGCGCAGGCGGTCCTTCGTGAAGGCGGCAACGCCATCGAAGCCATAGTGGCGGCGGCGGCGACCATGGCCGTGGTGTATCCGCATATGAATGGTCTGGGCGGTGACGGTTTCTGGTTAATTCTGCCCCCCCAAGGCGAGCCCGTCGCCATTGATGCCAGCGGCGCGGCAGGGTCTCTCGCCAGCCGTGACTTTTATCAGGGAGACGCTCACATCCCGCATCGCGGTCCCAAGGCCGCCCTGACGGTTGCCGGCACTGTCGGCGGCTGGCAGGAAGCGCTGGTGTTCTCACAGGCGCTTGGCGGCGCCTCTTTGCCGCTCGCCCGCTTGCTTGCTGACGCCATTCGTTATGCCGCGGACGGCATTCCTGTCACCCAATCCCAGGAAGACGCGCTGACGCAGCACTACCACGAACTGGCTGAGTTTCAGGAATTCAGCCGAATTTTTATACCTCAAGGCGCCATCCCCCGTGCGGGCAGTCGTTTCACCCAACCCGATCTGGCTGATACGTTGACGCTGCTGACGCTGGAAGGGCTCGACAGCTTTTATCGGGGAACGCTGGCTGAACGCTTTGCAGCCCGGATGGCTCAACTGGGTATGCCGCTGACCGGTGAGGATCTGGCGAACTATCGCGCCAGACGCACAACGCCATTACACCTTAGACACAGTAAGGGCGATATTTATAACCTCGCGCCCCCGACTCAAGGGCTGGTTTCCCTCGCCATTCTCGGCCTGACCGATCATCTTGAGATGGAGGATTTAAGCGATAGCCAGACGATCCATCGTATCGTCGAATCCACCAAGCTGGCTTTCGGTCTGCGCGATCGTTTCATTACCGATCCCAAACAGATAACGCAGGATGTGCAGGCATTGCTGGATCCCAACACACTCGGGGCTATGGCCCGACAAATCAATACCCGTCAGGCGGCGCCGTGGGGCTCGGGGAAAGGCCCCGGCGACACCGTGTGGATGGGCGTCTGCGACAGCAGCGGGCTTTGCGTCTCTTTCATCCAGAGCATTTATCATGAATTTGGCAGCGGTATCGTTCTGCCCGGCACCGGTGTGCTCTGGCAAAATCGCGGGGCCTCTTTCAGCCTCGATCCACACCATCTGCTGGCGCTGGAACCGGGCAAACAGCCGTTCCACACGCTCAATCCCGCAGCGGCGCGCCTGTCCGATGGCCGCACCATGGTCTACGGCTCAATGGGCGGCGACGGTCAACCTCAGACGCAGGCCGCGCTGTTTATTCGTCATGTGCTTCAGGGATTGCCTCTGCAACAGGCGATTACCGCTCCGCGCTGGCTGCTGGGCAGAACCTGGGGACAATCCTCCGATACGCTGAAACTTGAAGATCGCTTCAAGCCCGCGACCATTGATGCGCTGCGGGCACTCGGCCACGACGTTGAGCTACTCGGCAGCTTCAGCGAAACGGTAGGCCATGCCGGTGCGATCGTCCGTCATACCAACGGCATGCTGGAAGGGGCGTGCGATCCCCGCAGCAACGGCAGTGCCGCCGGATTCTAGTTTTATTGGCAGGGAGAAAAAAATGTCAACCAAACCCATCGATAACGATGTACTGGCAGTCTATCTGCAACAAATGGAGACGCTACAGTCGCTACAGCTCAGCCATGAACGGCGTCAGGAATTGCTGGTTCAGTTCAGCCGCATACATGCCATGGCGCAACCGCTGATGGATTTCCCGCTTGATGATCGACAGGAAATCGCCGGAGTGTATCGGCTATGAGTGAATTTCAATGTCTGTCCATTAAACAGATCCGGCAGGGTCTACTGGCAGGCGAGTTTTCCGCCAGAGAAATAGCACAGCAGACGCTGGATACCATTGAGTATACCAACCCTGACATTAATGCCTATACGCAGGTCACCCACCAGCGCATGCTGGATGAAGCCGACCATCTGGATCAGCGGCGCTTGCGCGGTGAAACCTTGCCGCCACTGGCAGGCGTTCCCTATGCGGTAAAAAATCTCTTTGATGTCAAAGGGGAAACCACGCTGGCTGGCGCGCAGTTATTCAGTCAGCGTCCGCCCGCCTCACAGGATGCGTTCGCCATACAACAGCTGACCCGTCAGGGCGCGTTGCTCTCCGGTATGCTGAACATGGACGCCTATGCTTACGGCTTTACTACAGAGAACAGTTACTACGGCGCCACGCGCAATCCCATCGACAGGCAGCGCGTTGCCGGTGGTTCATCCGGTGGATCTGCCGCCGCGGTTGCCGCGGGTCTGGTCAATTTTACCCTGGGTAGCGACACCAATGGGTCAATTCGCGTTCCGGCTTCTTTGTGCGGGATTTTGGGTCTGAAACCCACCTTTGGCCGCCTGTCACGCAGCGGCAGCCAGCCGTTTGTCGCCAGCCTCGATCATATTGGGCCACTGGCGCGCAGCGCCGAAGATCTGACGCTGGTTTTTGATGCGCTGCAAGGGCAGGACGGTACGGATCGTTTTCAGTCGGAACGTGCCCCATCGCCTTCTGTTGCCCTGCTGAAAGAAGGCGCTCGCGGCCTGCGCAGCACGGTTCTGGAAGGGTATTTCTCCGAGTGGAGCAGCCGCGAGGCCAAAACCGCCGTTCGGCAAATAGCCAACGCCCTGGATGCGCAAACCAGTCTCACCTTACCTGACGCCGGTCTGGCACGGACGGCGGCCTTCATCATGTCTGCCAGCGAAGGGGGTAATCACTATCTCCCCGCCCTGCGTGAAAGTCCGGAGCTGTTTGAGCCGCTTTCCCGTGAACGTCTGTTGGCCGGCGCCATGATCCCTGCGGCCTGGTATGTACAGGCGCAGCGTTTCCGCAATCATTTCCGTCAACAGGTTCTTTCCCTGTTTGAACACACCGACCTGCTGATTGCAGCAGCCACGCCGGTAACCGCTACGCTGATTGGGCAAGAGACGATGCACATCAATGGCGCCGATCTGCCGGTACGTGCCAGCATGGGAATACTGACGCAGCCGATTTCCTTCGTCGGCTTACCCGTCGTGACGGTGCCGGTCATGACAGACAACGGCTTACCGATAGGCGTGCAGCTCATCGCCGCACCGTGGCGTGAAGATTTCTGTCTGCGTGCCGCCTGGGCGCTGGAGCAGCAGGGCATCACACAGGTTTGTTCCTTTTCTCAGGAGTCACGTTAATGTTGCACGATGATATTAATCAGCCCGATGTACTGGCTGAAGTCACTATCGCCTTCCATCGCTATGAAAAAGCGCTGACCGGTAATGACATCGACGTATTGGATGAGTTGTTCTGGCACGATGCCCGAACCGTTCGCTATGGTGCGGGAGAAAACCTGTACGGGATTGATGAAATCCGGGCGTTTCGTCTGGCCCGCCCATCCGCCGGGCTGGATCGCCAGTTGCAAAATACGGTTATCACCACTTACGGACAGCATATGGCAGTGGCCAGCACCGAGTTTCGCCGGGAGGGCAGCGCAAAAACCGGGCGACAGATGCAAACCTGGGTGAAGATGCCGGAAGGCTGGCGCATCGTTGCCGCACACGTCAGCCTGATGAGCGAATAGCGTTGCGCGCCTTTCATTTATTATTCCCCTTCCGTACACCGCCGGTAGCCACGACGCCTCCCATTACAGGGTATGGCTGTCGTGCATACCTCGCCGGCGCCCGGCGATCATCGTCAGTAATATCGTCTGGTTATCGGGGAAAATAAGCGTTGAGATCGACTGGCAAGAACCGGAAATTATCTCCTTACATACAGCAAGATATTGACGAATAACCGGTGTCAATTCAGAAGATATTTTGTTAACTGAATCACATCATATAACGATTTCAATATCACCGTTTTTCACTACCCAAACGCCCCTCAATCACACCGAACGGCCATAACATATATTTTTGCTATACTGAATCTGCATGGCGACGATCTGCTCAATAATTTACGCACATAAATCGTCCTATTGTGGTGCCTATAACCCGACAATCATCGATTATTCAAATTTATATTCATCGGATAAATACCAGAATAATCAACGATCAAGCGACAATAGAAATAAATTATTTAAATCGCAAAAATAAAAACTCACAACCCATTGTTAAATATGAAATTTAAATGAAATAAACGCATCATAAAATTAGGAAAACCCATAAGAGCAAAAAGCGAAAAATGATATGAAAATCACATTAATCATTCCTCCTTTCACACCGTTATTCAGACGGCAAGGGGTTGTCTCAGAATCTCATTATGGTAGGGTAGACGGCGTTCAACCATTACCAGGATGATGTTATAGAATTATAAACGACCATAGGAAAACAATCATTTCATGGCAATAAAACTTGAAGTAAAAAACCTTTACAAGGTATTTGGCGAGCATCCTGACCGCGCATTCAAGCTGATCGATAAAGGTTTGAGCAAGGATCAGATATTTGAAAAAACCGGTCTCACTATCGGTGTGAAAGATGCCAGTCTGGCCATTGAAGAAGGCGAGATATTTGTCATCATGGGATTATCCGGCTCCGGTAAATCCACCATGGTACGCCTTCTCAATCGTCTGATAGAACCGACCCGAGGTCAGGTTCTGATTGATGGTGAAGATATCTCCCAGATATCCGACGCCGCGTTGCGCGACGTACGCCGCAAGAAAATCAGTATGGTATTCCAGTCATTTGCGCTGATGCCGCATCTGAACATCCTCAGCAACACGGCATTCGGCATGGAACTCGCCGGTTTACCGAAAGCAGAGCGTGAACAGAAAGCGCTTAGCGCGCTGCAACAGGTCGGGCTCGAAACCTATGCCAACTCCTATCCGGATGAACTTTCCGGCGGGATGCGTCAGCGCGTTGGCCTGGCTCGCGCACTGGCGAACGACCCGGATATCCTGCTGATGGATGAGGCATTCTCTGCACTGGACCCACTGATCCGTGCAGAAATGCAGGATGAGTTGATCAAACTCCAGTCCCGTAACCAACGCACCATCGTCTTCATTTCGCACGATCTGGACGAAGCGATGCGCATCGGCGACCGCATTGCCATCATGCACGGTGGTGAAGTCATTCAGGTGGGTACGCCAGACGAGATTCTGAATAATCCGGCCAACGATTACGTTCGCACCTTCTTCCGGGGCGTGGATATCAGCCACGTCTTTAGCGCCAAGGATATCGCACGCCGTCGTCCGGTTACGCTTATCCGCAAAACACCCGGCGTCGGACCGCGTTCCGCACTGAAAATTTTGCAGGATGAAGACCGTGATTATGGCTACGTGCTGGAACGCGGACAAAAATTTATTGGTATCGTGTCGATTGATTCTCTGAAACAAGCATTGAAAGCGCAACAGCCGCTGGAACAGGCGTTGCTTTCCGATCCGGCCCCGGTGCCTGCGGATATGTCGCTCAATGAACTGATTTCTCAGGTTGCGCAGGCCCCTTGCGCTGTCCCGGTCATCGGTGAAAACAACGAGTACATTGGCATCATTTCCAAAGGAATGCTGCTGCAGGCGCTGGATAAGGAAGGAGTGACCAATGAGTAAATCAACACCGAATCCGTGGGAAAACACGACCATCGAACATGAACAGGGCACCGATCAGGCAGCAAACCAGAGCCAGAATGGTGCCGCAGCACAGAGCGATCCCTGGTCAGCCACTACACAAGATGCACCAACCGATCAGACGCCGCCGGCAGGACAGGACGCGGCGCCTCAAACCGATCCCTGGTCCACCAGCGCGCCAGCGCAGGATGCTCCCGCCGGCGCGGATGCGTGGAACAGCGCGCCGACGTCCGGAGGCTCGGACGCAGCGCAGCAAGGCAGCGACTGGCTGAACAGTGCCGCTCCGGCGGCGCCTGAACACTTCAATTTACTTGATCCGTTCAGAGATACGCTGATCCCGCTGGATAGCTGGGTCACACACGGCATCGACTGGCTGGTACTGCATTTCAGGCCGCTGTTTCAGGGCGTGCGCGTGCCCGTCGATTTCGTTCTGAGCGGTTTTCAACAATTGCTGCTTGGTATGCCCGCACCAATCGCCATTCTGGTGTTTTCGCTGTTCGCCTGGCAGATATCCAGTCTGGGTATGGGCGCCGCCACCTTGATTTCCCTGATTGCCATCGGGGCCATCGGCGCGTGGTCGCAGGCAATGATTACGCTGGCGCTGGTGCTGACGGCGCTGTTCTTCTGCATACTGATTGGCTTGCCAATGGGAATCTGGCTGGCTCGCAGCGAACGCGCCGCCAGAGTGATCCGGCCCTTGCTGGATGCGATGCAGACAACGCCTGCGTTTGTTTATCTGGTGCCGATCGTTATGCTGTTCGGTATCGGTAATGTCCCGGGCGTGGTGGTGACCATCATCTTTGCCCTGCCGCCCATTATTCGCCTGACCATTCTGGGGATCCGTCAGGTTCCGGCTGATTTGATTGAAGCCGCGGAATCTTTCGGGGCCAGTCCGAGTCAGATGCTATTTAAAGTCCAGTTACCGCTGGCGATGCCGACCATTATGGCGGGCGTAAACCAGACGCTGATGCTGGCGCTGTCGATGGTGGTGATTGCCTCCATGATCGCCGTGGGCGGTTTAGGCCAAATGGTCCTGCGCGGTATCGGTCGATTGGATATGGGCCTGGCCGCCATCGGTGGTGTCGGTATCGTCATTCTGGCCATCATTCTCGACCGTCTGACCCAATCACTGGGCCGTGACAGACGCAGCAAGGGCAACAAAAGCTGGTATACCTTCGGCCCTATCGGCCTGATCGTTCGCCCTTTCATCAAGCAGTAACACAGTACGCCGGTTGTCTGACGACGACAGACAACCGGCAACGCCAATACCAGACTCAGCGCCTGTTCCATCAGGCATCAATCATTGCAGGCCGTTTAAACACGGATAAACGCAAACAACATGGCAAACACCACACACCTGCAACCTGAAAGATGAAACACAACACAAAAAAGAGGGGAACCATCATGGGTAAAACCAAAATCTGGGCAGCCGCCTTAACCACCGCGCTACTGAGTACATCGCTTTACGCCGCCGACGATCTACCCGGTAAAGGCGTTAGAGTCATTCCGGTGCAAAGCACCATTTCCGAAGAAACGTTCCAGACGCTGTTGGTCAGCAGAGCGCTGGAAAAACTGGGCTATGAGGTGCAACCGATTCGTGAAGTGGACTATAACGTCGCTTACACCTCGATTGCGTCCGGTGACGCAACATTTATCGCCGTAAACTGGGATCCGCTTCAGTCTGACATGTATGCTTCCGCTGGCGGCGACGCCAAATTCTACCGTCAGGGTGAATATGTGTCCGGCGCCGCGCAGGGTTACCTGATCGATAAAAAAACGGCGGAACAATACAAGATCACCAATATTGAACAGTTAAAAGATCCGGCAATCGCCAAACTGTTCGATACCAATGGTGATGGTAAAGCTGACCTGACCGGCTGTAATCCGGGCTGGGGTTGTGAAGCCGCGATCAATAACCATATCAGCGCCTATGGCCTGACTAACACCATCGAACATAATCAGGGGAACTACGCGGCCCTGATCGCCGATACCATTACCCGCTATAAAGAAGGCAAGCCGATTCTTTACTACACCTGGACACCGTACTGGGTCAGCGATGTGCTGGTTCCGGGACGCGACGTAGTCTGGCTACAGGTGCCTTTCTCTTCTCAACCGGGAGAAATGAAAGGCGTCAGTACCAAACTGCCTAACGGCGCTGACTATGGCTTCCCGGTCAACAACATGAAAATTGCGGCCAATAAAGAATGGGCGGAGAAAAATCCGGCGGCAGCAAAACTGTTCTCCATCATGAAATTACCGCTGGCCGATATCAATGCGCAGAACCTGCGTATGCACGAAGGACAAGGCTCTCAGCAGGATATTGAACGTCATGTGGACGGTTGGATCAACGCCCACCAGCAGCAGTTTGACGAGTGGGTAAAAACCGCGGCTGAAGCTGCGAAGTAAACCATTTTTCATTCACTAAACCAGAACAGTATCATCAAAGGCGGCTTTGCCGCCTTCTTTCGTTTCCCCACGATAGCCGCAATATCTTCTGGCATCTCGTCATCAGCTGTTTGATACTATCCGCAACGATCAGCATTATTAACATTACATTAACTACCGTAAACTATGCCATCTCAGCCGAAACCGCCGGGTCTCAGCCTGTCTCTGACTCTTATCATGTCTGTCGCCACCGGTCTCGCCGTTGCCAGTAATTACTATGCCCAGCCGCTGCTGGAAACAATCGCCAGAGCATTTGAACTCTCCGTCAATCAGGCTGGTTTTATCGTTACCGCCGCCCAGCTCGGCTACGCCGTGGGTTTACTGTTTCTGGTTCCGCTGGGAGACATGTTTGAACGGCGGACGCTGATTGTCGGCATGACGTTGCTCGCCGCGGGCGGGATGTTGATTACCGCCTCTTCCACCACGCTATGGCTGATGATTACCGGCACCGCGTTAACGGGACTGTTCTCTGTCGTCGCGCAAATTCTGGTTCCGCTCGCTGCCACGCTGGCAACGCCAGAAACCCGGGGTAAGGTCGTCGGCACCATCATGAGCGGTCTGCTGCTCGGTATCCTGTTGGCCCGAACGGTCGCAGGCGCGCTGGCCTCACTGGGCAGTTGGCGTACTGTCTACTGGGTCGCCAGCACACTGATGGCGATCATGGCACTGATACTCTGGCGTACTCTGCCGCGAATCCGTCAGGAAAATACGTTGAATTATCCGCAGCTGTTAGCATCCATCTTCCAGCTGTTTGCCACCACGCCACTTTTGCGCACCCGCGCACTGCTGGGCTGCTTTTCCTTTGCCAACTTCAGCATCTTATGGACGTCCATGGCTTTTCTGCTGGCCGCTCCGCCCTACAATTATTCCGAAGGCGTGATTGGCCTGTTCGGATTGGTCGGCGCCGCGGGCGCGCTGGCTGCATCACGCGCGGGGCGTCTGGTCGATCAAGGGAAAGCCCGGCAAAGCACTATCGCCGGTTTGCTGGTGTTATTGCTGTCATGGCTATTTGTCGCCTTTGGTATTCAGTCGGTAATCGCGCTGTTAATCGGCATCATCGCGCTGGATCTTGCCGTTCAAGGGGTCCATGTCACTAACCAGAGCGTGATCTATCGAATGATGCCGGAAGCACGTAACCGCCTGACCGCCGGTTACATGACCAGCTACTTCATTGGCGGCGCGCTGGGATCGATAATTTCCGCATCGGCCTATCAGCACTGGGGCTGGCTGGGCGTGTGTGCGGCAGGCAGTATTACCAGTCTGTTGAACCTGCTGGTCTGGTGGCAAGGTCACCATTATGAACGCCAGAGCGCAGTCGCTCCCGCCGAACAATAAACATACATGTTGAAGACACGTGAAATCCTGATAACGCTTTGATATGGTTATCGGTCTGTCGGGTTTTAAAACCGCCACCAAACTTTGTGGATACCGTGAATACATCAGAACAGCAGATACTTGCCTCATCAGAGGCGCCTGCCAGCGCGTCCTTCGGCGAAGGCGTATTTGACAGTTTACCCATCGTTATCGGCTATGTTCCTGTCGCCTTTGCCTTCGGCATGAATGCGGTAAAGCTGGGCTTCACACCGCTGGAAGGGATTTTTCTGTCCTGCATCATCTATGCCGGCGCCAGTCAGTTTGTCATTACCGCGCTACTAAGCGCCGGCATGTCAATCTGGGTTGCCGCCTTGACCGTCATGGCGATGGATATCCGGCATGTTCTGTATGGTCCCGCATTACGCCACCGCATTCTGCAACGACTGCCAACCGGTAAAACGGCGCTGTGGGCGTTCGGTCTGACTGATGAAGTGTTTGCGGCGGCCACCACACGGTTGGCACGTAATAATCGGCGCTGGTCGGAAAACTGGATGCTGGGTGTGGCGCTATGCGCCTGGCTTTCGTGGGTGGCCGGAACCGTTATCGGCGCCTTCTTCGGCAATGGTCCGTTGAATGATTACCCTGCCGTAGAGGCCGCGCTCTCTTTTATGCTGCCCGCCTTGTTTCTGAGCTTTTTACTGGCTTCATTTAAACGCCGCCAAAGCCTTATCGTCGCCAGTGCATTGGGTGGCGCGCTGTTAGGCCTGCTGATTTCTTCCATTCCGGCCGCGATACTCATCGGTATCGGCGGCGGCTGCCTGGCCGCGCTCTTCCAACCTATCGCCCCTTCGCAGGTAACACCATGAGCACACAAGTTATTCTGATCGGTCTGATGGTTGGTCTGGCTAATTTTCTTTTTCGTTATTTGCCGCTGCGGTTAGGCTCATCCCGCGCTTCCGGCACGTTACAGCGCGGCAAAGCCGCCTTGCTGCTGGACAGCATTGGGATTGCTTCAATTTGTGCCCTGCTGATTGTTTCCAGCGTACCGGACATTCTCGCCCACAACGAAAAACTACTGCCGACGCTGGTTGGGTTCACAACGCTGACCTTCTGCTTTTATAAAACCCGCAGTATCGTTTTTTCCACTCTGCTCGGCGCCTTGTGCTACGGCATTGCGTTTAAATTATTTTGACACACTGATAAAAAGCAAACATAACGATATGATATTAAATGAATAATTTTATTTAGATCCCTTTCCCGGAGCCATTTTGCTTACTTTCTGACACAGAATTAATCACGCTTCTCATTTACCTATTTAGTAACATTAGTTACTATGCAGGCCGTGATTAATGAGGTGCACATAAAATGGATAGTTCATTTAGCCCCATCGAAAAAATGCTGAGTCTGCGAGCTTCACGTAAACCTGATTTCCCTCATCAGGAAGTGCTGTTGCTGCGTTTGTGTATGCACATGCAGACCAAAATTCTGGAACACAGAAACAGAATGCTTAAAGAACAAGGGATTAATGAAACCCTGTTTATGGCATTAATTACGCTGGAATCTCAAGAGTCTTACAGTATTCAACCTTCTGAACTCAGTGCCGCACTGGGCTCATCGCGTACCAATGCCACCCGCATTGCCGACGATCTGGAGAAAAGAGGCTGGATAGAAAGACGTGAGAGCAGTAGTGACCGCCGCTGCCTGCATTTACACATGACGGAAGCAGGTAAGGCGTTTCTCGATCAGTTGCTTCCTCCACAACATAAAAACCTCCATTTTCTCTGGTCAACGCTCAGCGGCAACGAACAAAAACAGTTGGAAACCCTGATGCGCAAGCTGCTGACCCGACTGGATGAAATGGACGAAATAAAAGACCTGTAACCGGTTAGTTTTTAAAACAAGACACCACTTACCCCCATTGTCTCTGGTACTTCCCAATGATTATTTCATCGGGGGGCGGTGTTTTTTGTAGAAAATATCAATTTGCGTTTTTCCGGGCCACTTTGCGGCAGGTTAACGCAACAACGGACTTTGTTGCCGGAATCATCGACATTCCGGCGTATAACCGCGGCGTGATGCGCAACATTAACCATGACAGGGTTATCGCCAGCAGTAGCAATCGCGATATCCGGCAAAAAGAGAACAAAGAGAGCACCCCATGAGTGAAAACGTGGAAAATCAGGCACCTCAACAGACTTTGCGGAAAAACAAGAAAAGGCAGCGTAAACAGATCCTGACGCTGATGACCTTTATCTTCGTTGTGCTCGGCGCCGCCTGGTTTATTTACTGGTTCCTGATCCTCAGACATCACCAAAGCACCGACGATGCCTATATCGCCGGTAATCAGATTCAGGTGATGGCACAGGTGACCGGCAGCGTGACTCGCGTCAATGTCGATAATACCGATTTTGTTAAACAGGGCGACGTACTGGTCGAACTGGATCCGACGGATGCGCAGCAGGCCTTTGAACGAGCGAAAACCGCGCTCGCCAGCAGCGTGCGTCAAACACATCAGTTGATTATTAACAGCAAGCAGTATCAGGCCAATATTGAGCTGCGCCAGACGGAATTGAACAAAGCGCAAAGCGACTTAAACCGCCGGGAGGCGCTGGGCAGCGCTAACGCCATTGGCCGCGAAGAAGTCCAGCACGCCCGGGATGCCGTCGCCAGCGCCAAAGCGTCGCTGGAAGTGGCCAAACAGCAATACCTTGCCAATCAGGCCATGGTGATGGATACCGCATTGGAACAGCAGCCAACGGTACAACAGGCCGCCGCAGAAATGCGTGATGCCTGGCTGGCCTTGCAGCGGACCAAAATCGTTAGTCCGGTTGATGGCTACGTTTCGCGCCGCAGCGTTCAGGTAGGGGCCCGTATTTCCACCACTTCCGCACTGATGGCCGTTGTCCCTGCCGATCACCTGTGGGTTGACGCCAACTTTAAGGAAACGCAGCTCGCCAATATGCGTATCGGCCAGCCGGCTACCGTTATCGCCGATATCTACGGCGATGATGTGGTTTATCAGGGCAAGGTGGTCGGCCTCGACATGGGAACCGGCAGCGCGTTCTCGTTACTGCCCGCACAAAACGCCACGGGTAACTGGATCAAGGTTGTCCAGCGTCTGCCCGTACGTATTGAGCTGGATCCACAACAGGTTGCCGCACACCCGTTGCGTATCGGTTTATCAGCACTGGTTAACGTCGATACCGCGAACAGAGACGGTAAAGCGCTGTCCGAAACGCCACGTGGGGCGCCAGCCTATACCAGTGACGCCCTGTCGCTGGATCTCTCGCCAGTCAACCAGATGATTAGCAGCATCATCCAGGCTAACGCGGGTTAATCTGTCAGGAGATAAACGTGCCGAGAGAACCGCTTAAAGGAGCCAGCCTGGCCTGGATGACCGTTGCCTTATCACTGGCAACGTTCATGCAGGTACTGGACTCCACCATCGCCAACGTGGCCATTCCGACTATCGCCGGTAATCTGGGGGCATCTAACTCACAGGGCACATGGGTGATTACCTCGTTCGGGGTCGCTAACGCGATTTCCATTCCGATTACCGGCTGGCTGGCCAAACGTTTCGGTGAGGTTCGCCTGTTTCTATGGTCCACCGCCTTGTTTGCGCTGACCTCCTGGCTGTGTGGTGTTTCCAACAGCCTGGAAATGCTGATTTTTGCCCGTGTCTTGCAGGGTATTGTCGCCGGGCCACTTATCCCGTTGTCACAAAGTTTGTTGCTCAGTAACTATCCTCCGGCCAAGCGCAGCATTGCGCTGGCGCTCTGGTCGATGACCGTGGTTGTGGCGCCGATTTGCGGCCCGATTCTGGGGGGATGGATCAGTGACAACTATCACTGGGGCTGGATCTTCTTCATCAACGTTCCACTCGGTGTCGCCGTTGTCCTTATCACCTTGCAAACCCTGCGCGGACGGGAAACCAAAACAGAAATCAAACCCATTGATACCATTGGGCTGGCTCTGTTGATTGTCGGTATCGGCAGCCTTCAGATGATGCTCGACAGAGGGAAAGAGCTCGACTGGTTCAACTCCAACGAGATCGTTATCCTGACGGTGGTTGCCGTCGTCGCCCTGGCTTTCCTGATCGTCTGGGAACTCACGGACGATCACCCGGTCGTGGATTTGTCACTGTTCAAATCGCGTAATTTCACGATCGGCTGTTTGTGTATCAGCCTGGCCTATATGTTTTATTTCGGCGCCATCGTTCTGATGCCGCAATTACTGCAAGAAGTCTATGGCTATACGGCTACCTGGGCCGGTCTGGCATCAGCCCCGGTGGGGATAATGCCGGTGGTACTGTCACCGATCATTGGCCGGTTCGCGCCGCGTCTGGATATGCGCAAGCTGGTCACGTTCAGCTTTATCATGTATGCCGTCTGTTTTTACTGGCGCGCCTACACCTTTGAGCCGGGCATGGATTTTGGGGCATCGGCGTGGCCGCAGTTCGTGCAGGGGTTCGCCGTGGCGTGTTTCTTCATGCCGTTGACGACCATCACGCTGTCGGGATTACCGCCTGAACGTCTGGCGGCAGCGTCCAGCCTGTCGAACTTTACCCGAACGCTGGCAGGCTCGATCGGTACATCCATCACCACAACCTTATGGACGCAGCGTGAATCCTTACACCATGCTCATCTGACGGAATCGGTGACGCCTTACAATCCGATAGCGCAGGAAACCTATCAGCAGTTACAGGCAATGGGAATGAGTCAATCTCAGGCTTCCGCCTACATTGCGCAAGAGATTACCGCACAGGGGCTGATTATTTCTGCCAATGAAATATTCTGGGCCGCCGCCGGCGTATTTCTGGTGCTGTTGGTGCTGGTGTGGTTTGCCCGTCCGCCCTTTACCTCCGGCGGCAGAGGCGGAGGCGCACACTGAGCCGCCGATAAAACGCATTTTCCCCGCAGAAAGGTCATTCAGATCGGATTGAAGTTAAAGCGGATTAAAGGGGAAAATGTAAGTCGCCCTTTGACTCAAAGATTTACCATCGTACCAACATAGCTAAACCTGCGGTACTTGCTGCGAGGCCCGAGGCAGGATCAGAAAGAGGCATCTCAAGGATGCCTCTTCAATTTAATATGGCTTCATCAAGCCTGTTGTTTCTGTCGCCACCATTCAGAAAGCAGAATGCCCGTCGCTACAGAAATATTCAGACTTTCAACCTTACCGGTGCCGTCGATCGAAACGTTGACGTCTCCCTGTTGCCATGCGCTATCAGACAGGCCATCGCTTTCCTGTCCCAGCACAATCACCGTCTTTGCCGGGAACGTGGTTTTCGACAATGCCGTACCTTTATGGCTGGAGGTGGTCACAATGGTATAACCCGCATGGCGGAATTCGTCCAACACCGACAGGAAATCATCCGCATTGATCGCTTTAACATGCTCAGCGCCGCCTTCAGCGGTGCGAACTGCCGCGCCCGATTCCAGTTGAGCCGCATCCTGAATCAACACGCCTTTCACGCCAAAATGCGCACAACTACGGATGATCCCGCCGAGGTTATGTGGGTTACCCACATCTTCCAACGCCAGCACGCAATCACTCTCGCCCGCCGTTTGCAGATATTCACGCACATCCATACCCTGACGCTTCTTAATCAGGAAACAAACGCCACCATGGTGCTCGGTACCCGATGCTTTGATCAGTTCTTCATCTTCAACGACGTGATAGGCCTTACGGTTTGCCGCCATCCAGCGCAGTGCCTCACGAAAGCGTGGCGTAACTTCCTGTAGGAACCACGCGCGAACAATTGCATCCGGACGGCTCTTGAACAACGCATGGCAGGCGTTCTCGCCATAAACTCGCGTTTCTTCCTGACGCTGGCGACGAATTTGGGCGGGATCTATCTGGCTTTTACCACTGATGCCGCCGTGATCCGGCACAGACTCGTCGGCAGGGGCTCGAGAAACCGTTTTCCACGGGGAATCATTGGAAATACCGCCTTCGTCACGCGGGCGACGAGGACGCTCGCTGCCACGATCGTTGCGCTCTTTGCCCCATGGGCTTTTTTCACGTGAGTCACCATCACGTGACGGGTTTTCACGGGCATAACGCGGATTCGTATCGCGAGGATGCTGGGGTTTGTCACGCTTATCCCGTGAACCACTCCCATCGCGCCGGCCACCGCCGTTCCCACCGCGGCGATCGTTGCCTTCAGGACGCTTGTTTTTGTTATCTTTATCGCCCTCATCATCGCTACGGACGTACATCACACGGACTTTGCCGCTCTTACTATTGAATGAATCGCTCATTGTTCTCTCCACCTACGCGCTGGGCGCGAAGATTACCTTATGTACACCCGCTTAGCTACCTGCTTGTCGTAAAAGCCAGCAGCTATTGTAGCTATTGAGCAAACCACGTTGTTGACCACGCCCCTGCCCGCCATACTTAATTCACCATTAAGTAACATGTTGTTGACCTTTCGTTGCTTACCCGCAACATGCTTTATCAATAACACATTTATTTTAGCCCCTTTTTCTCTGAGGCCTCATTATGAATACGGTATGTGGATCCTGCCATACAACAAATCGCCTGGCTGAAGAACGTATTGATGACCACGCGAAATGTGGACGCTGTGGAGACCCCTTGTTCACAGGCGAAGTCGTGAACGCGACAGAAGCGACGCTGGATAAACTGCTACAGGACGATCTACCGGTTGTTGTCGATTTCTGGGCCCCCTGGTGCGGACCCTGCGTCAACTTTGCGCCCGTGTTTGCAAGTGTCGCACAAGAACGCAGCGAAAAAATACGCTTTATTAAGGTGAATACCGAGTCGGAACCACAGCTCAGCACCCGCTTCCGCATTCGCAGCATCCCAACGCTAATGCTGTTCAAACAAGGGGAACTGGTGGATATCCTCGGCGGCGCCCTGCCTAAAGCCCCCTTTGAAGCCTGGCTGGATGAATCGCTATAAAAAATGACCAGAATCCGGGGCATTATGGCCCCGGATCTTTTGGTCGGATGCTGAGTCGATTAGAATGATATCCTTCTGAATCTGTTTTGCCCACAATGGCCGAAAATGAGGCTGGTTTTCGGCAACACTCAATAGCGTCTCAAACTTCATGATCAATAACGCCGTCCTTCAACTGCGCCAGCAACGTCTTGAGCAGTCAACCAAACCGTTTCGCGCCCGTGGTTGCCGCGTGGTGCGCTGCCAACGCTGCCTGCTGCCGGTCACCACCTGCCTGTGCCATACCATCCAACCCTATGCTTCCCGCAGCCGTTTTTGTCTGGTGATGTTTGATACCGAACCGCTAAAGCCAAGCAACACCGGACGATTGATCGCCGATATTTTACCGGACACACAGGCCTTTCTCTGGTCGCGAACATCGCCAGATGCGCAATTGCTGGCCGCGTTGAGCAACCCGGATTATCAACCTTATCTGGTGTTTCTGGCCGACGACGCGGAAAGCGGACGCCAGGTCTTGCGCCAGTTGCCGTCCCAAGGGAAACCGCCCTTGTTTGTGCTGCTGGACGGCACCTGGCCGGAAGCACGCAAAATGTTTCGCAAAAGCCCTTATCTGGATGCCTTACCTATTCTGTCGCTGAATGTGGATACACTCTCTCGCTATCAACTGCGCGAAGCCAGCAGCGCCGGGCAGCATTGCACCGCCGAAATCGCGATCGCCCTACTCGCGCAGGCCGGGGACGACATGGCTGCGGATGGCCTATCCGCACACTTTGACCGTTTCAGAAAACATTATCTGGCCGGGAAGTCGCATCATACCTTGCGGGAAACTTTACCCATCGTCACAGCATCATTGGCGGAAAACGTTTAGTATCAAATAGTCTTATCCTACAGGAGTGACTTATGAGCCAGCGCGGATTGGAAGCACTATTGCGTCCTAAGTCGATAGCTGTTTTAGGCGCGTCGGAAAAGGCGGGACGGGCAGGCTTTCTGATGATGAGAAACCTGCTGGACGGTAACTTCAGCGGTCCGGTGCTCCCTGTTACGCCAAAATATCGCGCCGTCTGCGGTGTTCTGGCTTATCCGAATGTTGTCAGCCTGCCAATAATGCCCGATTTGGCGGTGATCTGCACCAACGCCAGCCGCAACCTGACGCTGCTGGAAGAGCTGGGACAATGCGGTTGTAAAACCGTCATTATTCTTTCCGCGCCACCGTCACAGTTCAGCGAGCTGAAGGCCTGCGCAGTTCGCTACAATATGCGTTTATTGGGCCCCAACAGTCTGGGTCTGCTCGCTCCCTGGCAAGGATTCAATGCCAGCTTCTCTCCTGTTCCCATCATGAAAGGCAAACTGGCCTTTATTTCCCAATCCGCCGCCGTCTCCAACACGATTCTGGATTGGGCTCAGCAACGAGGTATCGGGTTTTCCTACTTCGTCGCGCTGGGCGACAGTTTGGATATTGATGTCGATGACCTGCTCGATTTTCTGGCGCGTGATGGGAAAACCAGTGCGATTCTGCTGCATATTGAACACATCAGCGATGCACGTCGTTTTCTTTCGGCCGCGCGCAGCGCCTCGAGAAACAAGCCGATTCTGGTGATAAAAAGCGGGCGCAGCCAGCAGGCGCAACAGCTACTGACCCGCCAGCGCCACGGATTGGATGCCGCCTACGATGCGGCTATTCAACGTGCAGGTTTACTGCGGGTGCGGGATACCCATGAGCTCTTTTCAGCCGTGGAAACCCTGAGCCACCTGCGGCCATTGCGCGGCGAACGTCTGCTGATTGTCAGTAACGGGGCTTCCCCCGCCGCACAGGCTCTGGACCAGTTACTCAGTCGACAAGGCAAACTTGCCGTACTCAGCGAATCAACTCAACACCTGCTGCGGGAAAAGTTACCGGAGTATGTCACCATAGGTAACCCGCTCGATTTGCGTGATGACGCCACGGCGGCACGCTATCAGGATGCGATCTCAATACTTCTGGATAGCGACGACGTTGATGCACTGCTGATTATTCACGCTCCCAGTGCTGCGGCGCCGGGCACCGAAAGCGCCGAACAGTTGATCAAATTGTTTCAACAGCACCCGCGTGGCAAACGAATTACGCTGCTGACAAACTGGTGTGGTGAATACTCCTCGCTGGAGGCCCGGCGTTTATTCAACGAAGCAGGCATTCCCACCTACCGCACGCCGGAAGGCGCCGTCACCGCCTTTATGCATATTGTCGAATACCGCCGTAACCAAAAACAACTGATGGAAACGCCGGCTCTGCCGCAGGACCTGACCATCAATGCCAGTCAGGCTCATGAACTGATTCATCAGGCGCTGTCAGACGGCATCACCCAGTTGGACACGCATGAGGTTCAACCCATCCTGCAAGCCTACGGCTTACATACGCTGCCGACCTGGATTGCCGGCGACAGTGCGGAAGCCGTGCATATCGCGGAACAAATCGGTTATCCGGTCGCTATCAAGCTACGTTCCCCCGATATCCCCCATAAGTCTGAAGTACAGGGGGTTATGCTGTACCTGCAAACGGCCAGAGAAGTTCAGCAGGCGGCAGACGCTATCCTCGACCGCGTCAAGCGCACCTATCCTCAGGCAAGAATTCACGGCCTGCTGGTTCAGGGGATGGCAAACCGGGCTGGCGCTCAGGAGCTGCGTATTGCGGTTGAACAGGACCCCGTATTTGGGCCGCTGATTATGCTGGGAGAAGGCGGCGTTGAATGGCGGGAAAAACAAGCTGCTGTAGCCCTGCCGCCGCTCAATATGACGCTGGCGCGTTATCTGGTACTCCAGGCCGTCAAAGGCGGCAAAATTCGCGGCAGCAGTGCATTACGGCCTTTGGATATCCCGGCACTCAGCCGTCTGCTGGTACAGGTTTCCAATCTGGTTCTTGATTGCCCCGAAATCTCCCGGTTGGATATTCATCCGCTGCTTGCTTCAGGAGATGAATTTACATTATTGGATGTCACACTACATCTGGAGCCTTTCAGCGGAGATCCGCAGTCGAGATTGGCGATTCGCCCCTATCCGCAGGAGCTGGAAGAGACGGTAATGCTGAAAAACAATACCGCCTGCCTGTTCCGGCCAATCCTTCCGGAAGATGAACCCTTGCTGAGTAAATTCATTTCCAAAGTGACGAAAGAAGATCTTTATTACCGTTATTTCAGCGAAATTAATGAATTTAATCATGAAGACTTAGCCAATATGACTCAGATTGACTACGATCGAGAAATGGCGTTTATTGCTATACGCCAGACAGAGGAAGGGCCGGAGATAATCGGAGTGACTCGCGCAATTTCAGACCCCGACAATACCAATGCTGAATTCGCTGTTTTAGTACGTTCAGATTTAAAAGGGCTGGGTTTGGGCAGGCGATTGCTGGAGAAGCTCATCCATTATGCACAGACCCACGGGTTGGGACGTCTGAATGGTATCACCATGCCACATAATCAGGGCATGATTACGCTGGCAAAGAAACTGGGTTTTAACATTGATGTTCAACTGGAAGAGGGCATTGTAGCGCTGGAATTGCCGCTGAAAAATTAATCATGCTTCGTGATTCAGCTCCCGCGTCAGGTAATGATCTGCCACTCAATGGTAAAACTTGCTCACAACAGCTAGAAAGTAATGGTATTATCGCCCGATTCGGCTATTCCTTAACTTTTGATGATGACCTCAGGGTCATACACTGATGAGAGAAGAAACGCACTGTGATGTTGTCAAAATTTAAACGCAATAAATACCAACAACACCTTGCACAATTGCCCAAAATCCCTCAGACAGCTGATGATGTTCAGACACTTCACACACCTGAACTTTTTCGCACAACGCTGGTAAACGCTATTCTGAATGCCAGAAAACGCATTTATCTGGTGGCGCTGTATCTTGAGCGTGATGATGGCGGCATGGGTATATTTTCTGCGTTATATGAGGCTAAACGGCAGTGTCCCGAACTTGACATCCGCATTCTGGTTGACTGGCATCGTGCCCAGCGTGGACGGATAGGGGCAGCGGCAGAGAATACCAACGCTGACTGGTATTGCGACATGGCACATAAATATGCGGATATCCAGTTCCCTATCTACGGTGTGCCCGTTAACACTCGCGAAGCATTAGGTGTGCTGCATCTGAAAGGTTTCATCATTGATGACACCGTCATATACAGCGGCGCCAGCCTGAACGACGTCTATCTGCATCAACATGACAAGTATCGTTACGATCGCTATCAGGTGATTCGTAACCCGTTACTGGCTGATACCATGGCTCAGTATATCCAGACTATTCTATCGGCGCCAGCGATCCAACGTCTGGATCGCGTCGACCGTCCCAGAAGTCTGGAAATTAAAAATGAGACTAAACAGTTTCGTCAGGCATTACGCACAACGGCCTATAAAACCCCCGACTGCAATGTCACCGGCGATGAACTGACCGTTACGCCACTGGTTGGTTTGGGTAAACAGAGTCCGCTGAACAAAACTATTCACCATTTGATGTACTGCACAGACAGCCATCTGGTGATGTGTACACCGTATTTTAATCTCCCGGCCCTGCTGGTTCGGAATATTATCCGTTTACTACGGGAAGGGAAGAAAGTCGAAATCATTATTGGCGATAAGACCGCCAATGACTTTTATATTCCAGAAGATCAGCCTTTCAAAATCATCGGCGCACTGCCTTATCTTTATGAGATCAACTTGCGCCGCTTCCTGAGCAGACTACAGCGCTATATTGATGATCAGCAGCTCGTCGTCAGATTATGGAAAGATGGTGATAACAGCTTCCACCTGAAAGGCATGTGGATAGATGATAAATGGCAGTTGCTGACGGGTAATAACCTCAACCCCCGCGCCTGGCGTCTGGATCTGGAAAATGCCATATTAATTCACGATCCCAAACAGTCTCTGTTAGCGCAGCGCCAGAAAGAGTTGGATAGCATCAGAGTCCATACTCAGGTCGTCAAAAGCTATATGGAACTGGAAAGTATTGCGCAATATCCGGTAAAAGTCCGCAAACTCATTCGACGCTTGCGCCGCATTCGAATAGACAGACTGATTAGCCGAATTCTCTGATACTCCCGCTATACAATAAAAAAGCCTCGGAATTTCCGGGGCTTTTTTATATTCCAAGACGGTTATAGTTTGAAAACAGCAAAGGAACGGTAGTGATGAGGCATAAAATACATGAAAAGCAAAAGGCCATCCGATAAAGGATGGCCTTTTGCTTTTATTGAAACCTGGCAGTTCCCTACTCTCACATGGGGAGACCCCACACTACCATCGGCGCTACTGCGTTTCACTGCTGAGTTCGGCATGGGGTCAGGTGGGACCACCGCGCTATCGCCGCCAGGTAAATTCTTTTTAAGCCGAAAACTTTAACCCAATTTCTGGTGCTGATACCCAGAGTCGAACTGGGGACCTCACCCTTACCAAGGGTGCGCTCTACCAACTGAGCCATATCAGCGCACCTAAGTGTTTGATGCCTGGCAGTTTATGGCTCATTTCATGAGCCACCCTTCGGGCC
>NZ_QDKJ01000015.1:0-132478 GCF_003115815.1 Brenneria roseae subsp. americana | reverse complement strand
GTTCCCGACGCGGCACTGACTTTCGCGGCGTCCTGCCGCTCACCCGGCGATCACGCCCACCTCAGCGCGATTTTTTACGCGAAGGAAACACCATAAAAAAACAACATATTGTTATTTATGGTGATTTATCAAAAAATACTTAATTCTTTTCTGGAAATCCCTCAGCCCGAAGGGCCCCTTATAACTTGAAAAATGACGGGTATGTTGAAAAGCGAACCGGCGGGCTCGTTTACTGAACGGCATGGCGCTGGACAAAATCCAGCAGCAGTTTTCGCGCCCAGACGGGTTCGTCTGACAATTGCATCATCTGGTCAACATCCCATCCGCCCTGACGCAATGCCGCTTCGTTATGCTTCAGGCAAGCCAACATCACCGACGCATTAAATTCCGGATGAAACTGCATGGTCAGTACCTTGTCGCTATAGCGAATGATCTGACAACCATCTGCCTGTGAGCTTGCCAGCACCTGTGCGCCAGCAGGCGGTTCCAGCACTGACTGTTGATGAGTAAGGTAGGCGTCAAACTGTTGAGGATAGCCTTGCAGCCAGATGTCTTCTTCGGCGCCGGGGTGCGTTTTCACCGTCAGAACCCCGATTTCTTTACCGTTAGGATTATCGCCGACTCTGCCGCCCAGCGCATCAGCCAACAGTTGATGTCCGTAACAAACCCCCAGCATCGGTATACCGGCCTGATAGGCCTCACGCAGCCAACCAGCCGTAGACTCGCTCCATTCCAGTCTGTCGGTTACCATTGACCACGATCCGGAAATGATCACCGCCGACAGGCGTACAAACGGCGGCAGCGGCTCCCCGCGATCCGGGCGGACAATCTGTACATTCCCGGTTTCGCCCGCTAAAGCATCCGTAAACCATTTCCCTTGTTGACCGACCTGAGAAGCAATCCCCTCCGGCGGTTCCCCCATCTGAATCACCAGCAATACCTTTTTGCCCATTTTTCTACTTTACCTGCCATCTCTGAAAGTTAACGGAAATAAAGCGATTAACGCACCGCTGTGACAAACGTAGCATTACCGCGCTACGCTGTCATCGGTTGTCTAGGGGATGGATGGGCTATCAGAGAGTAAGATAAGGCAAGCCAAAGTAAGGGCGGAATCGTTTGATCAGCGCCCCACTTTTGCTATCGGATTTGGCACGCTCGCCGACGTGCGCATCAGGCTATGGCATGGCCGGAAGCTCAAGTTCAGGATCGATGAGGTTATAAATCTGATTGCCAAACGCCGGCTGTTGCAAAAGCCGATCGACCGCCAGCGCTACATCCTGACGCGACACCAGACCTAGCGTGGCCGTCCCTTGTGTCAGTCTGGCGTTATGCGTGGCAACCACATCCAGCAAACCGCCGGGCCGCACGATACAGTAATCCAGCGTACTGGTCTGCAACCAGCTTTCCGCCAGCGATTTTTCACGCACGGCAAAACCAAATGCCGCTTTGGCGCGTGCCGATAATTGAGGCCAACTGTCGCCACAGCCCAGCGACGTCACCAACAACATACGCTTGATGCCCGCCTGTTCGGCGCCATCAATCACTGTGCGATGCCCCTGATAATTAACCTTGCCGCCCCCCATCGTGGAGACGACGATCGCGGATTTTCCCGCCAGGTGGCAGGCTTGCGCCACAACGTCGGCATTACAGGCATCGCCCTGGACCACGGTAAGCCCTTGCCCACGCCAGCGCGCGGCCTGTCCGGCATCACGCAGCACCAGCACCACGGGCTGTTCACACTCAATGGCTCGCTGTAATAAACAGGCCCCCACGCCCTGACCTGCCCCAAAAAGTAGCCACGTCATATCTGCTCCTGTTTTACTCACTTGCGAATAGTATTCACTCGCCGCGGTTCTCCCTGGCCAATGCGCGGAACGCAGCAACTTGCGAAGTTAACAGCTGGCGGTGGCTATCCCGTCCAAGAAAGATTTTAAACATAGCAGCTCCGTCGGCATTAAAAAACACCACAGAGGCTGTGTCCATTCCCATAAACTTACGCTCAATGAACGCAATGTGCTGACAGTTAACCGCGCGAATATGTCCACTGAGTCCATTTTTACCGCGCAGATTGAAGTAGCCGTGGCGATGTGTTCCCGTTGGCAATTCGCTTTTGAATTCCAGAATGGCGTCTGCGGTATGGCTGATTAATGTCACTTCTCCCCACCCGGCGATGGCATCCCACACAGAGTCAAACCGCTCTCCCGCCACAATGACGCACTGGGACGCAGGCAGCGCGTTAACCACGTTGAACAGGGAGGTGTTGTACTGGCTGGCGATATCTTCCAACGTGCCATCCGGGTTAGTCGCGAGTAAGTCGTGCAATGTCATGGCAAGTTTTCCTTAATGAGCATGTTCTTCGGCATTCAACTGCGGAATAATTTGTTGTAATGCCTGCATCAGATTGTTTGCCCAGAAACGGCCGTCATCGGTTAAACGCAGGCAGGTGGAGTCGTCACGGGTTAATCCTGCGTGATGCCACTGGCTAAGCAACGGCTGAAGTTCATCGGCGCGGCGTGTCAGCTGCGGCAAGACGATCCGCCCCACTTCAATCCCCGCCTGTAGCTGGTGTTGCCAGGGGCCTGTCGGATTGGCGGGCGTCATCATCATGATAGGCTTCTGTCCCTGATCCAACGTCTGGTAATAACGTTCCAGATTGCGTTCCATCATATAAGCCTGACCATTCAGGTTACCGCCCGCGCAGCTCCCCATCGCCAGACAATCCGCACCTTGTTTAATCAACAGATTGTACAGATTGCGCTCCCGGGTCGTTCTGGCCCAATGACTGTTGCTCAGTTGATGCCAGCCCGCATCGGCCAGAAATGCCGCGCCGGTGCGATAAAAATCACGCCGGGCGGTGACATTGGGGAGCTCAACCCGCTGGTTTTCCGCCGCCTTTGCCAGCGGCGTGGTAGGAAGCAGGTTCAGGGCGTAGAGATCCACGCCATCCAGCGGCAAACTGCTGACAATCGCTAAATCTTCACGCCAGATCTCCGGCGTTTGTCCCGGCAGACCGAACATCAGGTCACAAACCACCGCCGCGCGATCGCGCCGACACAGCCGTTCCAGAAAGCGGATTGACTGCTGTTTATCCGAAGTGCGCGCCATTCGCTGGCGAATACGGCTATCAAACGTTTGAATGCCAATGGAAAAACGATTGGCTCCCGCATCCAGACAGGCATCGATTCGCTCATCATCAAAATCCATCGCCCTGCCCTCGATCGTAATCTCACAGTCAGGGGCCAGCGGTAGCGACGAACGAATGGCGGTAATAATCTGTGCCAGCTCTTTGGCCGCCAATGCGGTGGGCGTGCCGCCGCCAAAATAGACGGCATGAATCGGCGCCGACTGATGCAACGGACTGCCCGCTTCCATCGCCAGTTCCTGCAACAGATAACGGGTATAGATTTCGGTACTATCCTCACGCAATTTATTCTGATAGAAACCACAGAACGTACAATGCGTTGCACAGAAAGGAATATGTAAATACAACAGGCGCTTACGGGCGGGTAAAACCTGCTGTTTCAACGCCTGCCAACTGGCGGGAACCTGTTCAGGTGAGAGTGGCACATGATTGCGCCAGGGCATAGCCATCCGTCGCGAACCAAAGGGTTGTTCGCCTGGCTGAGCATAATATGGCGTCAGATCGATATTCATTAACGGCCCCCATCAAAAGCAACGTAATAAATTAAATGATAATTATTTTTATTTATCAACAAGGCGAGATGGGCATCTGAATGCCGTATTCCGTTTTATTCGCTAATTCTCTTTTTAATTAACCGATTTTTATATTTTATTTAAAATTACGCATACAAGTGACTTTTTTTATTCTTTATCTTTTTCATCGCGTTATCGCTCGCCTCACCCCATGATGTTACAAAAATGAAAATAAAAGCCATCTTCATTAAAATTAATTAACCCCCCCTCTTTAAAAAGAATTCAAGTGCTTATTTTATAAAAAACGCGATCAAAGTCGCACAATCAAAAATTCATCCAAATTTAATTTCCGGCAAAAACACTCAAATGATAATGTAAATGAGAATCATTAGCTTTTTAGAGAAAAAAGATATGAATAACAAGACCAACTCCATGGTCATATTTATGTTGCCATTTATTTATAGCAACACCATTAATGCGGCCATTAACAGTGATGAAATAACCGTTATTAGCGCAGGGAGAACGGAACAGAATTTATGGGAAAGCCCTGTCAGTATGCAGGTGATTGATAATGAAAAACTGAATAAATATACCGGCGATTCTATTGCTGAAGCATTACGCGATATTCCCGGTGTCGATATTACCGATACCGCGCTTGCCGGGCGCAAGCAAATAAGAATTCGTGGTGAAGAGGCATCGCGCGTTCTGGTATTAATCGACGGACAAGAAGTGACTTATCAGCGAGCGGGCCCCAATTACAGTTTGGGACTATTAATCGATCCCTCTTATCTTGAACGAATAGAAGTGGTGAAAGGACCGCACTCGGTATTATATGGTTCGCAGGCAATCGGCGGGGTCATCAATTTTATTACCCGTAAAGGGGGCGATAAGCCGCTAAGCGGGAAAATCAAAGCCGTCTATGACAGTGCGACGGCCGGCTGGCAGGAATCGGCGCTGGCTTATGGCTCGATTGGCGATTTCGATTACCGCTTAAGCGGCAGCTACAGCGATCAGGGGAACCGTAGTACGCCGGATGGACGTCTGCCGGATACCCATTTCCGCAACAGTGGCCAATCCGCCTGGCTGGGCTATCGTCTTGGCGAGCATAAATTCGGCCTGTCGCTGGACAGTTTCAAGCTCAGTACGCAAACCTACACGGACACAACGGATTACGATAGTTTCAGCGTGCGAATTCCAGAACTGGAGCGCCAGAAAATCGGGCTGTTCTATGACTGGAAAATTGACGGCGAGGTGCTGAAAAATCTGCACATGGATGCCTACCGGCAAAATATCAAACGCGAGTTTCGCAACGATCTGGCACAAAGCGGCGTCACCTATACCACCATGGGCAGAACGCTGACCAACGCATCAATGGCGCTCAAAACCGGAACGGACGACAAGCAAATCACCGACGGCATCACGCTTCAGGCCGATCTGGAACCCTTGACCAATCATTCATTGATTGTCGGCGGACAATGGTCGCGGGATGATGTAAAACAAACCGCTTACTCCGATGTCAATGTCGGGGGCAGAATTACCGTTCTCAGCACCAATTACGACGTGAACATCAACCCACAATCAACTTCCGATGCCCACTGGCAGCAAACCAGCTGGGCGCTGTTCGCACAGGATGAATGGAAGCTGGCCCCGGACTGGACCTGGACGGTGGGGGCACGCCAATACTGGGTGGAATCGTTATCCTATGGCGGCTCGCAACGGGGCAGTCTGACCTTATCCGGTTTCCCGGCTTTCACCGGCGCGAACGGCACGACGCCGATCAACAGCCAGAGCGGTAACGAACGCACGCACGATAACACGCTGGTGACCGCCAGCAGCCTGCGTTATTCCGGTTTCGATAACATTCAACTGCGGGCGTCGTATGCTCAGGGTTATGTTTATCCAACCTTGACGCACAAGTTCTACAATACGTCGGCAGGCGGGGAAACCACCTACGGTAATGCCGACCTGAAGGCTGAACGTTCGGATAATTATGAAATCGGCATGCGCTACAAGGATGATAGCTGGCTGCTGGATAGTGCGATTTATCACTCCCGGGCAAAAGATTACATTACCACGCTCAATTGTGCGGGCAGTGCGGTCTGCTCCGGCGACACCTCAGCCGGTAGCCGTTACTACGCCAACGCCAACCGCGCCAATACGTACGGTATGGAACTGTATGCAGAGTACACCGGCTGGGCGGTATCGCCTTATATCAACGGAAACGTGATTCGCCGGGAACTGGAATTACCGGCCCGCACGACCTATCACACGGGCGAACCTACCTTTACCGCTCGGGCCGGGGTGAAAAACATCACGCTGTTTGATCGCATGGAGCTGGAATCAGACTTCTATATCCGTACGGCATCCCGCGCCAAAGATCATACGGCGGATACCGAAACCCAATACAGCGGCTGGGCCACCGCGAATCTGGAATTCACCAGCACCTTCGGTGACGAAAACCAGTATCAGGTTACGCTGGCGTTGAATAACCTGCTGGATAAACGCTACACCACGGCTCATGAGAGCATTCCGGCTTCCGGCTTCAGTACCGCAATCGGCGCATCCTTCTCTTTCTGACGGAGTAGAATATGAAAGCGGCGATAGTCGTATTGATTCTCGGGCTATGTTCATTCACTTGCGCGGCCGAACCGCGCATTGTGATTGCCGGCGGCTCGCTGGCGGAAATTGTCTATGCGCTGGAAGGGGGAGACAACGTTGTCGGCGTGGATCAAACCACCACCTATCCACCGCAAACGCAGTCATTGCCCAGGATCAGCAACTGGCAGCAGCTCAATGCCGAAGGCATTTTGTCACTGCGCCCTTCCCTGCTGATGACCTGGCAGGATGCTTCACCGCCACAAGTGTTTAGCCAGCTTACGCAGGCCGGCGTCAACGTTGCCTTGTTTAAAAGAACGCCCAGTACGCCAGCCCAGCTGTTTATCAATATCCGTCAGGCGGCGGCATTGCTCAATCGCGAATCGGCCGGCGAGCAGTTAATCAGTAAGATTGAACATCAGTTAAGTACGGTTGCCCGTCGTATGGATACACGGCAAGCACGCGTAAAAGTGGCGTTTTTTCTGAGTGTTGGCAACAGCGCGGCACAGGTGGCGGGGAAAAACACCGTGGTCGATGGTCTGATTACCCTGGCGGGCGGCGACAATATTGCCACCCATTCGCAGTATCGCACCTATGGCGGAGAAGCCATGATCACCACCAATCCTGACGTGATTGTGGTAACCACGCAAAGTGTGGAAAACGGTATCGAATCGTTAGCGGTGGTGCCGGGCATTACGCAAACATCGGCCTGGAAAAACCAACGTATCATCGCGCTCGACCAGGCTATTTTACTGGGAATGGGCCCGCGGGTTGCCGAAGCGGTACAGGCGCTTAATCACGGTTTTTATCCCTGACGGTCAGGTAATACCGCTGTCGTTGGCGGCGGGCTGAGCCACGGCGTCCGGCAGGGATAACCGTGCAGCCGCAACCAATGCCTGCCCCAGCGCCAGCCCGCCGTCCCCCGCCGGCAACCGCTCTGGCTGCAATAGGGTCATCCCCTGTAATTGCTGATGCAACAGTTGGGAAAGCAGGCGGTTATGCATTACGCCGCCGGACAGCACCACCGTATTAATGCCGTACTGCGTCGCGGTACGTTTAGCCAGCCTTGCCAGCCCCTGCGCCAGTGCATAATGGAAGGCATACGCTTTGTCAGCCGGTTCAGCCCGCCATGTCAGCCACCGGCGCCAGAATGTCTGTAAATCAAGCTGATTATCCATCTGTAACGGCATGGTGACGGGAGGTATCGCCGCCATTGATTGCTGAAGCGGACTTTGCCACGCCAGCGCTTCCAGCCAGCAGGCCGCTTCACCTTCCCAACTCTGGCTGTGATGGGGAAATCCACTCGCTGCCGCAACAGCGTCAAATAGCCGCCCGGTTGACGAAGCTAATGGCGAATTGATACCTCGTTCAATCGCCTTGCTGAGTAATACTGCCGGCTCAGCGGGAATCGCCGTGGATTCCGGGAATGTGGCCCAATCCGGCACAAACCGCAGCCATTGCGCCAGCAAATTACGCCACGGCTGGCGCGCGGCCAGATCGCCGCCGGGCAAGGCAACCGCCGGGAGGCCGCCAATATGTTGGCACTGAGCGTAATCCACCAGCAGACATTCTCCGCCCCACCACTGTCCATTGGCGCCCAATCCGATACCATCCAGCGCCAGCCCGACAACCGGCCCGGCGTCATGCGGCCATTGATGTTCAGCCATACAGGACACAATATGCGCGTGATGGTGCAACACCTCAAGACAGGGGATCTGCCGCCGCTGCGCCAGCGTCTTCCCCAATTGATGGCTGATATAACCGGGATGCGCATCGACCACTATCGCGTTGGGAACAAAACGGTAAATATCCTCAAACAACGCAATGGACTGACGATATTGCTGCTCGATATCGCTGTCTTCCAAATCGCCAAGGTGCTGGCTGACAATCGCATTTTCATCGCGCAGCAAACAAAACGTATTCTTCAGATCGGCCCCCATCGCCAGCAGCGAACGTTGTCCGGTCAATCCCGGTGGCAGCGGCAGGGCGTCCGGCACATAGCCGCGGGCGCGGCGCAACATCTCAGCCTTGTGCGGATGTAACCGGACCAGCGAATCGTCGGCACGTTGTACAATCTCGCGATTGTGCAGCAGCCACAAATCGGCGATATCACCCAGCTGTTCCGTCGCCTGTTCGTTGGTCAACGCCGGCGGCTTGCCGCTGGCATTACCGGACGTCATGATCAGCGGCCGGTTAACCTGCGCCATTAACAGATGTTGCAAGGGATTGGCCGGCAGCATCACGCCGACTTCCGCTAATCCAGGCGCCACTAGGGCAGACAACGGCCCCGCCTGACGTAACGGCAGCAACACAATGGGCGCCGCCGTACTTTTCAGCAGGCGTTGCGCTGCCGGAATATCTTCCACGGTGGTACACGCCGCGAGCCAGTCCATATCCGGAAGCATCACCGCCAACGGTTTACCGGGGCGGCGTTTCCGTTGACGAAGTCGTTGTATTGCCGATGAATGGGTCGCATCACAGGCCAGATGGAAACCACCCAGCCCTTTAATTGCGACGATATTACCGTCCAGTAACGCGTTAGCCGTCAAACGGATAGCGTCATCTCCGCCTGCCAATCGGTTTGCAGCACCATCAACCAGCCAGATTTGCGGACCACACTGCGGACAGGCATTTGGCTGAGCATGAAAACGGCGATCTGCCGGATGCTGATATTCAGCCAGGCACCGGGGACAAAGCGGGAAATCCGCCATTGAGGTAAATGGCCGGTCATAGGGCATTTTTCGGATAATGGTAAAGCGCGGGCCGCAGTGGGTGCAGTTGATAAACGGATAGTGATAGCGGCGATTGGCCGGATCTTGCAGTTCGTGTTGACAGGCTTCACAGGTTGCCGCATCCGGCACCACCTGCGTATCCATTTGGCCTGCGCCGCTGTGCTCAATCACAAACGCCGTCGGTATTGTTGACCACGGCCACGGCTGGCAGGTAACGCTGTCGATATGCGCCAGCGGAGGACACAGAGCAGACAAATCCGCCAGAAAACGCTCGACGTTCTCAGACGGATAAAGATGAATCAACACCCCCGCGCTGTCATTGCTGACATCGCCGCACAAATTGAGCCGATGCGCCAATTGCCAGACATAGGGCCGGAACCCTACGCCCTGCACTTTGCCTTTTACGCGGATCTCAATACCGGTTTTTGCCGTGTTCACGCCGGGGATATTCCTTTGCTATTCATGCCGATTCAGAGAAAATTTCGTGCGCGGGTAAACTCGTTTTCTTTCTGCGACGTCATTGCAGATAAACGACAGACTAAACAGCGTACGAAATTTACTCATTACTTCATAGTGGATTCCCCACCGATTCAGCATATCCTCGGCATTGGCTCATTATGCGGTAAATCCAGCAGCCTCAAAGCGCCAAACACCCCGCACAGCCGTACCTGCGGCGTTGGCGTTACCACGCCAATCGTCGCGGCGTCCCGCCCCAGCGGATGCGACCGCAATGCGGCCAGCACCGAATCCTCGGCTTCAGCAGAAACAACCAGCACCAGCTTGCCTTCATTGGCGAAATTCAGTGCTTCCAGCCCCAGAATTTCGCAGATGCCGCGCACCGCTGGCTTCACCGGCAGATCGCTTTCATTGACTTCCATACCGTAGCCGCTGGCCTGCGCATACTCATGCAGAATCGCGGTCACACCGCCACGCGTCGCGTCGCGCAAGGCACGCACGCCAGCAATCTCACGCAACGGCGCGATCAACGGCGCCAATACGGCGCAATCGCTCGACAGCTCGGCTTCAAGCCCCAACTGTTCGCGCAGGTTGAGGATCGTCGCACCATGATCGCCCAGCGTACCGCTGACAATAATTTTATCACCGGGGCGAATCTCATCAGTCCCCCAGTGAATAGCGGTCGGGATAACGCCAATGCCGGACGTATTGATGAAAATCTTGTCAACCGCGCCCCGCGGCACAACTTTGGTATCACCGGTCACAATCTCAATGCCGGCATTCCTTGCGGTGCCGGCCATGGATTCAACAATGCGCAGCAAATCGGCGCCGGAGAAACCTTCTTCAATGATAAAACCGCAGGAAAGATAACGCGGCTGAGCGCCGCTAACGGCAATATCATTCGCCGTACCGCAAACCGCCAACTTCCCGATGTCTCCACCGGGGAAAAAAATGGGATCAATAACATAGCTGTCGGTGGTGAAAGCCAGCCGATCGCCCAGCTGTGTCAACGGCGCCAGCGGCAGTCTGGCTTGATCTTCACGCTGCTCCAGCAGCGGATTATCAAACGCCTGTAAAAAAAGTTGTTCAATCAGCTGCTGCATTGCCCGGCCACCGCTGCCATGCGCCAGCGTAATCTCTTTGGGCAACATTTCTTTTAAAGAAAGATCTCTTGGCTGTGTCGTACTACTCATTCAATCACACCCCGTTATTCAGGCACACTCCCGCCGATACTGATAATAAGCCGCACACGCGCCTTCAGAAGACACCATCAGCGCCCCGATCGCATTTTGCGGGGTACAGCGTTTGGCAAACAGCGGACAATCCGCCGGTTTGCAACGCCCCGTCAGGACATCACCACAGCGCGATCCCGGTTCATCCGCCACGCACTGCTGCCGTGGTTTGAAACGGCGCTCGGCATCGAAATCAGCATAGGCCTCCCGCAACTGCATACCAGAATCCGCAATTTCCCCCAGACCGCGCCATTCACTGCTGGATTTGGTTTCAAATACCTCATCCATTGCCTGCTGAGCCAGTTGGTTACCGCTATCCGGCACAATACGCCGATACTGGTTTTCCACCTCACAACGCTCAGCATGAATCTGGCTGACCAACATCAGCAGCGCCTGCAAAATGTCCAGCGGTTCAAATCCGGTGACGACGAACGGCTTATGGAATCGATCGCACAATTCCTGATAAGGATAAGCGCCAATCACCATACTCACATGCCCTGGAGCCAGAAAGCCGTCAATACGCAAATCGGGCTGCATCAACAGGCTGCGCAGCGTAGGAACAATCGTGATGTGCTGACAGAACAGAGTAAAGTTGGTGATATTGCGACGTTTGGCCTGTTGCAGCGTCAGAGCGGTGCTCGGCATGGTGGTTTCAAATCCCAGACCGAAAAAGACCACCTGACGATCCGGATTTTTCTCGGCCAGCAGTAACGCATCCAGCGGCGAATAAACCATGCGCACATCGGCGCCATGTCGGCGCGCATCCTGTAGCGAGCCGTTACGGCCCGGTACGCGCATGGCATCGCCGAAGGTACAAAAGATCACTTCAGGATGCGCGGCGATTTCCAGACACGCATCAATACGACCCATCGGCAGGACACACACCGGGCATCCCGGGCCGTGCACAAATTCGATTTCCGGCGGCAACAGGCGATCCAGTCCAAATTTGAAGATCGCATGGGTGTGCCCGCCGCATACTTCCATCAGTTGCAACGGACGTTCCCGCAACCGGGGCATATCCGCCACCAGTGCCCGAATGCGTTGCAGCAACGCTTTAGCCAATTCGGGATCGCGGAACTCATCAACGTATTGCATGGTCCTCTCCGCTCTGCCGCATTTCATCCAGTTCCAGTCCCACCGCACGCATGGATTGCAGCGCTTCCAGCGTATCCTGCGCCTCCTGTTCATCCAGCCGGCTCATGGCAAAACCGACATGCACCAGTACCCATTGGCCCACCAGTTCGGCGGGCGAGTCCTCGCACACCAGCGCAATATTGACCGCGCGCTGCACCCCGCAGATGTCAACGTAAGCAGGCTGATGAATATCGTCCCCGACGGAAACGACTTTACCCGGAATGCCTAGGCACATAGCTGCGCCTCCAGCCAGCCCAGCCATTCATCCATGCCCTCACCCGTGCTGGCGGACAACGCGATGACCTGAATGTCCGGATTTATGCGCCGGGCATTGGCGACACACTCTTCCAGATTAAAATCCAGATAAGGCAGCAGATCGATTTTATTAATAATCATCAGCGACGACGCCGAGAACATATGAGGATATTTCAGCGGCTTATCTTCCCCCTCCGTCACTGACAATACCGCGACTTTGGCGCGTTCGCCCAGATCGAACCCAGCCGGACAAACCAGATTACCGACATTCTCAATGAACAGCAGGCTGTTATCCGGCAGTTGTAAGCGATGCGCGGCATCGTGCACCATCTGCGCATCCAGATGACAACCCTTGCCGGTATTCACCTGAATGGCGGGCACGCCCGTCGCCCGAATTCGTTCCGCATCATTAGTCGTTTGCTGATCGCCTTCAATCACCGCACAGGGCAGCCGCTTGCTGATATGATTCAGCGTCGCGGTCAACAGCGTGGTTTTACCGGAACCGGGACTGGAAACCAGATTGAGCGCCAGAATGTTCTGCGCGCTGAAGTGCTCCCGATTATGCTCTGCCAGATGGTTATTCTTACTCAGTACGTCCATTTCAATCTGCAATAAACGTTGCTGTCCCATACCCGGCGCATGGGTGCCGGCGGCTCCCTGCCCATAATGCAGATCCTGCTGATTCACCTCTGGCTGAAACGGCGCTTCCGAATGCTCGTGCTCATGATGACGGTGATCGTGTTGTTGGTCATAACGATCGTGGCTATGGTGGTCATGCTCATGATGGTGGTGATGACCATCGTCTGCCGGATCGAGCAACGGCGCACCATTCTCCGGTAACGCCCCGGAATAATAGTGATGATGAACATCGCCCTGATGGTGGTAATGATGGTGGTGAATAATCACGTAGCGCGGTTCGTTTTCACTTGAGCCGCGATGGCCATGTACGTGCGTATGATAGATATACTTGTGTTTATGAGAATGGCTGCCATGCGCGTGGTCATGGTGATCGTGATGATGGTTATCGTGGTGATGATCGTGGGCTTCAGGATGTTCAGGATGCTCGTCACCTTCGATTCTACGTTCCCCTTCACCGCAACCGCATGTGGTACACATAGGGATCTCCTCCCGATTTAAACGTGCTTACTAAAAATAGCGTCTTAAACGTTACTCAATCGCCAACTGCTTGATTTGCAAACTGTCACCGTCATCGACTCGCAGGTTGTGACTGCCACACTGCGGACACCCCTCATCGTGTTTCAGGATTTCCACCACGGCGCTGCATTCCCAGCACCACGCCTTTGCCGGACGGATGGCAACATGCAGTTGACAGCCTTCCGCCAGCGTTTGCCGACAGACCGATTCGAAACAAAAACGCAGCGCGCTCTCTTCAATACAGGAAAGCGCCCCCACCTCCAGCCAGACCTCGGTTACCCGACGAGCCTGATGTTGGCGCGCCTGCTGCTCAATCAATTCCAGCGCGTTATAGCACATGGAAATTTCATGCATGTCGCTCACTCCGGTTACGGCTAAAAAGCGCTCGCAAACTGCTATTCTGCGGAGCATTGCCATCGCTAACGGGCAGCGAAAGCGCCATTCTGGCACTCTGCTCCGCCAGCAAAACGGCCTGTTCCCCATGCAGGTGGCGATCGATCGGCGACATGAGTGAGCAGGACAGATATTGCTTGCCGGACATCTCACCAACGATAAATGTCACGTTACCGCAGGGCAGCGCCAGCGCCAGACGATCGGCCAGCGGCCTGATCGACCAGATTTGCCCCGGACCGGGAAGAACCAATAGGCTCATCATCCAGGGCGTCAACAGACAACCGACCCACTGCTGTTCAAACAGGGTAAATCCACAGGCGCGAACCGGGATGCCCTCACGAAAAAACGGCAACGACCGCATTTTTTCATCGGCAATTTGCGTGAACATCTGTTCCAGCCACGCTGCCGGATGTTCATCATGGCAGAGAGCGGATAACGATTCTTTGCGTTCGCACGACATCTTGTGCAAATCATTCACATCAGATGCACTATTCACTACAAACCTCACATCGTTCACTTACCGTAACGCCGCTTTGCTGCAATACGGCGACAACGTGTCGCAAAGCAGGCTCAAGCGCCTGCTGTACCGTTTCCGTCAGACCGATATGAACATCCAGTGAAGCGGGTTCGACACCAATCAGCGTCAGCTTTTGCGGAAATTCATCCGTCAATTGCAACGCCATCAGCACATCGGACAAACCCAACTGGTGCGGGGAAATCTTGCGGGTAAACAGCGCCGGCACTTCACCGTCACGCAGTATCGTCACCGTCCCCGGCGCCTGCCCTGTCAGTACCGCGTCAGCCACGATCAGATGATCGCGGTTGGCCATAGCCTCCATAAGCTCCAGCCCGCATGTACCGCCGTCAACGATGTCTATTGGCGGTGAGAACGTATAGCGCTGTTCCAACGCTTCAACGATACGCACCCCAACCGCCTCATCGCTTAAAAGCAGATTACCGACGCCCAACACCAGTATGTTCATCACAGCACCTTCACCCGGGTCACTTCGCTGCCATCTACCGTATCCACGATATGCACCGCACAGGACATGCACGGATCAAACGAGTGGATGGTTCGCACCACTTCCAGCGGTTTATGCGGATCGGCTATCGGTGTACCCACCAGCGACTGTTCATAAGGCCCCGGCGTTCCTTCGAAGTTGCGCGGACCGGATGTCCAGGTTGATGGAACCACTGCCTGATAGTTGGTGATCTTACCGTTTTTGAATACGATCCAGTGCGACAGCATCCCGCGCGGCATTTCCCCGAATCCCACTCCCCGGAATTCGGTATCCGGCGATAAATCAGGTTTGATAAACGTCTGGTGATCGCCTTTACCAATATTGGTGACCAGCGCCTGCCATTGCTGAGCCAGCGTATCCTTCAGCACGCAGCAGTGCACCGTTCGACCGATCACGCGGCCCAGAGTGGAATGCAGATGTTTCACTTCCAGCGTCTGTCCCGTCAGTGTCTGGTATGCCGCCGCAACCTGAGCATAGTGCGTTTCGGTATCCTGGTGTTTGGCGGCCAGACTGCACAACAGCCATGCCAGCGGCCCCACTTCAACCGTCTTGCCGTAGAAGGTTGGCGCTTTTACCCAGGAGTATTTGCCATCTTCCTGCCAACCGGTGTATTGCGGACGCGTCAGCCCTTCCCACGGCGCCAGCGGTTCATCATCCTGATACCAGGCGTGCTTGCCACTTTCTTTGATACCCTCGATCAGGAAGCTGTCACTGTGACTGGTAATCGGGTGATATTGCGAAAAATCGCCATTTTCCAGATAACCGCCTGCCAGCAGGAAGCTGCCGCCCTGATTATCGGTCGGTAATTCCGGCACGCTAAGGTAATGATCGGCGCCTTTACCTAAATGCAGCCAGTCCGGGTAGTGTGCGGCAATCACCGCACAGTCCACTTTGTAGACCTGCTCAATAAAGTCGCTTAACCGATCGATGAACGACTTCACATACATCAGGCGTTCAAGGTTCAGGACGCTGGGCGCATCCAGGTTGATCGGGTTAGCCACGCCGCCGACCGCCAGATTCTGGATATGCGGCGTTTTGCCGCCGAGGATCGCCACAATCCGGTTAGCGTCACGCTGACATTCCAGCGCTTGCAGATAGTGTGCGACCGCAATCAGATTCACTTCCGGTGACAGCGCCATCGCCGGGTGTCCCCAGTAGCCGTTGGCAAAAATGCCCAGTTGACCGCTGGCGACCAGATCTTTCAGCTTCTGCTGTACTTTGGTGAATTCGGCGGTACTGTTCAACGGCCAGTTGGACAACCCTTTCAGCAACGCTTCCGCTTTTTCCGGGGAGGCGTTAAGCGCCGAGGTCACGTCAACCCAGTCAAGCGCGGATAGCTGATAGAAATGGACAATATGATCGTGGATGCTATGCGCCGCCAGAATCAGGTTACGAATGTATTGGGCATTGACCGGCACATTCAGCTTCAGGGCATTTTCGACCGCGCGCACGGAAGCAATGGCGTGCACCGTGGTACAGACGCCGCAGATACGTTGCACAATCATCCACGCATCGCGCGGGTCCTGACCTTTGACAATTTCCTCCATACCGCGCCACATCGTGCCGGAAGACCAGGCCTTGGTGACTTTCCCCTGTTCAATTTCGCAGTCAATGCGCAGGTGTCCCTCGATACGGGTAATAGGATCAATGGTGATGCGTTGGCTCATGCTTTACCTCGGCCTGATAATTCTTATGAACGCCTTCCAGCGCAGGAAGTACCGGCAACAGCCGGATTAACAAGATGTATGCGCAGACTTCAATCGCGACAAAACCGATGGAGATCAGAACTTCAGATGCAGCTGGGAAGTAGTGATAGCCACCTCCGGGGTTGAAAGCCAGCAGGGAATAACTCAGTCGCCATAAGGCTGCCCCGAACAACATGCTCAGCGCGCCCACAAACAGCAGACGGGAATCATTGCGGTAACGTTTGAAACGGAACATAACCAGCGGGAAAAACATCAGCGCGGCTTCACACCAGAACGTTATCGCAAAACGATCGCCCTTGAAGAGATAACCCACTTTGTCGTGCCAGATAATTTCGCCAAAGCGCAACACGATAAACAGCAGCAGTAATACCTGAATGATTTGCGTCAAACGGGCGAACAGGTGTTTTTCATCCGGACCGCGGCCTTTCAACCCGGCCTGTACCAGCGAACCTTCAAACATCACGATCGAGAAGCCCATGATGAAGGCCGTCAGTAGCGATAGCAGCGGCAATAATTCATAGCTCTGCCATAGCGGATGGACTTTATAACCGGCGGAAATCATCAGCGATCCCATGGATGACTGATGCATGGTCGGCAACAATGCCCCCAACGCAATGATAAAGAACATCACTTTGTTCAAACGCTTGAGAGTAATCTTCCATCCCATGCGCTCGCATATGACGGGGGCAAACTCCAGCGCCATCACACCGATATAAATCATCATGCAGACAGCCGTTTCAAACAGCACGGATGATGTATTAAAAAAGCCCGGGATAAAGAAATAGGGAATATTCCAGTAACGCCCGACGTCAATGGTGATCGACAGTCCCCCCAGCGAATAACCGAACAGACTGGCTAACAGCGCCGGACGAACCAGCGGATGGTATTCGCCGCGATTAAACACATAGACCGCCCAGGCCAACGCCCAGCCGCCGCAGGCAAAACCAGTGCCCACCAGCAGGTCGAACGCAATCCAGATCCCCCACGGATAGCCGCCATTGAGCGCCGCGACATCGCCGATGCCAAACACCAGACGTTTTACGATCAACATCGCGCACAGAATGACAAACGGCGCCAACAACATCACCGGCCAGCTGACCAGACGTCCGCCCAATGGGCTCGTTTTATGCGCCGTCATGATTGTTCTCCTGTTTCTTGTCAGCATCCGAATGATGGTCATCGTGATCCAACCGGTCGGCCCGGGTGTTGCGATGCACCAGTACGGATAGCCCAGCCAGAACCGCCAGCGGCAGCACCATGCCTTTGTAGAGCGTATGCTGGATATGTTCGGAGCGCGCGCCGGTCGATAGTTCGGCCAGTTCCGGCAGATCGAGATTCTGGTAAGGCACGCCCGCCAGCACCAGTACCTGCGTACCTCCGGCTTCTTTTTCCCCGTAAACATGCTGATCGTATTTCGGCACGGTGTGGAGATAGGTATCCTTTTTCGCCAGGGTCTGACGCGGATAGTGGTACTCCTCTCCCGCCTGCAACGACAACCGATGTTTCGCTTCGGATAACAGCTCTTCACGCGTGCCGAAAATCACCGCCCCCGTCGGACAGACATCCACACAGCCCGGCAGGCCGCCCTTGTCCAAGCGTTCCAACCCCGGCTGATTACACAGTTCGCATTTGTGCAGCTTGCCAAATGGATTTTCGTAGTCGTACTTGGGGATATTGAAAGGACAAGCCACCATGCAGTAACGGCAGCCGGTACAAATGCTGGCGTCATAGTGCACCACGCCGGTTTTGGCATCTTTCTTCAATGCAGAAACCGGACATACCGACACACAGTTAGGATCAACGCAGTGCATACACTGCTTCTTGATGTAGGCGTAGCCGTTATCGACCTGATCCTTATTGGTCCCGTCGCCCGAACTCCACACCTGAATGATGTTATTGGTGTAAGGGCTCAACTTATCGTTGTTAGACCAGATCGCCGCCCCGCCCGCATAGATCTTGCTGTCGGGATTATAGGCCGATTGGTTGACCTGCTGACATTCCGACACACAGGCCTGACAGCCGACACACAGCGTTGAGTCATACAGCATGCCTAACGCGCCGGGGATCGGCGGTTTATTTTCAGCGGCAGCGTGTCCTGCCAAAGGCGTACCGGCCAGTAACGCACCGGCAGAAGCCAGTTTGAAAAAATTGCGTCTGTTCACGGCTTAACCCTCCCGGGATGCGTTTCCGCCGTCTTGCTGGCTTTGACTCTGCTTTTGCTGACGTCCCAACTCACGCAAGGTCATTAGACTAACGCCCCCTACCACACCGAGAACGCCGCCAATCAACCCTACGGCCGTCGCAGACATCTGCCCGCCTTCCGGACTATGGATTGCCGGTTTTTCTACCCGCGGCGTCGGATTTTCTACGTTGGCCAGTTGGAAAATACCTTTGGTAAATCCGATACCTTTCTCGTTACAGCCATAGCAAGGATGCCCGATACCCACAGGCCAGATACCGCCGCCGACATCGCAAAACTCCAGCGTTGGGCAGTTGCCATAAGTTTCCGGCCCTTTGCAGCCCAGATGGTAGAGACACCACCCTTGACGATGGCCTTCATCACCAAACTCTTTCGCAAAACGTCCGGCGTCGAAATGTGGACGACGCTCGCAGTTTTCATGAATCAAACGACCGTAGGCAAAAGTCGGCCGCCCCTCTGCATCCAGTGCAGGCGGACGTTGGTAGGTGATGATGTGTGCGACGGTGGCGAGGAAGTTATGTGGATTAGGAGGACAGCCCGGAATATTAATGACGGTTTTTCCGGGGAGCACATCCTGCAAACTGACGGCTCCCGTCGGGTTGCTTCCCGCTGCCGGTACGCCTCCCCAGGCAGAACAAGAGCCGATGGCGATAATCGCCGCGGCGTGTTCCGCCGTTTCGCGAATATGCTCCACAATCGGCTTGCCCGCCACCATGCAATAAATACCGCCGTCTTTCATCGGTATCGACCCATCAACGACCAGAACAAATTTCCCTTTATATTGCTCAATGGCACGGTGCTTGTTTTCTTCCGCTTGCTCACCGAAAGCGGCGGAAAGCACTTCGTGATATTCCAGCGAGATGGTGTTTAATAGCAGGTTCTCAATGGTTGGGTGGGTCGCCCGTAACAGGCTTTCTGTACACCCGGTGCATTCCTGTGCGCCGATCCAGATAACCGGTGGGCGCTGTGGAGAGCTGATTGACTGGGCAATTTCTGCCACAGCAGAGTCCGCCAGCCCCATTGACGCGGCGAGTGCTGCACATAACTTCATAAAATCACGGCGATTCACACCGTGATGGGAAAGCATTAAATTTTCCCCACTCATTTTTTATTATTCTCCTGTAACCTGAACGGAGCCTACCCAGTAAATTCCGGGTTGCATCTGCCTGGAGCAGATTTGAACGCTGCCTGCATCAGCCCTGAAGGGGCGAGGCCCACGGATGGGCTGGGTAATACAGCCAATGCACCAGCAACCTGAAAGATGATGGGTATAACACACAGTATGTGTGGGGATATGGTAATGAGTAAATTAAGTTAACAGACTTGATCTTCATCAATCGCTGGGACAATAGATTTCTTATTTCTGTTATAACTGTGACTTTATACGCAATGAATCTATTTAAAGAAAAAAGAGGATTGTTTAAATGAGAAATAATCGCAATAACGACAATATATTATTGAAGCATCCATTATTCGTGAGCTAAATCGATTAACCACCGGACGTAATCACTTTATTTAATGATGGTAACCAACTGAAATAAAACAATATAAAGCTGCAAAGACATTAGCATTGTTTATTTATTTTTCAACACATAAAAAAATAATTTTTTGTTTACACAACTCATAATCAAAATAATTACTTTAAGTTTTTTAGTTAAAAAACCACCTTTGCGCCAAAATTTTTTGAGTCACAACCAAATGCAATGTTTTATCTTGCAATATTTAGGGGAAATAAATACGGGCCATATTCACGTTTCCCGTCAGGGATAAAATTACGCTTATATCACGTCAATTGACACTTGCCGGGAGCCTGTTTAAACACAGCGACAGCAAGGCTCAAAGAGGGGATAGCCAGGATGCCCATCATAAAAAAGGCAGCAACGGCTTCGGCCATATGCTGCCCTGAGCAGGAAATTACACGCGAAAGCCGGTTATTGAATGCCCTGACTACGCAGGTAATCTTCATAATTTCCCGTAAAGTCGATCACTTTATTCGGCGTGATTTCCAGAATACGGGTGGCCAGCGAGCTGACGAACTCACGATCGTGAGAGACGAACAGCAGCGTCCCTTCGTACATTTCCAGCGCCATGTTCAGGGATTCAATCGACTCCATATCCAGGTGGTTGGTCGGTTCATCCATCACCAGGATATTCGGACGCTGCATCATCAGTTTGCCAAACAGCATACGGCCTTTCTCACCACCGGACAGGACTTTCACTTTCTTCTTGATATCATCCTGGCTGAACAATAAGCGGCCCAAAATGCTGCGAACGGCCTGTTCGTCATCCTTCTCCTGTTTCCACTGGCTCATCCAGTCAAATACGGTCAGGGCGTCGTCGAATTCATATTCATGATCCTGCGCGTAATAACCGATTTTAGCGTTTTCAGACCATTTAACGGTGCCGCTATCAGGCGGCATATCACCAACCAGCGTTTTCAACAGCGTCGATTTACCGATACCGTTAGTCCCCAGAATCGCGACTTTTTCACCCACTTCCACCATCAGGTTCAGTTTGCTGAACAGCGGGCCATTATCAAAACCTTTCGCCAGCGCTTCCACTTCCAGCGCATTACGGAACAGTTTCTTATCCTGTTCAAAGCGAATAAACGGGTTCTGACGACTGGAGGCCTTCACCTCTTCCAACTGGATTTTATCAATCTGGCGAGCGCGAGACGTCGCCTGTTTAGATTTGGACGCGTTGGCGCTAAAACGGCTCACGAACGATTGCAGTTCGGAAATCTGGGCTTTCTTCTTGGCGTTATCCGCCAGCAGGCGTTCACGCGCCTGCGTCGCCGCTGTCATATATTCATCATAGTTACCGGGATAAATACGCAGTTCGCCATAATCCAGATCCGCCATGTGCGTACAGACCATATTCAGGAAGTGACGGTCATGGGAAATGATGATCATGGTGCTGTTACGCTCGTTCAGCACTTGCTCCAGCCAACGAATCGTATCGATATCCAGGTTGTTGGTAGGTTCGTCCAGCAGCAGAATATCCGGATCGGCAAACAGCGCCTGCGCCAACAGCACACGCAGTTTCCAGCCGGGCGCCACTTCGCTCATCGGCCCGTAATGCTGTTCCACTGGAATACCGACGCCCAGCAGCAGTTCACCGGCACGAGCTTCCGCGCTATACCCATCCATCTCACCGTACTGCACTTCCAGATCGGCAACTTTATAGCCGTCCGCTTCGCTCATTTCCGCCAGTGAATAAATACGATCGCGTTCTTCTTTTACCGCCCACAGCTCCACATGGCCCATGATGACGGTATCCAGTACGCTATATTGTTCAAATGCGAACTGATCCTGACGCAATTTACCCAAACGCTCATTGGGATCGAGGAAAACGTTACCGGCGCTCGGCGCCAAATCGCCGCCGAGAATTTTCATAAACGTTGATTTACCGCAGCCATTCGCGCCAATCAAGCCATAGCGGTTACCGCCGCCAAATTTAACGGAAATGTTTTCAAACAACGGCTTACTGCCGAACTGCATGGTGATATTGTTGGTACTTAACACAGCACTCACTCAAGTTAAAAATGTGATTTGGCGCGCATTATGCCACAAGCGCGCGACAGGATCGCGGTTAGTTTTGAGTAATATTTAAGCGATGGTCACCAAAGGAAGACGAACATATGTTATTGCCGCGCCGTTTTAAACAAGTCGATGTTTTCACCCAGCAGCCTTTCAAAGGGAATCCGCTGGCAGTCATCATGGAAGCTGACGGGTTGAGCGATGAACAAATGCAACATATCGCCCGCTGGACCAATCTGTCGGAAACCACTTTTTTATTACCGCCTACCGATCCTGTAGCCGATTATCGTGTGCGGATCTTCACCCCGGAGTTCGAGCTGCCGTTTGCCGGTCATCCGACGCTCGGCTCCGCACACGCCCTGCTGGAGTCGGGGTTACAGACTAAAGCCCCGGGTCAGATCGTCCAGCAATGCGGCATCGGCCTGGTGCCTATCAATATAGGCGATGACGGGATGTTGGCATTTCATGTGCCGCAGGCCGCTATCGTCCCCTTTGATACCGAGCTATATCCACTGTTGGAACGGACACTCGGCAGCACCAGAATCGATAAACGCTATCCGCCGGCGAACGTTCATATGGGAATACGCTGGTTGGTTATCCGTTTGGACAGCGCCAATACCTGTCTGGATATCACGCCTGACGCACCATCGCTGGCGATGTTACAGCAAACCTGTAAAACGGATGGCATCGCTATTTACGGTCCCCACGATCGCGCCTCACCGGCGGACTATGAAGTCCGCACATTTTATATTGAACTGGATTCTTTGAAGGAAGATCCGGTCACCGGAAGCGCCAATGCCTGTATCGCTGCGCTACTGCGGCACCAGCATTACCCGGATAATATTACCGAAAACCTGGGTTACAGCGTCCGACAAGGCATCAGGCGTCAATGTGACGGCCGACTTTTCATGACTTATCTGAACGATGAACCGTGGGTCGGTGGGCACAGCGTGACGATTATCGACGGTACGCTGCAAGCGTAATATCACGATGAAAAGAGGAAATAAACATTGATTGGGGAAGTCATGATGAAAACACTGTCTGAGTTGCATTATCCGCCTCATTTACATTTGAGCATTCAGGATGAGAGTGATGCTGCTGCCATTTTTGCGTTGATTCAGCAAGAAAAACCCCGCCTGCGCAGAACGCTGCCCTGGCCTGATTCCGTAACCTGCATTGATGACTCACGCAAGACGATCAAAGCCAACCGGGATGCCTTCGCTACCGGAACGGGGGCGGTATACGTTATCCGTTGGGATGATGCCATCGCCGGTATCGTTTCATTCAATACCCTCCGGCATAAAACAGGGGTAATTGGTTATTGGATTGCCGAAGCATTTGAAGGTAAAGGCATTGTTTCTCTGGCCGTGAGTACCATGATCAACGCGTATCTCTCTGCCGGCATCATCGAACGCTGCGTCATCAAAGCGTCGGTTGAGAACGTGCGCAGCAATGCGCTGGCGCAACGACTCGGCTTTCGTTTTTATCGGCTAGACAAGAATGCGGAGAGAATTGGCGATCGTGATTTCGACCAGAACATTTATCACTACCCAGCCTGAATAATGGCTTAATGCCGATCGGTAAATCCGCCTCAACGCAGGCGGATGTTTACTCTCCCCGCCATACGCTCCCCGGTGGAAAAACACGCCAGACGAGTGATGTAAACTTCCCGTTTAAAAACAGCTCAATGCGCTATGCTTATCTTGTCTCTCTTGCTTTTTTATCCCATTCGATTAGCGATCCAGACGTAAAGGACAGGGTGACGAGCAAGATTAAGCCGCAGGACATTGATCGTCTTATTGAACTGGATAGGTTGGCCGCAAGCGGGCAGACATCGAACCGCTTTCATTCCTTGACTAAAAGAGGAGAGCGTCATGGCTACATCCCTCCCCTGGTGGCAAAACGGTGTGATTTATCAGATCTACCCGAAAAGCTTTCAGGACAGCACAGGCAATGGCATGGGCGATATCAGAGGTATTACCTCGCGGCTTGATTACCTGCGACTTCTGGGCATTGACGCTATCTGGCTTACCCCTGTTTACCTCTCTCCACAGGTTGATAACGGCTACGATGTCGCCGACTACTGCGTTATCGATCCCGCTTATGGCACGATGGCGGATATGGAAACGCTGATTGCCGAAGCGCATCAGCGCCGTATCCGCATCGTGATGGATATGGTTTTTAACCATACCTCGACGCGGCACCGCTGGTTCCAGGCCGCTCAGGATCGTCGCAGTGCTTATCGCCATTTTTATATCTGGCGGGAAGGTAACGGCGAAGATCTGCCGAATAACTGGCGTTCCAAATTCGGTGGCCCGGCCTGGCAATGGCATACCGAAAGCGAACAGTACTACCTGCATCTTTTTGCCACCGAACAGGCCGATCTCAATTGGGAACATCCACGGGTACGTGAAGCGTTGAAAAAGGTTTGCGAATTCTGGGCAGATAAGGGAATCGACGGGCTACGACTGGGTGCCATCAATCTGGTTTCCAAACGGCAAGATTTCCCTGACGACGAACACGGTGACGGAAGGTGCTTCTATACGGATGGTCCGCGCATTCACGACTATCTGCAAGAATTCAGCCGGGATGTGTTTCAGCCACACGGACTGATGACCGTTGGAGAAATGTCATCCACCTCACTTGAGCAATGCCGTCGTTACGCGGCATTAGACGGCAGCGAGCTTTCCATGACCTTCAATTTCCATCATTTGAAGGTTGATTATCCCAATGGTGAAAAGTGGACTCAGGCACAACCGGATTTCATTCAGTTGAAACAGATCATGAATCAGTGGCAACAGGGAATGCATGACCACGCCTGGAATGCGCTTTTCTGGTGTAATCATGACCAGCCCCGCATCGTTTCACGCTTCGGCGATGAGGGAAAATACCGGGTCCATTCCGCCAAAATGCTGGCGATGGTGCTGCACGGTATGCAGGGAACGCCTTATATCTATCAGGGGGAAGAAATCGGCATGACCAGTCCCGGCTACACGGCATTAAGCCAGTATCGGGACGTAGAAAGCCTGAATATGTTTGCAGAGCGAAGCGGCGGCGAGCAGTCGGATGAGCGTCTACTGGCAATCCTCGCGGCTCGTTCGCGGGATAACAGTCGAACGCCAATGCAGTGGGAAGGTGGTGAACAGGCGGGATTTACCACCGGGACGCCGTGGCTGCAACTTTGCAGCAATTACCCGCAGATTAATATCGAACAGGCCCTGGCCGATAAAAATTCGATCTTCTATACCTATCAGCAATTGATCCTTATGCGTAAAGAACTTCCGCTACTCACCCACGGTGATTACCAGGATCTACTGCCCAATCATCCTTCCCTCTGGTGTTATCAGCGATGCTGGCGTGGTCAGCGACTATTGGTTGTGGCGAATCTTGGGAAAACGCCCCAAAGCTGGCAATCGCCGCCTATTATCAACGCAGACGATCGTCGCTGGCGCTTGCTATTGAGCAACTATGCCGATGCTGCCGACCAACCGGGTACATTGACGCTACGGCCTTTTGAAGCCATTTATTGGATACAAGGGATGCCCGAACGGGAGGATAAGGTTTGAGTACTTTGAGAAATGATAATAAAGAAGCAATAGGATTATCGGGACGACTTCGTACTAAAAGCAAACATTCTGTCGAAATGACACCGCTACAGAATGTTTGCTGCATTTAGCCTGCCATGTGTGAAAATCAGTTCAGCTGGGCATTACCTATTTTCATCAGACCACTAGCGTTTTGCCAGTAATAACCCCAGAACCAGCCCGATGGTTGCACCAATACCGATACCATGCCATGGCTTGTCGTGTACATAGACGTCAGCTTTATCCGCAACCTGCTTTGCCCGTGCATAGTAACTATCGGTTGCACCAATACGCGCTTTCACCTCCAGCAAGGCTTTCTCTGCTCCCTTTTTCAAATCCAGATAGGCTTTATCGGCCTGATCCCCAGAGTAACGCAGTAACTCATCCAACGTTTCGGACAAAAGTTTTAAGTCATCATCAATACGAATTTCTTCAGGCTGTTGCTTTGCTGCTGCCATAATGTTGTTCTCCCTCTTCTATGAAAAATCATTGTCCGATTAACTATAGACAATTCTGCGCGCCTTCTGCGTCAGATGTGGGCGGATCATTCCTAAAGTGCCCTTTTTCTGCGAATAACGGATAAAAAACACCCCGCACGTTTTTCAACGTCACGAAATGACGACCCGCAGGGTGACGGACAGGGATCGTCGGTCATAAAAAAAGCCGCTGATTCTCATCAACGGCTTTTTTATCAATCAGACTGTCGTCTGTGATTACATCATTGGCTGCGCTAATTGCACCAGCGAGATCAGCGGTTGAGGATAGACCCCAAGGAGCAGTACGGCGATGGAGGAAATAAGAACCACCACGCCACCCGCGGTCAGCGCCCAATTGCTTGGCGTATCACGCTGAAGCACTTGCGGCGCGCTCAGATACAGGCTGACCATCACGCGCAGATAATAGTAAAGACCGATGGCGCTCCCCAGCACAACAGCGCCGGTTAACCACCATAGTTCGGCATTCACACCGACGGCCAGAACATAGAATTTACCGAAAAAGCCCAGAGTCATCGGAATACCCGCCAGTGACAGCATCATCACCGTCATCACTGCGGACAGAATCGGTTTATGCCAGAACAGGCCGCGATAAGAGAATAGTGAATCGGCATCCGGGCCGCGATACGGGCTGGACATCAGGCTGACCACGCCGAACGCGCCCAGGCTACTGAACAGATAGCCCACCAGATACACACCCACGGTTTCCAGCGCCATCTGATGGCTTTGCACCGCAATCAGCGCAACCAGCAGATAACCCAGATGCGCAATGGACGAGTATCCCAGCAAACGTTTGATATTGCTCTGCGAGACCGCCATCACGTTGCCAAACAGGATGGAAGCAATGGCAATCAGCCCCAATACCATTCTGATAGAATCACTATCGACCATCGGCGCGTAGAGGAACAACCGCATGACCGCACCAAAAATGGCAATTTTACTGGCAGTAGCCAGAAATGTTGACACGGGAGCAGGCGCGCCCTGGTATACGTCCGGGGTCCACAGCTGGAAGGGAACCAGAGACAGTTTAAAGCCCAGACCCACGATCATCATCCCCAGCCCCGCCAACAGTAGCGGTTCGTGAATCTGCTGATCGCTCAGGCTACTACCCAGGCTGGCAAAGCTCAGATCGCCGGACTCGGCGTACACCAGCGCCATACCAAACAGCAAGAAAGAAGATGCGGCGGCGGAAAGCAGCATGTATTTGATACTGGCTTCCAGCGAGCGTTTCTGACGGAATGCGTAACCAATCAGGCCGAACAGCGGCAGAGATATCAATTCAATACCGATGAACAGCGCAGCAAGATGATTCGCACTCGCCAGCAAAATCCCCCCTAGCGCAGCAATGAGAACCAGTAAATAGAACTCATCACGATTATCCGGATAACCTTCCAGCCACGGATAAGCAAAGGTGCTGGTTGCCAGACTGGCTAACAGCACCAGTCCTGTATAAAACATGGAAAAGCCATCAACACGCAGTAACGGCGTCACATCCATTGGCCCTGCCTGGCCGACAAAGTAAAGCGACAGCAGCGCAATATTCAGGCCGATAACCGTCACGGTTGCGTTAACAAAATGGTTGCGTCGCCACGCAATGCACAGCATCACAACCACTACCGTCAATCCGACGATTAACAGCGGCGATAGCGCGATTAGTTGTTGAGGAGTTATTGTCATGGCGAATTACGGCCTTGTTGTTGAAATTATTGAATCTGGAGCAGACGACATGAACCACTGCTGGATATTTGACATCGCGGCACTGGAGGTATCCAGAATCGGTTGCGGGAACACCCCTAACAACACCAGCAATACCACCAACAGCATCACGATGGACAATTCACGCATCGACATACTCTGCAACAACCGATCGGATTTCGGCGCGCCGTAGTAAGCGCGTTGCATCATGATCAGCGAATACACCGACGCAAATACCAGACCAAATGTTGAAATCACCGTGATCATCGGCACCACTTGGTAGCTGCCGAACAGAATCATGAATTCGCCGACAAAGTTACCCGTACCCGGCATCCCCAGCGTGGCCACTGCAAAAAACAGCGACAGCGCGGGCAGATATTTCAGGCGGGCCCACAGTCCCCCCATCTCGCGCATATCGCGGGTGTGCAGACGTTCGTACAGCTGGCCGCACAGAATAAACAGGCCAGCGGCGGACAGACCGTGCGCAATCATTTGAATGACCGCCCCCTGGTAGGCCAGTTGACTGCCGGAATAAATGGCAATCATCACGAATCCCATGTGGGAAACGGAGGTATAGGCAATCAAACGCTTGATATCGGTTTGATTAAAGGCCATCCACGCGCCATAGAAAATCCCGATCACGCCAAGCCACATGGCGATAGGCGCGAACTCATGTGAAGCGTTCGGGAACAGCGGCAGGCTGAAACGAAGCAGACCATAGGCCGCCGTTTTCAGCAAAATACCCGCAAGGTCGACGGAACCCGCCGTCGGCGCCTGACTGTGCGCATCCGGCAACCAGCCATGCAGCGGCACCACTGGCATTTTCACGGCAAAAGCGATGAAGAAGCCGAGCATCAACAGATATTCGACACCACGGGACATCGGGGTGTCGAGCAGCTTCTCGTAGTTGAACGTCCACTCGCCGGTCGCGTTATAGTGCACAAATACCAGCGCCAGAATCGCAATCAACATCACCAGCCCGCTGGCCTGGGTATAGATGAAAAACTTGGTCGCGGCGGTAATACGGGTTTTACCGTCAGAGCCTTTGTGTCCCCACAGTGCGATCAGGAAATACATCGGCACCAGCATCATCTCCCAGAAGAAGAAGAACAGGAACAAGTCGATAGCGACGAAGACCCCGATGACAGCGCCCAGAATCCATAGCAGATTCAAATGGAAGAAACCCTGATAACGTTGAATTTCATTCCACGAACAGAGGATCGCCAGAACCCCCAGTAAACCGGTCAACACCACCATCAGTACCGACAGGCCATCCAATGCGAGATGGATATCAATACCAAAACGAGGGATCCATGGAACATTGAACTCGGCCTGCCACTGCGGCAGTCCATTGGGTGTTGCCAGCGAATAGCCACCTTGCAACCACAGTTGCAGAGATAGCGCCAGAGTCAGCCCCATAGCAATCAATGCGATCCAGCGCGGTACTTTCGTACCAAAACGCTCAAGCTGCCAACACAGCAGACCGCCGATAAAGGGGATAAGAATTAGCCAAGGTAGTAGCATGGCGTTTTGTGTCCCTAAATTAAAGAAATCTGAAAACTTTGCCGTGGCAGGGACTCCCCCGGGGAATGCCCTGCCCTTCGCACGTTACCGGGTACCGCCTTAAATCAGCAATAACAAGGCCAGCACCACGACAGCACCCAAACTCATCGAGGCAACGTACCAGCGCACTTGACCATTCTCGCTTACTGTCAGCCCACGGTTTCCCCAGCGGGTAATGAAAGCCGGAATATTCATCAGTAAGTTCAGTGGATCGCGCCGCAACAGCTTCGCAATCGCCAGATAAGGTCTGATAAAGACTTTGTCGTATACCCAGTCAAAACCCCAGGCATGGAACCACCATGTCGAGAAGAAACGTCCAGGCGCGCTTTTCGCGATACTATTAACAACCTGACGTTTGCCCAGCCACAGCACGGCAGCCAGCAAAATTCCCGCAATGGCAATCACGCCGGAAGCAATTTCCAGAGTCATTACCTGACTATGCTCAAGCTCCGTTGTTTCCGGCAATACGCCGTGCAAAGGAGGAACAATCATCGCACCGATAAAAGTTGACAGCACCATTAACACAATCAGTGGTAAATGATGGGAAATGCCTTTCCCGGCGTGCGCTTGCGTTTTTGCTTCACCATGGAACACGATGAAGATCATACGGAAGGTATACAGCGAGGTCATGAAGGCGCCAGCCAATCCCGCCACCATCAGGTTGATATGTCCATTCGCCCATGCGCCGGCCAGAATTTCGTCTTTACTGAAGAAACCCGCCGTCAGCAGCGGCAACGCCGACAGCGCCGCACCGCCGACCAGGAAGCAGACATAAACCAGCGGGATGGTTTTACGCAGGCCGCCCATTTTGAAAATGTTCTGTTCGTGATGGCAGGCAAGAATTACCGAGCCAGAGGAAAGGAACAGTAGCGCTTTGAAGAACGCGTGCGTCATCAGGTGGAAAATGGCCGCATCCCATGCCTGAACGCCAAGCGCCAGAAACATGTAACCAATCTGGCTCATGGTGGAATACGCCAGAACACGTTTGATGTCGGTCTGAACCAGTGCGGCGAATCCCGCCAATACCAGCGTTACCGCACCGATGATGCCAACCAGATGCAGAATATCCGGCGCCATCAGGAACAGACCATGCGTACGGGCAATCAGATAGACCCCTGCGGTTACCATGGTTGCGGCGTGGATCAAGGCTGAAACAGGCGTCGGGCCGGCCATCGCGTCTGCCAGCCAGGTCTGCAATGGCAACTGCGCTGATTTACCTACCGCGCCGCCGAGAAGCATCAAGGTTGCCCAGGTAATCGCCGGGGAGCCTTCTGCCAACTGTTGCGGAGCCAGAACCATCAGCTCACGGAAGTTCAGCGTACCCAGTTCCTGGTAGAGAATGAACAGAGCGAATGCCAGGAACACGTCACCGACACGGGTGACCACGAACGCTTTCATGGCCGCCGCGCCATTCTTCGGATTGGTATAGTAGAAACCGATCAGCAGATAACTGCACAGGCCTACCCCTTCCCATCCGAGGTACATCAGCAACAGGTTATCCGCCAGAACCAACACCACCATGCTCGCAATAAACAGGTTGGTATAGGCAAAAAAGCGCGAGTAGCCTTCTTCGCCGCGCATATACCAGGAAGCAAACAGGTGGATAAAGAAACCGACGCCGACCACCACGGAAAGCATGGTCACCGACAGACCATCCAGCGTTAACGTCACGCTGATGTCAAAGTTCCCAACCGCCATCCATGTCCACAAATGCTGGTTAAAGAAGGTGACGCCACCGTGCTGTTGGCCCATAAAATCGACCACAACCCAAGCGGTAACCAACGCTGCCAGACCAATCGAGCCAACCCCTACGGTCGCAGAGGCATTCTCTGACCAGCGACCGCGGGAAAAAGCCAGCAACAAAAATCCGAGCAGCGGAAATAATATTGTTAAATAGAGTAAGTTCATCCGCGCATCTCACTGACTGTATCAATATTCAGGGTTTGACGACGACGATACATTTGCAGCAGCAGCGCCAGACCGATACTTGCCTCGGCAGCCGCCAGCGTAATCGCCAGAATGTACATCACCTGCCCGTCCGGCTGTTGCCAGTAACTGCCCGCCACCACAAATGCCAGTGCGGCGGCGTTGATCATGATTTCAAGACTGATCAACATAAACAGCAAGTTACGGCGAATCAGCAATCCGGTCAGCCCCAAAACAAACAGCGTAGCGGCTAAAATCAAGCCATGCTGTAACGGAATCATGCGCGTTCCCCCGTTATTTTCTTCTCAACATCCTGATTCGCGCTTTCTTTGCTGATGACGTCGCCACGCTTGTCTTCGCGGCCAATATGGAAAGCAACGACCAATCCGGCCAGTAGCAGCATTGAGGCAAGTTCAACAGCTAAAACGTAAGGCCCGAACAGGCTAATCCCTACGGATTTCGCATCCACCATTTCACCGGTGATGTTCTGATCGCTCAGGCTAAGAATCGCCTTCACAATCACCGTCAGCAACACAAGCGACAACAGGCCGGGACCGATCCAGACCCCCGGTTTCAGCCATGCCCGCTCTTGCTCTACCACGGAATTACCGAGGTTAAGCATCATGACGACGAACACGAACAGCACCATGATGGCGCCCGCGTAAACGATGATTTCCAGTGCGCCGGCAAAGTAAGCGCCCAGCGAGAAGAACACACCCGCGATAGCCAGCAGGGAAACGATCAGATATAACAGTGCATGCACTGGGTTGGTATGGGTAATGACGCGTAATGTCGCCAGTACCGCAATCAACCCCGCGATATAAAAAGCGAATTCCATGCTAGCTCCTTAGGGCAATAAGCCTTTGACATCAATGGGTTTGGCTTCGTTTTCGGCTTCGCCTTTATCTTTCCCATCAATTGCCATTCCGGCCATCCGGTAGAAGTTGTATTCCGGATATTTACCCGGCCCCGATATCAGCAGATCTTCTTTTTCATAAACCAGATCCTGACGTTTGTAATCCCCCATTTCAAAATCCGGCGTCAGCTGAATGGCTGTGGTCGGGCAGGCTTCCTCACAGAAACCACAGAAAATACAACGCGAGAAGTTGATACGGAAAAACTCGGGATACCAGCGTCCATCTTTGGTTTCGGCTTTCTGCAAAGAAATACAGCCAACCGGACAAGCCACCGCACACAAGTTACAGGCTACACAACGCTCTTCACCATCCGGATCGCGCGTCAGCACGATACGGCCACGGTAACGCGGCGGCGGATTAACGGGTTCCTCGGGATACATTTTGGTTTCGCGCTTTCTGAAAGCGTTCGATCCCACCATACAGATACTGCGTACCTGGGTGCCGAAACCAACCACTAACTCTTTTAATGTCATGGTTCACTCACCCCTTATTGAGCGTTGTACAAAATGACGGCGGCGGTCGCCAGCAGGTTCAATAACGTTATCGGCAGGCAGACTTTCCAGCCGAAAGCCATCACCTGGTCATAACGCGGACGGGGTAAAGCCGCACGAATCAGAATGAACATCATCATGAAAAATGCCGTTTTTAACGCAAACCAGATAAATGGCGGCAGCAGCGGGCCATGCCAGCCCCCGAAGAACAGGGTGACAATCAGCGCGGAAACCGTCACGATACCGATATACTCGCCCACAAAGAACAAACCGAATTTCATACCGGAATATTCAATGTGATAACCATCGGCCAGTTCCTGCTCTGCTTCCGGCTGGTCAAACGGATGACGGTGACATACCGCAACGCCTGCAATAGCAAATGTGAGGAAGCCGAAGAATTGCGGGATCACATTCCATAAATGCGCCTGTGAATCCACAATATCGCGCATGTTGAATGAACCGGCCTGAGCCACCACGCCCATCAGGGACAGCCCAAGGAACACTTCATAACTCAACGTTTGCGCCGACGCACGGACCGCACCCAGCAGTGAGTATTTGTTGTTACTTGACCAGCCGGCGAACAGCACCGCATAAACGGCCAGTCCCGCCATCATCAGGAAAAACAGCAGGCCGATGTTCAGGTCAGAAACGCCCCAGGTCGGGCTGACCGGAACAATGGCAAAAGCCAGCAACAGCGAGGTAAATGCGATCATCGGCGCCAGGGTGAAGATGACTTTGTCAGTAAACTTCGGCACCCAGTCTTCTTTGAAGAACATTTTGATCATATCGGCGACAAGCTGCAACGAACCGCCCCAACCTACCCGGTTCGGTCCGTAGCGCCCCTGGAACAGCCCCAGCAGCTTACGTTCACCCATACTCATGAATGCCCCGCAGGTCACGACAACCAGCAGGATCACGATCGCTTTTCCGACTGAACTCAGAATCTCGATAATTTCCGGTGTTAACCAACTCATTGTGCAGCCTCCCGCAGATTTTCAACGGTTGCACCCACCAGAACCGGGGCGATTCCCGGGAATCCAAGCGGCAAACCAACCTGTCCCTGACTCAGTTCAGCGCTTAAGCGCAGCGGTAAACGCAGCGTCAGACCATCGCAGGTCAACTCCAGCAAAGCGCCGGCATTGACGCCAAGCGTAGCCGCATCAGCAGGGTTAACCATCACATAGGGTTCCGGCATACGCTGTTGAATAACCGAAGAGCGCTGTGACATCTCTTCACTGCCAAATAGGTGATAATACGGTGCAATCCGCCATTGACCGGCTTCTGCGACAAACGCAGAGGGAATATTGTCGAAATATCCCAGCGTGCCTTCGCCAGCTTCAATAATACGCACACCCGGATCGCCATGACGCAGATGACCACCCACTTCGTCCTGGAATTTGTTCCAGGCTTGCGGTGAGTTCCAGCCCGGAGCCCAGGCAAACGGGACTTGCTGACGGTCGGCGGTCGGACTGTTGTTCCCTTCCATCGAGAAAGCAAACATCGTGTCTTTATCCTGCGGCTGACGCGGTTCATGCACGCTGATATTGGCGCGCATTGCGGTACGCCCGCTGGAGCGGTTCGGCGAACGCGCCAGCTTTTGCCCACGGATGCGGAATGAAGCGTCCGGCGCAGCCTGCTTGATAGCAGACAATTGCGGCAAGGCGCTGACACAGGCATCTATCACATGATCGAGCTGAGTCCAGTCAACCTGACGGCTGTTATAGGTGATAAACAGTGAATGCAGCCAGCGCCAGCTTTCCAGCATAACGACTTTATCGTTGTAGTAAGTTGGATCGTAAACCTGGAAGAAGCGCTGGGCGCGGCCTTCCTGATTGACTAACGTTCCATCGCTTTCCGCAAAACTGGCTGATGAAAGAATGAGGCTGGCTTTATCCATAATCGGGGTGCGCTGATGATCCAGAACCACCAGATTAACCGCCTTTTCCAGTGCGGCGTCGACACGCGCAGCCGAAGCATGACGATAGAGATCGTTTTCCAGCACGACAACGCTATCAGCGTCTCCGCTTTCCAACTGCGCCAGCGCCTCATCCAGCGAGCCGCCGCCAATCATGGACAGGCCGATGCTGTTTGCTGCGGAAGCAACAAAAGTAATCCCGACATCAGAACCACGATGCTTCAACGCCTGCGCCACGTTTGCGGCAGCCGCGATGATCTCTTCGCTGCCGGAGTTGGTTCCTGAAATAATCAGCGGTTTCTTCGCGCCGGACAAGGCCTGTACGATGATATCGACCTTCTGATCCAAACCCGATGCCAGATCGGTCACCGCCGGGGCATTTTCGTCCAGAGCATGGGCAATGGCGAAACCCAGCCGGGCCTGATCGGCGACCGGCGCGCGATAGTTCCAGGCGGCGATATCATCCAGACGGGTATTATCTACGTTGGTGATAAACAGAGGATGCTTGGCGTGTTGGCCGATATTCATGATGGCCGCGATTTGCCAGTCCGCGACTTTCTGCGCGGCGGCCATTTCACGCGCCTTTCCTTTCACCGCCTGACGCACGGCCAGCGCAATACGCGCTCCCGTCTGAGTCAAATCCTCACCCAGTATCAGGACCGCATCGTAACTTTCAATCTCACGCAGAGCGGGGGTGCGCACACCGCTTTCACGCAATACTTTCAGCATGAGTTGCAGGCGATTTTGTTCATCCTGAGCGATACCGGTATAAAAATTCTCAGCGCCGACCAGCTCACGCAGAGCAAAGTTACTTTCGATGCTGGCGCGAGGTGAGCCAATACCGATGGTTTTCTTCGCCTGACGTAAAACATCAGCGGCGCCTTGCAGCGCCTGATCGGCATTCAGCGCGATCCAGTCGTCACCACGACGCTGCAATGGCTGTTGAGGACGATCTTTCAGGTTAACGTAGCCATAGCCGAAACGGCCGCGGTCACATAAGAAATAATGGTTTACGCTGCCGTTGAAACGGTTTTCAATCCGGCGCAGCTCGCCATAGCGCTCTCCGGGGCTGGTATTACAACCGATGCTGCACTGTTGGCAGATACTCGGTGCAAACTGCATATCCCATTTACGGTTATAGCGCTCGGAATGCGTTTTATCGGTAAATACGCCGGTAGGACAGACTTCAACCAGATTACCGGAGAATTCGCTTTCCAACGTACCATCTTCGGGACGACCGAAATAGACGTTGTCATGCGCGCCGTATACGCCGAGATCTGTGCCATCCGCGTAATCTTTGTAGTAACGCACACAGCGATAGCAAGCAATACAGCGGTTCATTTCATGAGAAATGAAGGGGCCGAGATCCTGATTGCGGTGGGTGCGCTTGGTAAAACGATAGCGACGGAAGTTCTGTCCCGTCATTACCGTCATATCTTGCAAATGACAGTTACCGCCTTCCTCACATACCGGACAATCGTGAGGGTGATTGGTCATCAGAAACTCAACTATCGTTTTACGGAATAGCTGCGCTTCCTCGTCCTCAATCGCGATAAACGTTCCCGGTGTAGCAGGTGTCATACATGACATCACCAGACGACCTCGGGTATCCTCCGCGTTCTGGTATTGCTTTACCGCACAAAGGCGGCAGGATCCGACGCTTCCCAGCGCCGGGTGCCAGCAAAAATAAGGAATATCAAGCCCCAGAGACAGACAGGCTTCAAGAAGATTGTCCGCTCCGTTTACTTCATACTCTTTGCCGTCTACATGAATAGTAGCCATAGTCAGCATGCTTCCATAATGGCCCGTGTCGCCACGAGCGCTAATCAAAAATTCTATTATCGGTGTGGCTTATTTGCGCCACCCGGCGGATACATTGACTGCATCTCACACTTATCAGGCCAGTACTTATTACCAGCGTTCTTTCAGCAGATTGGGTTGAATACCGCCAATTGCTTTAAGATTACCCAGATATTGTGGAGAAATTCCCGCCTCAAATTCTTCCCGGAAATATTTAATGGCGCTCTGAAGAGGCTCAACGGCGCCTGGCGCATGCGCACAGAAGGTATTGCCCGGCCCAAGGAAACGGCATAGCTGCTCCAGCGTTTCAATATCGCCCGGTTGCCCTTCCCCTCGTTCCAGCGCGCGCAGCAGTTTAACGCTCCACGGCAGGCCGTCACGACAAGGCGTACACCAGCCGCAGGATTCGCGAGCAAAGAACTCTTCCAGATTACGGGTCAGCGAAACCATGTTGATTTCGTGATCGACGGCCATCGCCAGTGCCGTGCCTAAACGGCTGCCGGCTTTCGCGATATGCTCAAAATCCATCGGTAAATCGAGATGGCTTTCCGTCAGGAAGTCCGTACCCGCACCACCTGGCTGCCAGGCTTTGAACTTCAATCCGTCGCGCATACCGCCAGCATAGTCTTCAAGAATCTCACGGGCGGTCGTACCGAACGGCAGTTCCCATAATCCGGGATTTTTGACGCGGCCGGAGAAACCCATCAGCTTCGTGCCGGCATCTTTACTCTTGCCCGCCGATAGCCCCTGATACCACGCCGCACCATATTCAATAATTGCAGGTACGTTACACAGTGTTTCGACATTGTTCACACAGGTCGGTTTGCCCCATGCGCCGGCAGACGCCGGGAAAGGCGGTTTGGAACGCGGGTTGGCCCGACGACCTTCCAGAGAATTTATCAGCGCCGTTTCTTCACCGCAGATATAACGGCCCGCCCCCGTATGAACGAACAGCTCAAAATCAAATCCGCTGCCCAGAATATTTTTACCCAGCAATCCTGCTGCTTTGGCTTCTTCAATCGCGCGGCGTAAATTCTCTGCCGCCTCGATATACTCGCCGCGCAGGAAGATATAGCCGCGGTAGGCTTTTAGCGCAAACGCGCTAATCACCATGCCTTCCACCAGCAGGTGGGGAAGCTGCTCCATCAAAAGGCGGTCTTTGTATGTCCCTGGCTCCATTTCATCTGCGTTACACAGCAGATAACGGATATTCATGCTTTCGTCTTTCGGCATCAGGCTCCATTTCAGCCCCGTCGAAAAGCCAGCGCCGCCGCGCCCTTTCAGTCCGGCATCTTTGACCAGAGAAACCACCTCATCCTGCGCCATGCCGCTTAATGCTTTTTGCGCGCCGGCATAGCCGTTTTTGCTGCGATATTCATCCAGCCATACTGGTTGTTTATCTTCACGCAAACGCCAGGTCAAAGGATGTTGCTCAGCAGTCAGGACAATGTTTTTACTCATTGATACTGCTCCAATAACGATTCAATATCTTCAGGCTTCACGTGGCTGTGGGTGTCGTCGTCGATCATCATTGACGGCCCCTTGTCACAGTTCCCCAGACAGCAGGTCGGCAGTAACGTGAAACGTCCGTCAAAGGTTGTCTGGCCCGGTTTGATGCTGAGCTTGCGCTCCAGCGCGGCCTGAACGCCCTGGTAACCATTGATGTGGCACACCACGCTGTCGCAATAGCGAATAATGTGACGTCCAACCGGTTGACGGAAAATCTGGCTATAAAATGTCGCAACACCTTCAACATCGCTGGCGGGGATGCCCAGTACGTCGGCAATCGCCGAGATGGCGCCATCCGGCACCCAGCCACGCTGCTTCTGCACGATTTTCAGTGCTTCGATGGATGCCGCGCGGGCATCTTCATAGTGGTGTTTTTCGTGTTCAATCGCGTCACGCTCTGCGTCACTCAACACAAAAACATTTTCTTTCGTCAGTGAATCGGCGGCGGGTTGCCCCTGAGCGTCGATATGATCGTGAGTGTTGTTATGATCGTGCATAATTAGCGGTCCACATCTGACATGACAAAATCAATACTGCCGAGATAAACGATCAAATCGGATACCAGACATCCTCGGATTACCGACGGAATCTGCTGCAGATGCGCGTAACTCGGCGTGCGAATACGGGTACGGTAGCTCATGGTGCCGCCATCACTGGTCAGGTAGTAGCTATTGATACCTTTGGTTGCCTCAATCATCTGGAATGATTCATTGGCAGGCATAACCGGCCCCCACGAAACCTGTAGGAAGTGGTTAATCAGGGTATCAATATGCTGCAACGTGCGCTCTTTCGGCGGCGGCGTGGTCAGCGGATGATCCGCCTTGAACGGCCCTTCCGGCATATTCTTCAGGCACTGTTCCAGGATCCGCAGACTCTGACGAAGTTCTTCAACTTTCAGCATCACCCGGCTGTAACAATCACTGATGCCATCGCCGACCGGTACTTCAAAGTCAAAGTTTTCATAGCCGGAATACGGACGACGCTTACGTATATCGAAATCAATACCGGTTGCGCGCAAGCCTGCGCCCGTTACCCCCCACTCCAATGCCTCTTTGGCATTGTAGGCGGCAACGCCCTGAGTACGGCCTTTGAGGATGGTATTCTGCAAGGCGGCTTTGACATAGGTGTCCAGACGGGCCGGCATCCAGTCGAGGAATTCGCGCAGCAAGCGTTCCCAACCACGCGGCAAATCGTGCGCCACACCGCCGATCCGGAACCAGGCTGGGTGCATACGGAAACCGGTAATCGCTTCAACCAGATCGTAGATCTTCTGGCGATCGGTAAAGGCAAAGAACACTGGCGTCATGGCGCCAACGTCCTGAATGAAGGTACTGATATAGAGCAGGTGGCTATTGACACGGAAGAGTTCGGATAGCATGACGCGAATCGTCTTAACGCGATCCGGCACCTCAATGCCGGCCAGTTTCTCAACGGCCAGCACATAAGGCATTTCATTGACGCAGCCGCCCAGATACTCAATACGGTCGGTATAAGGAATGTAGCTGTGCCAGGACTGACGCTCACCCATTTTTTCCGCACCGCGATGGTGGTAACCCACATCGGGCACACAGTCGAGCACTTCTTCGCCATCCAATTGCAGGATGATGCGGAAAGCACCGTGCGACGAGGGATGGTTCGGCCCCATATTGAGGAACATGAAATCCTCATTTTCGGTGCCGCGCGTCATTCCCCAATCTTCTGGTTTGAACGTCAGCGATTCCATTTCCAGATCTTCTTTCTGCTTGGTCAGCACAAAAGGATCGAATTCGGTCGCACGCGCCGGGTAATCTTTACGTAACGGGTGACCTTCCCAGGTATGCGGCATCATGATGCGCGTTAAATGAGGGTGGCCGTCAAACGTCATGCCGAACATTTCCCAGGTTTCCCTCTCATACCAGTTGGCATTGGGGAATAATCCGGTCATGGTCGGCAGGTGCATATCACCTTCGACCAGCGCGACTTTCAACATGATGTCGCGGTTACGTTCGATGGAAATCAGATGGTAAAAAACAGAGAAATCAGCAGCAGGCAAACCTTCGCGGTGCGTACGCAAACGTTCGTCCATACCGTGTAAATCAAACAGCATGACATACGGTTTCGGCTGTTTTTTCAGGAAAGACACAACTTCCAGTAATTGCTCACGCTTGATCCACACAACAGGAACGCCTGTGCGCGTTGCTTGTACAGTAAATGAATCCGGCCCAAAACGGTTACGCAGTTCGCTAATGACCGGATCGTCAAGGTGATCGCGGGTTTGCCAGGCTGGCAGAGCGAGATCGTGCGTCGTTAAATCTGTCATAAATGTCACCACATTAAATGTGCTATTGCTGTATCTGATCATGGCCGCACACTGTTATCGTGATATTACACGGCCAGCGTAATCATCATTTACAGATCAAATCTCATCGGGCGAACGCAGGTTGGTCACTGCGATACGCTCACCGCGTTTGCGTTCCCGTTCGGATTGCATATTGGCACGGTAAACGCCCTGTTCCCCCACTACCCATGACAGAGGACGGCGTTCTTTTCCAATGGACTCTTTTAACAGTAGCAGAGCTTGCATATAGGCTTCAGGGCGCGGCGGGCAGCCAGGAATATACACATCAACCGGCAGGAATTTATCGACCCCCTGAACAACGGAATAGATATCGTACATGCCGCCGGAGTTGGCGCAGGCTCCCATGGAAATCACCCATTTAGGCTCCAGCATTTGTTCATACAAACGCTGGATGACGGGCGCCATTTTGGTGAAGCATGTTCCGGCAACGACCATAAAGTCGGCCTGGCGCGGTGAAGCGCGCAATACTTCAGAACCAAAACGCGCGACGTCATGAACGGCAGTAAACGACGTCACCATTTCAACGTAACAACAGGAAAGGCCAAAGTTATAGGGCCATAAAGAATGTTTACGACCCCAGTTCACGGTATCGTGTAATGCATGTTCCAGTTTGCCCATATAGACACTGCGGTGAACATGCTGCTCCAGAGGGTCGGAAACGATCTCCTGCCGTTGCAGGGGATAACGGTCATTCTCACCGTCCGGCTCTATGCGGGTGAGCGTATAGTCCATCTTAAAATGCCTCGCTGTTACTGCTGATGAGTGTTGGTAGTGTTGATCATGTCTGATTTGACGACTTGTCTCTTGGAACGAGCAGGGATCCAGTCCAGCGCCCCGATACGTACCAGATAAATCAAACCAGCCAACAGCACCAAAATGAAAATGGTTGCTTCGATAAAGCCAACCCAGCCACTCTCCCTGATAGAGACAGCCCAGGCATACAGATATAAGGCTTCAACGTCGAAGATAACGAAAAACATGGCGACCAGATAAAACTTAGCGGACAGACGCAAACGCGCTGAACCCACCGCATCAATACCGGATTCATAAGGAATGTTTTTAGCTCTGGCCCTTGCTCTCCCACCAAGCAAGAATCCCCCTACCAGCATGAAACCGCACAGGCCCACAGCAACGATAAGGAATAGCGCAAACGCCCAATGGTGGGCGAGGACTTCAGTAGTTGTTGACATACTCTTTGCTTACTCATCAAAAGTGGCGGGTAACACATCTGCTCTTTTTCCGGCAGTTAATACGCCACATCGATTAAAAGGAAGGATAAATAACCACACGGAAAGCACGGAAACGTATCAGGTCAACGGCATTCGACGTGGTTGAGTCCCTAATTTTGTAACCTTTTTTCAACCTTACTAAAAATAACAGTACATTAGTTTACATGCACGTAGTTTTGTTAACATTTTGTGTCCTTACCTTCGGCTAAATCGAGTCAGTTTCGTGACTCGTTAACAAATTACGACGGTAGAAAACGCTGATTCGCAATGCCACTATACCATTTTCACAAGGAATGCCTGTTCCCCCATAGGGTTATTAGGGATATTTTTTGATCCAGCACACATTTTTTTCAATTTAGTTAGTAAAAAAATTGGCGGGGTTGACTGTAGGTAAGAAGTAAATTTTTGCAACAACATTTTAAAAAAAACAAACTATCGTTTTATAAAAAACAAAGGGATTCGATGCTGTAGCAACGCCCCATTTCAGCCGGGGCACTTATAGGATATCTGATATCTGGATAGCGTGCTTTGCGCACGCATCACCGACAAGCCGCCATCATTCGGGTTATGTCCCTATTGCCCGAATGATGTCAGGCCTATCATAAAATGATGGATAAGATCGAAAAGCGAGCCTTCACCGCTTAATCCTGCACAGTTGAAACAGGGATCACATGCGATTTATTCCCTGAATCAATCACATTGAAAATCGCGGTTACCAACTCATTTTCATGATGCGGGTTCCTGCACAGGAAATAACGGGTTTCAGGCAGTCTGGGTAACCCATCCTCTTCCCCCAGCACTTTCAACTCGGGGCTCATCATCTCGACCGAACGAACCGTTACACCAAGCCCGGCTTTGACCGCTGCGCGTACGGCAGACAATGTTGACGCCACATAAGAAATCTTCCAGGGTATCCCTGCCGCTTTCAGCCTTTCTACGGCTAATGTGCGAAAAGGACTGGGTTCATCCAATACGACGAGTGGAACCGGTTCTTCAGATCTGAATTGATAATCCGCGGCGCAATACCATAACGTAGGAGAGCTGCGTAATAAAACATGCGGAAAGCCAACACTATTCATCGTGGTAATCACCAGATCAATTTTTCCCTCATGTAGCATTTCCAACATTTCAGCACTGCGTTTCACACTTACCGCTATCGATAATTTAGGAAAAACAGAAGTTACCCGGTGTAAAATATAGGGAAGAATAGTATCCGCAGTATCATCGGAAGCGCCGATCGTCAGCGTCCCCTGAATATCGCTATACATTAATGAAGCGCAAGCTTCGTCATTGAATTGTAATATCTTTCTGGCGTATCCGAGAAACTGGATACCGTGTTCAGTTAACTGCTTATTACGCCCATGACGGGCAAACAGCTCCTTTCCGATGAGTTGTTCTAAACGTTGCATTTGCTGGCTGACAGCCGATTGGGTCCGGCATACGGCAACAGCGGCGGCTGCAAAGGTGTTTAAATCTGCAACAGCGACAAACGTTCTCAATAGATCAAGATCGAGATTAAGTACTGGTCGATTTGCATTGGTCATACGATTATTCACTTATCTATTTTAATTTTTAACAAGAGCATTCCTGGTGTTTTATTACATGTATTGGGAACGTCCCATACATTTGAAGACACTATCGCAGACGCACGATAAGGGCAAAAAAATACTTATGTTTCGTTACCCCTATCGTCTTTTCAATTGATGCCTCATCTTTATTTTAAATGATTCATCAATCTTAATCTTTATCAGAATAAAAAAATCGTTTCCGCTTTTTTTCACTCTGAAAAATAAACAATCTCTGTTATTTAAAATAACCTGAGACCGGTTGTAGTAGAGAAAACAGTTACAAACTGATGAAAAGACCGCCTTCTGAGCCTACCATAGCGCACTAATCAACTAGTACACAATGCCATAGTATGCCGGCGCTGATATTTGCAGATATCGAGATAAACATTCTTCAAAAGGCACAACGGGAGGAGTACATTAAGCAGGTTATGCTATTCCACACAGGAATACGCTTTTCCCGCAAAAGGTCTGTGATATTTATGTCTCCGATTGAAAAATCCAAAAAGCTGGAGAACGTTTGTTATGACATTCGTGGTCCGGTTCTGAAGGAAGCCAAACGACTTGAAGAAGAAGGTAATAAAGTCCTCAAGCTGAATATTGGTAATCCCGCCCCTTTCGGCTTTGAAGCCCCGGATGAAATCCTCGTCGACGTTATCCGCAATCTGCCGACAGCGCAAGGGTACTGTGATTCAAAAGGCCTGTATTCCGCGCGTAAAGCCATCGTCCAGCACTATCAGGCTCGGGACATGCGCGAAATGACGGTTGAAGATGTCTATATCGGCAACGGTGTTTCCGAACTGATTGTGCAATCAATGCAGGCGTTACTGAACAGCGGCGACGAAATGCTGGTGCCTGCGCCGGACTACCCGCTGTGGACGGCTGCCGTATCACTTTCCAACGGCAATGCGGTACATTATCTCTGCGATGAAGAAGCCGGCTGGTTTCCCGATCTGGACGATATTCGTAAAAAAATCACGCCGCGTACCCGTGGTATCGTCATCATCAATCCCAATAACCCGACAGGCGCAGTCTATAGCAAAGCGCTGCTGCTTGAGATCGTGACCATCGCCCGCGAACATAACCTGATTATTTTCGCTGACGAAATTTACGACAAAATTCTCTATGATGACGCCCAGCATCATTCTATTGCCGCGCTCGCCCCCGACCTGTTGACCGTCACCTTTAATGGTTTATCAAAAACCTATCGCGTCGCCGGTTTCCGTCAGGGCTGGATGGTATTGAATGGCCCGAAAAAGCATGCGAAAGGGTATATTGAAGGTTTGGAAATGCTCGCATCAATGCGTTTGTGCGCAAACGTACCGATGCAACATGCCATTCAAACCGCCATTGGCGGTTATCAGAGCATCAGCGAATTTATCCAACCCGGCGGACGTTTGTATGAACAGCGCAACCGCGCCTGGGAACTGATCAATCAGATTCCGGGAGTCTCCTGCGTCAAACCCAGCGGCGCGCTCTATATGTTCCCGCGTATTGATGCCAAACGCTTCAATATCCATGATGATCAGAAGTTGGTTCTGGATCTCCTGTTGCAGGAAAAAGTGCTGCTGGTACAGGGAACCGCGTTCAACTGGCCTTACCCGGATCACGTTCGAATTGTGACGCTGCCACGCATTGACGAATTGGATATGGCCGTCCACAAACTGGGGCGTTTTTTGGAAGGGTATCACCAATAACCCTTGCCGCTCCTTGCCGGGCAGTTCCCTGTCCGGCGTTATTTTGTCTGATTGCATAATCCTGCCCAAGTGCTCACAATAGATTCTTGTCGTGCTGCTGTCTGAGAGATGTTATGAATCAGAGTCACTTTTTTGCCCATCTATCCCGCCTTAAACTCATTAGCCGCTGGCCGCTGATGCGAAACGTCCGCACAGAAAATGTTTCTGAACACAGCCTGCAGGTGGCTTTTGTCGCCCACGCTCTGGCCGTAATTAAAAACCGAAAGTTCAACGGCAACATGAACGCGGAACGAATTGCCTTACTGGCGATGTACCATGATGCCAGCGAAGTGTTGACGGGGGATATGCCTACGCCAATCAAGTATTACAATGCGCAGATTGCTCATGAGTACAAAAAGATTGAGAAGATCGCACAGCAAACACTGATTGAGATGCTTCCGGAAGAATTGCAGCAGGACTACCGTTCGCTTCTGGATGCACAATATATGAGCGAGGACGAGCGGGCGATTGTCAAACAGGCCGATGCGCTTTGCGCCTATCTGAAATGTCTGGAAGAACTGTCTGCGGGTAATACCGAATTTACGCTGGCCAAAGCCCGATTAGAGAAAACATTGCAGCTGCGCAACAGCCCGGAAATGGGCTATTTCATGGATGTCTTTATTCCGAGCTTTAGTCTGTCGCTGGATGAAATCAGTCAGGATTCCCCGCTGTAAATGCTGATGGGATTGCCGTGCTCTCTCCACGACAGCCAGCAATCACGCGCCAGGATAACGGATTGCTCCAGCGGGGAGCAATCCGTTTCGCCGATGCCGTCGCCTGAACCAAAAACAATCAGAAAGGGTACAGCCACGGTACCATCATCACACTTACAATCATCACCAGGATGGTGAACGGCACACCGACACGGATAAAGTCGCCAAACTTGTATCCCCCCGGCCCTAATACCAGCGTATTCACCGGCGATGACACCGGTGTCATGAACGCAGCTGAAGCCGCAATAGCAATGATCAGGGCAAATGGATAGGGTGAAACGCCCATCTGTTTGGCTGCCGCAATGGCGATCGGCGCCATTAACACCGCTGTCGCCGTATTCGAGATAAACAGCCCGATAACCGCACACAATATAAACAGGCAGACCAGCATGACATGAGGCCCTGCCCCCCCGGCGACTTCCATCAGCGCATTCACGATCAGCGCCACCCCGCCGGTTTGCTGTAGGGCAAGTGCAAACGGCATCATTCCCACAATCAGGATAATGCTGGGCCAGTGAATCGCACGATAAGCGCCTTCCATGTCAATACAGCGAAACTTGCCCATTAATAAACAGGCGATCAGCGCCGCAATCGCATTGGGAATTTCATCCGTCAGCATCATGGCGACCATCAACGCCAGACAAAATAACGCATGGGGAGCCTGACTGACCGCAGGTGCGACATCATCCACTTCCGCGGGCAAACTCAGCAACAAAAAGTCGTTTTTCTGCGTGTGCAACTGCCGGATCATTCGCCAGTCACCAATAACCAGCAAAATATCACCGAGTTGCAGTTGCTCATCTGCCAAAATCCCTTCCATCGCCTCACCGTTGCGGCGAATACCCACCACGCTCAATCCGTAGCGGCTGCGGAATCCCACTTCATAGAGCGTTTTTCCCAGCAGCTCGGAATCGGGAATCAACGACATTTCCGCCATGCCGACATCACGAGCCTGTTCTGAAAAATATTCTCCGCGCAGCACCATCGGTTCCAGACGCTGCGAGGTACAGAACTCGCGCAGATCCATTTCCGACGCCGACATATCAATCAGCAGGACATCATTCAGGCGAAGCTCGGTGTTACCCGCCACACTGACCATCACGCGACGAAATTTCCGCCAGCGTTCAATCCCGACGATATTGGCGCCATAGCGCTGACGCAGACGAAGATCGTCCAGACGATGACCAATCAAAGGGGAACCGGAGAGGATCGCCAAACGACGCGCCCTGCCCGTCAGCTTATAATCCCGAATCAGGTCGCGGAATGTTTTTCTTTTCCAGGCCTCTTTTGAGGCTTCCGTTTCCGCACCGCTGAGCCAGTAACGCGCCACCATCATATAGGCCACGCCCATCAATAACACCACTATACCGATTGGCGTCATGCTGAAAAAACCGAACCCCGCGATACCTTCACGCATAAGTTCACTGCTGACGACCATATTGGGCGGTGTCGCCACCAGCGTCATCATCCCACTGATCAACCCGGCAAAGCTCAATGGCATCATCAATCTGCCCGGAGATGTTTTCATGCGGGCAGAAACACTCAGCACCACAGGAATAAAGATAGCCACCACGCCCGTTGAGCTCATAAACGCACCCAACATGGCAACGGTCACCATTAACAACACCAGCATTTTGATTTCACTGCTGCCCGCGGCTCGCACCAGCCAGTCTCCCACCTGATAGGCAACGCCGGTACGCACCAATCCCTCACCAATAACAAACAGCGCCGCAATCAAAATCACATTAGGGTCGCTAAATCCCACCAACGCCTGGGGTAATGTCAGCGTTCCGCTCAAAACAAACGCGATAATGACCAATAGTGCAATGACATCCATGCGTAATTTATTGGTGGTAAACAACACAATGGCGATCAGCAACAGGGATAAAACCCAGAGAAGTTCGCTATTCAAAACGGTTCCCCTGACGGAAAGAGTTCATTGATAGGAATATATTCAAAATGCCATAAAAAACCGATGCATTTTTTAGCGCGGTCCGAAGGGCGGCGGACAGGGATAGTCCTGCCATAAAAAAATGCAGGAGCATTTTTTAACGCAGCGTTGCTGCGACCCGAAGGGTGGCAGACAGGGATAGTCTGCCATAAAAAAACCTCGCTGATGCGAGGTTCGATCATATTTAATCATACTTTTGTCAGTAAATTACAAAAACTTATTGACCATAGACGATACTAACGCCGTTGTCAGACTTCTCTATTCGAATCTGTTCCAGCGAATTTAAAACCAGGTCGACCTGATCCAGTTTCGGCGTATCCAGCGGCGCTTTTACCGCAATAACCTGACACCCTGCCGCCAACCCAGATAATATGCCCGCCGGCGCATCTTCGACCACCACACACTCTGTCGGATTCAGCCCCAGCTGTTGGGCGCCGAGCAAGTAAGCATCAGGATGCGGTTTACCCTGAGCAACCTGTTCCGCAGTAATAAACACTTTCGGTGCAGGCAATCCCGCAGCCCGGTGACGCGCGCTTGCAATCGGAATCGTCCCCGAGGTGACGATTGCCCACGGGATACCCAGTTCATCCAATCGTTCTAACAGGGCTTTCGCCCCGGGCATTTCGACGACACCCTGCGTATCCATCGTTTCAATTTTTTCCAACGCATAGAATTCCTGCTGAATCGTCTCCTCGCTCTGTCCCCGGAGGAAATGCCGCAGAGAAGTAATCGCCTGCTTGCCATGAATAAAATCCAGAACTTCCTGTGGATCGATACCGTGTGCTTTTGCCCAGTTAATCCAGGAACGTTCTACGGCAGGTAATGAATCAACCAGCGTACCATCCAAATCAAACAGAAAACCTTTACACTCCACAGAAAGCCCCTTTGCAATCATTCAGGCGTTGATAATTTGTGCGATCTCAACCGCACTCAAATGATATTGGCGCGGACAGGACTGCCAGATAGACAGCATACGGCCATACTTGTCCCACATTTTAGTCTGGGCATTAAAACCATGCGTACCCGAGTCGAAATGCGGATAGCGCCCTTCCACGTGCACCATAAAACGGACAAAGCCGAGATAGCGTGCTTCCGTCGCCGCATCAAAACCCAGAAAAACCAGGCGACGTTCGTCCAGATCCTGTTTATCTTTCAGATTGTCCCACGACACCTGCAAGGCGTGGTGCATTTCCATTATATTGATAATCGTGCGGCAGACATCTTCACTCAGCTCGCCGAACTCACGATCCAATTCGCGCATCTGTAAACCATAGCCCCGCTCGATAATAGTTTGCAGCCGGCGATAACGCTCTGCGTTCTCCGGATCAAGCATGGTCATCATTTTGTATTGATTTGAAAGGATCAATCTCTGGGCATTTGTCATTTCCATCGTGCTCTCCTGAACCACATCCCGGCGTACCGCCGATTACCATGTTATTGATAACAGAATCGTTATTGACAGCAGAATCGCATACTGAATCGTTTCGTGATAGCAATAGCAGACGAATTTTTGATTTAAAACAGCAGGAAGGAGAAAAATCACCTTCCACGCACGCCCAGTCTGATTCAGATCACAGATCGTCCAAAAACGTTTTATCAAGCTGCTTGAAAGCGCGTTTCAGCACATCGGCCAACGATTGGTACGTCGGGGCTTCCTCCAGCGGCGCCAGCGCCAAACCAGACTCAAGCAGCTTATGGCGGATATCATGGAACCAATTCAATAGCGTAGGCGGCAACGGCGTCACGGAGCGACGTCCAAGCCACCATAGCCCTTGCATAGGTAAACTGCAGGCAAATAACGCGGTGGCGATGGCGGGGCCTAGTTGCCCTTCAAGGGCAATCTGCCAGGTCAGGGTAAACACCGCCAACGGCGGCATAAAACGAACGGCAAACTGGGTAGCGCGCGCCACACGATTTTCAGGAAAAACGGGAGCCAGACGCTTATCGGCAGGCCACGTTTTCATGTAGTGCTGCCCACGTTGGAGTAACTGTAGCCAACTGATTCTACCGCTAGGTTTCGTTGCCATAGTCACACCTCAACTTTAAAGATAAAAAATAAAACTTTTGCACAAACCAACAACTCAATTTGATAAGGTTAAAATATATTTTGTGTTTGCCGTACGCTATCGGTATTCTAGAACGGCCTTTTGGCCGCTATATATTTGGCTGCTATATACTAAAATCGTAGCCTATACGCAGGGAGTACATTCCCTCACTACAACAAGCGCTGCCAACAGCCATAACGCGGTTATTCATCGCTTTTAATAAGCTGCGGTCTCATCACGTTGATGTCATGTTCAGTATACTGTTCATTCGGTATCAACGCTTAGAGACATCGACATTTTTTCATCGTCATGTCAGGTGTATCACACCAAGGCATGATGTTAATCATAAATGCCAACAGTGGTGTACGATAGACTTACCTCTGTATGACATTTTTTTAACCATGTATAACAAGTAGGTACTTCCATGTCGAGTAAGTTAGTACTGGTTCTTAACTGTGGTAGTTCATCCCTGAAGTTTGCCATCATCGATGCTGTTAACGGGGAAGAATACCTATCCGGTTTAGCCGAATGTTTCCACCTTCCTGAAGCCCGTATCAAATGGAAGATGGACGGTAGCAAACAAGAAGCTGAATTGGGTGCTGGCGCGGCTCACAGCGAAGCGCTGAACTTCATCGTTAGCAACATTCTGGCTCAAAAACCGGAACTGTCTGAACAACTGGTTGCCATCGGCCACCGTATCGTTCACGGCGGCGAGAAATTCACTCAGTCCGCCGTTATCAACGCCGATGTCTTGCAGGGTATCAAAGATTCCATACCTTTTGCACCTTTGCATAACCCTGCGCACCTGATCGGTATCGACGAAGCGCTGAAATCCTTCCCTAAACTGGCCGATAAGAACGTGGTTGTCTTCGACACCGCTTTCCACCAGACCATGCCGGAAGAATCTTATCTTTATGCCCTGCCGTACAAACTGTATAAAGAACACCACATCCGTCGCTACGGCGCACACGGCACCAGTCACTATTTCGTTACTCAGCAAGCGGCTAAAGCGCTGAATAAACCGGTTGATGAACTGAACGTCATTACCTGCCACCTGGGTAACGGCGGTTCTGTGGCTGCGGTTCGTAACGGTAAATGCGTTGATACTTCTATGGGGCTGACGCCGCTGGAAGGCCTGGTAATGGGTACCCGCAGTGGCGATATCGATCCGGCAATCGTTTTCCACCTGCATGACTCGCTGGGCATGAGCGTTGAAGCCATTAATAAACTGCTGACCAAAGAATCCGGCCTGCTGGGGCTGACTGAAGTCACCAGCGATTGTCGCTATGTTGAAGACAACTATACGACCAAAGAAGACGCCAAACGTGCAATGGATGTTTACTGCCACCGTCTGGCTAAATACATCGGCTCCTACAGCGCCCTGATGGAAGGTCGTCTGGATGCCGTCATCTTCACCGGCGGTATCGGTGAAAACGCCGCGATGGTACGTGAACTGACGCTGAAAAAACTGGGCCTGCTGGGCTTTGACGTCGACCACGAGCGCAACCTGGCCGCACGTTTCGGCAAAGGCGGCAACATCGCTAAAGAGGGTACCCGTCCGGCGCTGGTCATTCCGACCAATGAAGAATTGGTCATCGCTCAGGACGCCCTCCGTCTGACAGCGTAAAAATAAAGAACGCCAACTCCGTCAGCTCAGGCTGACGGAGTTGTTTTTGACTAACGAGCAACCGTCAAGAGGTTTAGCCGTGTCCCGTACAATCATGTTGATCCCAACTGGCACCAGCGTTGGTCTGACTAGCGTCAGCCTGGGTGTCATCCGTTCCATGGAACAAAAAGGCGTCCGCCTGAGCGTGTTCAAACCTATCGCTCAGCCTCGCACTGGCGACAATACGCCAGACCAGACCACGACCATCATTCGCGCCAACTCCTCCATCAATGCAGCAGAACCGTTGCAGATGAACCGTGTTGAAGCGCTGCTGAGTTCCAACCAGCAGGACGTGCTGATGGAAGACATCATTGCCCGCTACCATGAAAACACCAAAGATGCGGAAGTGGTGCTGGTCGAAGGTTTGGTTCCGACCCGTAAACATCAGTTCGCCAACGCGCTGAATTATGAAATCGCAAAAACGCTGAACGCGGAAATCGTTTTCGTACTGGCGCTGGGCAACGACTCGCCCGCACAGTTGAAAGAACGTATCGAACTGGCCCGTTCCAGCTTCGGCGGCAGCAAGAATAAAAACATCACCGGCGTGATCATCAACAAACTGAACGCCCCGGTGGATGATCAAGGTCGTACGCGTCCTGACCTGTCTGAAATCTTTGATGATTCCAGCAAAGCCAGCGTTACCAATATCGATCCGAAACTCCTGTTTGCCAACAGCCCGTTGCCGGTACTGGGTTGCATTCCGTGGAGCTTTGAGCTGATTGCCACCCGTGCAATCGATATGGCCAAACACCTGAATGCCCGTATCATCAACGAAGGCGATATTCAGACTCGCCGCGTGAAATCCGTGACGTTCTGTGCGCGCAGCATTCCTCATATGCTGGAGCATTTCCGTCCAGGCTCGCTGCTGGTCACTTCGGCAGACCGCCCTGACGTACTGGTTGCCGCCTGTCTGGCCGCAATGAACGGCGTGGAAATCGGCGCCCTGCTGCTGACTGGCGGCTACGAAATGGACCCGAGCATCAGCAAACTGTGCGAACGCGCTTTCCAGACCGGACTGCCTGTCTTTATGGTTAAAACCAACACCTGGCAGACCTCGCTCAGCCTGCAAAGCTTCAATCTTGAAGTGCCGGCGGACGATCACCAGCGCGTGGAAAAAGTTCAGGAATACGTGGCTCGCCACATCGATACCCAGTGGATTGACTCGCTGAGTGCCGAATCCGAGCGTTCACGTCGCCTGTCGCCACCTGCGTTCCGTTATCAGTTGACCGAACTGGCGCGTAAAGCCGGCAAGCGTATCGTTCTGCCAGAAGGTGATGAACCGCGTACCGTTAAAGCCGCCTCTATCTGTGCTGAACGTGGCATCGCTCACTGCGTTCTGTTGGGGAACCCGGAAGAGATCCAGCGTGTCGCTGCCGCTCAGGGCGTAGAATTAGGTAAAGGTATCGAAATCGTCGATCCGGCTGCCGTGCGCGAACGTTATGTTCCACGTCTGGTTGAACTGCGCAAGAGCAAAGGCATGACCGAAGTGGTTGCGCGTGAGCAACTGGAAGACAACGTCGTCCTGGGTACCCTGATGCTGGAACAGAGCGAAGTTGACGGTCTGGTTTCCGGCGCGGTTCACACCACCGCTAACACCATCCGTCCGCCGTTGCAGTTGATCAAAACCGCGCCGGGCAGTTCTCTGGTTTCTTCCGTGTTCTTCATGCTGCTGCCTGAGCAGGTTCTGGTTTACGGCGACTGCGCCATCAACCCGGACCCAACCGCTGAACAACTGGCTGAAATCGCGATCCAGTCTGCCGATTCCGCCACTGCTTTCGGCATCGACCCACGCGTCGCGATGATTTCCTACTCTACAGGTAATTCTGGCGCCGGTAGCGATGTGGAAAAAGTTCGTGAAGCAACCCGTCTGGCTCAGGAAAAACGCCCGGATCTGGTCATCGACGGTCCGCTGCAATATGACGCCGCCATCATGGCCGACGTGGCGAAATCCAAAGCGCCGAACTCTCCGGTTGCGGGTAAAGCCACCGTGTTTATCTTCCCTGATCTGAACACCGGTAACACCACTTACAAAGCGGTACAGCGTTCAGCAGACCTGATCTCCATCGGGCCGATGTTGCAGGGTATGCGCAAACCGGTCAACGATCTGTCACGTGGCGCACTGGTAGACGACATCGTTTACACCGTTGCCCTGACGGCGATTCAGGCAACCCAGCTTTAATTTTCCGTCTGCCACATACCGATCCCCGCGCAAGCGGGGATTTTTTTATGCATGCGCAATCATTGCGCTTACTGACAAATCCACCGGTTTAGTTGTGCATAGCGTGTGTTGCGCTTTGCTTTGACAACACCGTCAGCGATTCATATTTACCTGGGATATTAGCTGCTTCTTCCCGGTTCAAACCGATAACTGAACGCAAGACTGATCGGTTCTTCCATTCCTTTCTTAAGCATGGATATTAGTAACTTACCCGTTTCACGCCCCATTTTTGCATAATCTACCCTCACCGAGGTCAATACCGGATAGGTTTGATCGCAATTCTCGCTACCGTCCAGACAGGCTATCGCCAGATTTCCCGGCACCTTGATCAAGCGGCGCTGGCACTCGAACAACAGCCCGAGCGCAATATCTTCATGGCTGCAAACCAGCGCATCCAACTCCGGCTGTCTGAGCAACAGCTCCATCAGGGCATGGCGACCAAACTGCATACTGGGTGCGTCAGACGTCGCCACGACCAGATCGGCATTCTGATAGCCTTGCAGCATGGCTTTATGCCAGCCGTTCAACTGCTGTCTTTGCAGGCGGTTGTCCATATGCGCACAGACGTAACCGATATTCTTGTATCCCTGCGCCAGTAAATGCCGGGTTAGCTCTTCCGTAGCGGCAGAAAAATCGACATTGAGGGTCAGACTGGCATTCAGGTTGCCAGCTCCGGCAATATTCAGGGTTGGTACGGAGGCCCGTTCAATGAACTGCCAGGTGCTGTCGGCAAGCTGCGAGCCAAAGACGACCAGCGCATCGGGATTATTCTGTAGTAAGGTGCCGAGAATGCTGGCTTCTTTCTGCTGGTTGTAATCATGACAACCCAACAGCAGTTGGTAATTGTTGCGATTGAGCGCCAGTTGCAATGATTGCATAAACAGCGAACTGGCCTGATCGGTCAGAGAAGGGATCAGCACAGCGATGGTATTACTGTGCCCGGAAGCCAACGCTCCCGCCGCGCGGTTTGGAATGTACCCCAACGATTCCACCGCCTGCTCTATTTTTTCTCGCAGCTTATCCGATACCTGTTCTGGCGTTCTCAGCGCGCGCGAAACGGTCATCATGCCGACACCGACGTAATTCGCCACATCTTGAAGGGTAACCCGTCCGGTCGTGCGGCGTTTACGCAATTTTTCCATTCTGGTTTTCCCTGTTTCCGTCATAGAACCCCGCCACACCCTTAACGAGTAGATGACATATATGGTCATTATAACCGCCGCAGCGATACATCATCAAATATCATCGCATCGTTAATGATAGCGTTATCACACAATTTGGTAGCGCTACCAGTTAGCGCTACCAAATGTGACTCACATCCCATTAATCGCTGTATAAAGCGGCTACGCTCTGCGGCATTGACGTAAAGAGAGAGAAAAATAAATGTTAAAAGATCTATTAACACCGGATGTGATCCAACTGATTGACAGCGTAGATGACTGGCGGAGCGCCGTGGCCGTTTCCTGTCGGCCGCTCATCGACAACCACGCTATCGAACCCCGTTATCTGGACGCCATCTATCGCTCGCACCAGGCGATTGGTCCGTATTACGTCATTGGTCCCGGCATCGCCATGCCACACGCGCGTCCGGAAGAAGGCGTAAATCGTCTGGCATTGAGTCTGACGGTGATCCGCAACGGCGTTAATTTTTCGGCTGGCGAAAACGATCCCGTTAAGCTGCTGGTCGTGTTGGCCGCTGCCGACAGTAACAGCCATATCGACACCATTTCACAGTTGGCGGCGTTATATGACAACAGTGATGATATCGCCGCCATTATGCAAGCCAACACCCCGCAAGATGTTATTGCGATTATCGAGCGCTATTAATTACCTGCCCCGGAGTAAATAAATGAAAATTACAGTCGTTTGCGGTAACGGTTTAGGTACCAGCCTGATGATGGAAATGAGCATTAAAACCATCATCCGGGATCTGGGCGTCAGTGCCGAGGTTGATCACGTGGATCTGGGATCGGCCAAAGGTACGCAAAGCGACATCTTTGTCGGCACCAAAGACATAGCGGAACAGCTCATTGCACAGTCCGTCAACGGAAAAATCGTTTCGCTCGATAACATGATCGACAAAAACGCCATGAAAGAACATTTGTCCATTGCGCTTACCGAACTAGGCGCCCTGTAATCGGAGGTCAGTATGGATTTTTTTCATTTTTTGATGAGCGACGTGCTGTCCGAACCGTCGATTCTGGTCGGTCTGATTGCATTGATTGGTCTTGTCGCCCAGAAAAAACCCGTTACCGAATGCATTAAAGGTACGGTCAAAACCATTATGGGTTTTGTCATACTCGGCGCGGGCGCGGGTCTGGTTGTTGCCTCTCTGGGCGATTTTGCCAATATCTTTCAGCACGCGTTTGGCATTCAGGGCGTCGTGCCGAACAACGAGGCGATTGTTTCGGTAGCGCAGAAAAGTTTTGGTAAAGAGATGGCGATGATCATGTTCTTCGCCATGGTAATTAACATTCTGATCGCCCGTTTCACTCCCTGGAAGTTCATCTTCCTTACCGGACACCACACGCTATTCATGTCGATGATGGTGGCGGTTATTCTGGCTACCGCAGGCATATCCGGCGTGACGCTGATTGCCATTGGTTCACTGGTGGTTGGCACGGCGATGGTGTTTTTCCCGGCGATTGCTCACCCGTACATGAAAAAAGTCACCGGTTCCGACGAGGTGGCGATCGGTCATTTTTCAACATTATCGTACGTACTGGCGGGCTTCATCGGTAGCAGGTTTGGCAACAAGGCGCATTCGACTGAAGATATGAACGTACCGAAAAGCCTGCTGTTTCTGCGGGATACGCCGGTTGCGATCGCGTTCACCATGAGCATTATCTTCATTATTACCTGTCTGTTCGCCGGACCGGAATTCGTCAAGAGCATTAGTGGTGGCAAGAACTGGCTGATGTTCTCGATTATCCAGTCGATTACTTTCGCGGCGGGCGTGTACATCATTTTACAGGGTGTACGAATGGTCATTGCCGAAATCGTTCCGGCGTTTAAAGGCATCTCTGACAAACTGGTGCCCAATGCCAAACCGGCGCTTGATTGCCCGATCGTGTTTCCCTATGCGCCAAATGCGGTATTGGTCGGCTTTCTCAGCAGTTTTGTCGCAGGGATTATCGGTATGTTCGCGCTGTACCTGCTCAACATGACGGTAATTATCCCCGGTGTCGTTCCACACTTCTTCGTGGGGGCCGCCGCTGGCGTGTTTGGTAATGCGACTGGTGGACGACGCGGCGCGATTCTGGGCGCTTTTGCTCAGGGTCTGCTGATTACCTTTCTGCCGGTGTTCCTGCTGCCGGTACTGGGCGAAATTGGTTTCGCCAACACCACGTTCAGTGATGCGGACTTCGGTGCGCTGGGGATCCTGCTGGGTATTATTGTGCGTTAACCCCACGGACTGACTTAATTTCAACGCATTGACGATCATCGTTATCCCCGTTTTCACGGGGATAACGGCGGACAGAAAGCCTCACTTCTCCAGTTCAATAAAGCCGCCGTCTTCAGCGCGGCTCTGGCTGTCGTTGTTGACACTGTTGTCACGCGCCAGCGGTTTACCGTAGTTTTGGTCATTGTAGCGCGTTAACCACAGCGACAAGGCTTTGAGTGAATCAGGCGTAAACTCATCACAGCGCGCGGTAATTTCTTCCGGCGACAGCCAACTCACTTCATCAATTTCAGCTTCCTGCAACGCAAAAGGTCCATGCGTAACACAGCTAAAAAGCCCTCCCCATACGCGACAGTTCTCTGCTTCATAATAAAACAGGCCATGTTCAGCGAACGGGACACCGGCAATACCGAGCTCTTCTTCAGCTTCGCGACGCGCGGACTCAAGCATCTGCTCTCCGCTTTGCACGACCCCTCCCGCCGTTGCATCTAACCATCCTGGATAGAAATCTTTGCTTTCGGTACGACGCTGAACCAGAATTTTGCCCATGCCATCATGCACAACAATGTAGGTAGCTCGATGACGAAGACTCTGGGCACGCATCTGCTGACGACTGGACTGAGCGATTACCTCATTGTTTTCATTGACGATATCTACCCACTCTGTGTCTGCTGACTGACTTTGTTCCGCCATCCTTTGAAACCCTTTAGTATTGACGCGTTGCAACGCGTATCTGTTTAAATAGTAGACTTCACTAACTGTGTAATCACAAATAAATTAGTGCCTAATGGTCACCTGCGCAATAGGCTCACCATCAGACAAAGGAAGAACGCGCAGAACATCGTCTTCCAGCGTTCCATAGCTAGCCGGATAACCGCCTTTAGGCAGGCTGACCGAACCCGGATTAAAATGGTATATCTCCCCCCGCTGTGCGGCGACCGGAATATGAGTATGTCCATAAACCAGTACATCGCCAACGTTTAACGGCGGTAAGTTGTCAGGATGATAGAGGTGACCGTGCGTCAGGAAAAGGCGATTTTTCGGCAATAGCACATGTTGCCAAGGCGCGGTGATAGGAAAGCTCAGCAGCATCTGGTCCACCTCACTATCGCAATTCCCGCGCACCGCGATAATCCGTTTGGCATAGGCATTCAGACGGGCCGCCACTTCCACAGGCTGGTAGTTGTCCGGCAACGGATTGCGCGGCCCATGATTCAGAAAATCCCCTAATAGAATCAGCCAGTCCGCGCCGCTTTGCTCAAATAGACGCAGCACCCGTTCTGTCGCACTCAAAGAGCCATGTAGGTCAGATGCAAACATCAACTTCATCGTTTTATCCCCCGCGTGTCGTCGTCAGCGTATTGTCATCAAAACAATTGTCATCAAAACAATTGTTATCAAAACAGTCGGGAGCTAGTTTAACAAAGTTGTACCATCGACCTTAGTATGAATTCAGTATAAATAACGCCGGAATGTGTATCCGATATCAAACGTATGGCGACGGCCGATCATTAACGCGACATCAGCAAGGATGGGGGTGGCGTAATCCGTCCGTGCAACGCCGGGTTATCACTTTCATCTTTGAGTTGAACGCCCGACAAACGACGCTGGAAAGATTGTTCCAGCAGCCAGGCCAGCTTGAATGCCGCCAGAGGATAATCCAGCCCCTCAGGGCGAATATTCGAGATACAGTTACGCTCTGATTCAAGCCGCCGGGTATGCGGCCCCCAGGTCATGTAGACGCTCAGACTGTCCGGCGACGATAAGCCGGGGCGTTCGCCAATCAGGATCGCAACCGCTTTGGCCTGAATGCATTCACCGATATCATCACCCAGCGCGACGCGGGACTGATGAGCTAATACAACAGGAGCCAAAGACAAGCCCAGCAGATCGAGATACGGCTGTAACGCTAAAATTAATGGTACTGCCTGCCGATGCACCGCTTTGGAAGACAATCCATCGCCAATCACCAACAGCAAATCGGCCTGCTGGACGGAGGAATTCATCAGCAGCGTTCGACTCGATTCTGATAACCGGCGGCCTAAGTCGGGCCGGCACAGATACTGTTCCCGCGTTTGCGCCGCACTGTGAACCGTCAGCGTTTTCAATCCGGCATCTTCCAACGCATTCGCCAGCGCTTCGCTATCAAAAACCTGATGAACGGCATCCCTCGCCTGCGCATGGGCCATGCCAAATTTCAACAGTTCCCGGGTCGGCAGGCTCGCGCCGGTACGCCCCAGCGCAATACGCGCCCCCGTAAACTCACGTAACGTCTCCCAGGGGTTGTCGTGGATCACCCGACTCATAGGCTTCCCTCCAGATAAGGCTGATGCTGCAACAGCGGATGCTGGCTGCTGGTATCGCACAAACGCCCCTGCGCATCAATGATGCGCATTTTCTCCAGCCACTCACCAAACTCCGGGGCATGTTTAAGTCCCAACAGCTCACGGACATAAAGCGCATCGTGAAAAGAGGTGCTCTGATAGTTCAGCATGATGTCATCCGCGCCCGGAACCCCCATCAGAAATGTCAGCCCGGCATTGGCGAGCAGCGTCAACAAGGTATCCATGTCATCCTGATCGGCCTCGGCGTGGTTGGTATAACACACATCGCATCCCAGCGGGACGCCCATCAGCTTGCCGCAAAAATGATCTTCCAGACCGGCCCGGATAATTTGTTTACCGTCATACAGGTATTCCGGGCCGATAAAACCCACGACCGTATTCACCAGAAACGGAGAGAAACGCCGGGCAACCGCATAGGCGCGCGCTTCACAGGTTTGCTGATCGACGCCGTGATTCGCGTTGGCCGACAAACAGCTCCCCTGCCCGGTTTCAAAATACATTACGTTGTTACCCAGCGTACCGCGTTTCAGGCTTAACGCTGCCTGATGCGCCTCTTCCAACGTCGCCAGATTAAAGCCAAAACTGCTATTGGTTGCTTCAGTACCGGCAATGGATTGAAAAACCAGATCAACCGGCGCGCCGCGCTCCATCAGTTGCAGCGTATTAGTGACGTGTGTCAACACACAGGATTGCGTCGGAATGTCAAAACGGCTGATCACATCGTCCAGCATGTAATTCAGTTTTTCCAGCAGCGGCAAACTGTCGCTGGCCGGATTGATCCCCACCATGGCATCACCGCTTCCATACAGCAGCCCGTCGAGCATACTGGCCGCGATACCTTTCAAATCGTCCGTCGGATGATTGGGCTGCAAACGCACGCTGATATGACCCGCTAATCCAAGCGTATTACGAAACTTCGTAATAACCCGGCATTTCTTCGCCGCCAGAATCAGGTCCTGATTACGCATAAGCTTACTGACTGCGGCCGCCATTTCCGGCGTAATCCCTTTAGCAACCCGGGCCAGTAGTGCGCTGTCCGTTCGTTCGCTTAACAGCCAGTCGCGGAAATCCCCGACGGTCAGGTGAGAAATGGGCGCAAACGCCGCATCATCGTGCGAATCGACAATCAGCCGCGTGACTTCATCCTGTTCGTAAGGAATAAGCGCCTGCTGCAAAAAGGCCTTCAGCGGCAAATCCGCCAGCGCCATGCGGGCCGCCATTCGTTCCTCTGCGCTTTGCGCCGCCACGCCCGCCAGAAAATCACCGGAACGGGCGGGTGACGCTTTCGCCATCAGCTCACGCAGATCGTGAAAACGATAGCTACGGTGACTCAGCGTTGTCTGATACATCCATTCGCCTCGAACATTATGTGGTAACAGCCCGCATGCGGATAACGGGCCGTCATTTTGGATGATATGAAAACGTCCGCTACTTGGAAACCGTCAACTGCGGATCAAACACCGCGCTATCGCGCGACGTGCTGGTCAGACGAAACCAGCCATAGCCCAGCAGCATCATGACCGCAAAAATCATGGCCAGCAGCGTGTTGTAATACACCATCGCCGCCAGACAAATCACCGCCATCACCAGTGCAAACGCCGGAGCAAACGGATACCACGGCGCACGGAACGGACGCGCCAGATCCGGTTCGCTACGACGCAATTTGAAAAGCGACGCCATTGACGTGATATACATAACAATGGCACCGAATACCGACATTGTCACAATGTTGGCGGTCAACGGTTGACCGCCGATCGTCACCAGAGAATCAGAGAAGATTGCGGCGATACCGACAACGCCCCCGGCCAGAATAGCGCGATGCGGAGTACGGAAACGGGTATGCACGCGGGCCAGTGGTTTAGGCAGATAGCCGGCGCGGGCCAGCGCAAAAATCTGGCGGGAATACCCCATAATAATGCCGTGGAAAGAGGCCACCAGACCAAATAGCCCCAGCCATACCAGCATATGCAGCCAGCCGCTGTTACTGCCGACAATCAGTTTCATCGCCTGAGGCAACGGGTCGTTGATGTTAGACAGTTGACGCCAGTCACCCACGCCCCCGGCAAACAGCATCACGCCAATTGCCAACATCGTTAAGGTCAGAATACCGCAGATGAAGGCGCGAGGGATGGTACGGCGGGGATCCTTGGCTTCTTCAGCCGCCATCGCGGCTCCTTCTATCGCCAGAAAGAACCAGATAGCAAAGGGAATGGCGGCAAAAATGCCGGATACCGCCACCGAGCTGAATACGTCAGAACCGGCCCATCCGCCGCTGATGAAATTGCCCCATTCAAAGCCCGGGGCAACCACGCCCATGAACACCAGCAACTCAAATATGGCCAACAGCGTGACCAACAGTTCAAACGTCGCGGCAATGCCTACACCAAGAATGTTGAGTCCCATGAATATCAGATAAGCACTGACCGCCACCCATTTCGGATCCAGCGACGGGAACTGCACATTTAGATAGGCGCCGATAGCCATTGAAATGGCGGGGGGTGCAAACACAAATTCAATCAGCGTGGCAAACCCGGCGATAAACCCTCCGGTCGGGCCAAACGCGCGATAGGCGTAGGCAAACGGTCCGCCTGCGTGTGGAATCGAAGTGCTCAGTTCGGTGAAGCTGAAAATAAACGCACAATACATCGCGGCAATCGCCAGCGCCGTAATCAGGAAGCCTAATGTGCCAGCCTGCGCCCAACCGTAACTCCAGCCAAAATATTCACCGGAAATCACCAGACCCACGGCAATGCCCCATAAGTGGAAACTGCCCAATGTCCGTTTTAATCCCGGTTCTGCTTTGTTGTTTTCCATCCTGCCATCCCTTGTATCAATATAATATCCAGGGACATTGCAAAGAGTGTACCAGATGGGAAGAAGGGCTCATCGCAGGCAAAATATTGATTCTTTCCAACCCCGCCCGATCGGATGCTGCCCCGTTTTGGGACATTCCGCTCCGTAATGCGGCAGTTGATGCGTGCTTTAAGGGCATTTCACCGGTGTACCAGGCGAATGTAACGCCAATCCCCGGTCATACCCCACACCCTTCGGTTAAGGCCAGCGCGACAATCCGTACCACAATTCAAGTTCGTCATGATGACTTGCCATCACCGCCGCTTATTTTCCCTGCGGGAAAGTGGTAGGGTAATCTTCCGACTTTTCAGAAACACCCGCTTGATCCAATACTAAAGTTTAACGGAGCATCGTCGTGATCAACCGTCACGTAGCGCCACGATGTTTTTCTGAAGTGAAACGGAGATGCCACTCATGATCGATCTTTATTACGCCCCTACACCTAACGGCCATAAAATCACCCTGTTCCTTGAAGAAGCCAATCTGCCTTATCAGCTTCACCGCGTGAATATCGGTACGGGTGAGCAATTTAGGCCCGAGTTTCTTGCCATCTCGCCTAACAACAAAATTCCGGCGATTGTCGACCACCAGCCCGCCGACGGCGGCAAAGCCATCAACCTGTTTGAATCCGGCGCCATCCTGCTCTATCTGGCTGAAAAACACGACGTCCTGCTCAGTAAAGATTTACGTGAGCGTACCGCAACCCTGCAATGGCTGTTCTGGCAAGTGGCGGGGTTTGGCCCCATGCTGGGTCAAAACCACCATTTCAATCACTACGCTCCTCAGCCCGTGCCCTACGCCATTGAACGTTACCAGCAGGAAACACAGCGCCTGTATCGCGTACTGAACAAACAGCTTCAGGGAAACACCTGGCTGGCCGGCGATCGCTACAGTATTGCCGATATCGCGACCTACCCCTGGGTTGTCTCTTACGCTCGTCAACGTGTTGATCTGGATGATTATCCGGCGGTGAAAAATTGGTATGCGCGCATTAGCGAACGTCCGGCGACGGAACGCGCCTATAAACTGGCAGAGGAATAGTCATTTCCTCTTCACGGTACTCGGCCTGCCGCTATCTTCTGGTATTGTTACCGATGCGCACAAGAAGCGGCACCGGGCCTGACGAGGTCCGAATCCTTTGCCCGGACGCGGATTGCAATCAGCGCGGTACGAGACAACGGCCAGCGTGATAACTTCAAGTCAAAAAGGAAAATTGAGGACTAATGAATGTCATACAGAAATACTGACGCCATTATTCGCATAAAAAACCTGCGACTACGCACGTTCATTGGAATCAAAGAAGAAGAGATTAATAACAAACAAGATGTTGTTATTAACGTTGTGATCCATTACCCAGCAGAACGTTCACGCAACAGCGAGAATATTGAGGATGCGTTAAATTACCGCACCATCACCAAAAATATCATTCGCCACGTTGAGGAGAACCGCTTCGCGCTGCTGGAGAAATTAACGCAGGAGGTGCTCAATATCGCCAGCGATCATGACTGGATCACCTATGCTGAAGTAGAAGTGGATAAACTGTTTGCCTTGCGATACGCCGATTCTGTCTCCATGACCATGCGTTATCACAAGGAGTAAGCCCGTCATCATGGTCAAGAAACTGACTGCACAATGAAGGGATAAGCGAGGCCAGACATGCAATTACTCATTACCGGTGGAACCGGTCTTATCGGACGCCATCTGATTCAACGGTTATTACTGCTTTCTCATCATGTCACCGTTTTGACCCGCGATCCCGAACGAGCCCGACAGGTTTTGGGCGACCAGGTGGAATACTGGTCCACGCTGAACAATAAAACCTCACTTAACGGTTTCGATGGCGTCATTAATCTGGCGGGTGAACCCATTGCCGATAAGCGCTGGACGCCGCAGCAAAAACTGCGCCTGAGCCAGAGCCGCTGGAACATGACCGAACAACTCGCCAGACTGATTAACGCCAGCAGCGAACCCCCTTCCGTGTTTATTTCCGGTTCCGCCGTGGGCTATTACGGCGATCAGGGCGCGGCACTGGTCGCCGAAGATGAAACGCCCGCCAATGAGTTTACCCATCATCTGTGCGCCCGTTGGGAAACGCTGGCGCAATCCGCAGAAAGCGACAAAACCCGCGTTTGTCTGTTGCGTACCGGCATCGTTCTTTCTGCGGAAGGCGGCGCACTGGCCAGGATGTTGCCTATTTTCAGGTTGGGACTCGGCGGGCCAATCGGATCGGGGAAACAATACATGTCGTGGATTCATATTGATGACATGGTGAACGGGATTCTTTATCTGCTGGATAATCCGATACTCAGCGGGCCATTTAACATGGTTTCGCCCTATCCGGTTCGCAACGAACAGTTTTCAGCCATGTTGGCGCACGTACTGGATCGGCCCGGCTTTCTGCGCGTACCGGGTTTCGTTATCAAACTGCTGATGGGAGAAGCGTCGACGCTGGTGCTGGGGGGACAGCGCGCATTACCGCACCGGCTTGAGGCCGCAGGGTTCGGCTTTCGTTTCTTTGAACTGGAAGATGCCTTGAAAGAGGTGATAACACCCAAAGATACCGTGAAGAAAACTGGCTGACCCGCAGGGCAGCCAGACGGGGATTATTTCAACGTGCCGGACAGGAACTGTTGTAAACGCGGACTTTTAGGGCTACCAAACACAGCGTCAGGTGGCCCCTCCTCTTCAACCACTCCCTGATGCAGAAAGATTACATGGCTGGAAACGTGGCGCGCAAACTCCATTTCATGCGTGACCACCACCATCGTTTTCCCCTCTTCCGCCAACTGCTGCATAATACGCAGTACCTCACCAACCAGCTCGGGATCGAGCGCCGACGTCGGTTCATCAAATAGCAGCACTTCCGGTTCCATCGCCAGCGCGCGCGCAATTGATACGCGCTGCTGCTGACCACCGGACAGATTAGCCGGATATTTATCCTGCGCCGCCCCGGTAATCCCCACCTTATCCAGATAGAAAACAGCGCGTTCGCGTGCTTCGGCTTTGCTCAACCCCAATACCTGCACCGGTGCTTCCATCACGTTTTCCAACGCGGTCATGAAGCTCCACAGATTAAAGTGCTGAAATACCATGGTCAGGCGCGTGCGCAATAGCTGAAGTTGCTTCTTATCAAACACCTTCAACTGGCCATCATTATCGCGCACCACCCGGATTTCCTGGTCGTTGACGTGAATCGTCCCTTCACAGGGTTTTTCCAGAAAGTTGATGCAGCGCAGCAACGTGCTTTTACCGGAACCGGATGATCCGATAATGGAAATAACGTCCCCGGCCTTAGCCTGCAATGAAATGCCCTTCAGCACTTCATGCTGACCATAACGTTTATGCAGATCCGTTACCATCAGCTTATTATTCGACATACTCTGTTCCTGCTTTTAATGAGATGAACGGATACGAAGATGACGCAACCAGCGCTGTTCCGCTTTTTTGAACAACCCGATTAACGTAAAAGAAATGACCAGATAGATCACTGCCGCGATGCCAAACGCATAAAACGGCTGGTAGGTGGCAGCATTAATATCACGGGCAATTTTCAGAATATCCGGCACCGTGACGGTAAACGCCAACGCGGTGGAATGCAGCATCAAAATCACTTCATTGCTGTAAGCGGGCAACGCAATGCGTAGCGCGCCCGGCAAAATGATATGACGATATTGTTTAAAGCGAGAGAAACCATAGGCTCTGGCCGCTTCAATTTCGCCGTGAGGAATCGAACGAATCGCACCGGCGAAAATCTCGGTGGTATAAGCACAGGTATTTAACGCCAGCGCCAGAATGGCGCAATTCAGCCCGCTGCGGAAAAAGGCGTTTAACAGATCGGTCCCACGCACAAATTCCAGACTATAAACACCAGAATAGAAAACCAATAGCTGAACGTAGAGCGGCGTACCGCGAAAAACATAGGTAAATAACCAGACCGGAAAACTGAATCGCCGCCGCGGCGAAACACGCGCCACCGCCAGAGGGAGCGCCAGCGTACCGCCAATCACCACCGAGGAAATCAGCAGCCACAGGGTCATCGCCAGCCCTGTCATACGGTAACCATCACTCCACAGCAGCGGTTGCCAATATTGTTGCAGGATCTCACTCATAGTTTATTTTTTTGACTCCCTGCGAGTAGTGTCTTTCCAACCACCACAAGACTCCGTTGGAGAGCGTGGTAAAAACCAGATACAGCGCCGCGGCAACGATCGCAAAGTAAAAGGGTTCATGCGCCCCTTTGCCCGCCAACTGCGTGGCCTTGATAACGTCATTGAGGCCCAGTAACGATACCAATGCCGTGGCCTTTAGAATGACCTGCCAGTTATTACCGATGCCCGGTAGGGCAAAACGCATCATGGAAGGAAACAATATCCGGCGGAACACTTTCATCGGTGAAAAACCGAAAGCCACAGCCGCTTCAATCTGTCCGGGAGAAACCGCCAGAAAAGCGCCACGGAACGTTTCGGTGAAATACGCGCCGTAGATGAACCCCAGCGTGATAATCCCCGCCGTCATCGGATCGATATCGATCTGAGCGACGCCCAGCGCTTCCGTCAACGTATTCAGCGTGATCTGCAAACCATAAAAGATCAGCAACATCAGCACCAAATCAGGCACGCCGCGGATCAACGTGGTATAGCCGGAGAAAAATCCCGATAGCAATCGGCTGGCGGAAAGCTTGGCGCCCGCGCCAATCAGACCAATAACCAGCGCCAGCAGCAGTGAACTCACCGCCAGCTCCAGCGTCATGGCCGCGCCATCCAGAATGAGTTGGGAGTAGCCATAAAGCATTAATCATACCCGTTCAGAGTAAACATCGAGGTTGATGACATCACACATCATTACCAGACAAGATATCTCAAAAACATCGGGGCGAGGCCACAGCCCTCATCCCCGAATCCAGACAATGGAGGTCTTAGCCGCCGTAGACATCAAAATCGAAGTATTTTTTGGCAAATGTATCGTAAGTACCGTCTTTGCGTATTTCTTCAAATGCTTTATCCAACGCGGCTTTCAGCTCGGTATCCGTTTTACGCAGACCAATACCGGTGCCCACGCCAAAATATACGTCGTCTTTAACCGCAGGGCCGGCAAACTCATAGTCTTTCCCGGCTGCCAGCTTCAGGAAGCCTTCGCTGCCCGCCACTTCATCCTGAAACGCGGCATCGATACGGCCGGCCGTCAAGTCGTCATAGACTAATTCCTGATTCTGATAAGCGACGATCTCAACGCCTTTCGGCTGCCAGAGTGCATTCGCGTAGGATTCCTGAGTCGTTCCCTGTAATACGCCGACGCGTTTGCCACCTAATGAGGCCAGCGTAGGTTCGATATTGGCGCCTTTTTTCGCAATCAGACGGGCATTGGCAGCGTACAATTTCTCAGAGAAAGCGATTTCCTGCTGACGTTTTTCAGTAATAGAAAGAGAGGAGATGATGGCATCAATTTTTTTGGCTTTCAGGGACGGGATCAACGCGTCAAAATCGCTTTCGACAAACGTACACTTGGCTTCAATACGTTTGCATAACTCTTTGGCCAGATCGATATCAAAACCGATGAGTTCACCGCTGGAATTTTTAGATTCGAAAGGGGCATAAGTAGGATCGGTACCGATTTTAATATTTTCGGGAATGGCGGCCATCGCACTTCCTGCGGCCAGAATTAATGCCAACGGCAGAATTTTTACCAGTTTTTTCATATTGCTACCCTTACCATAAGTGATTGAGGTCAAAAGTTAGTCGTAGATATTTAACGGTTTTTATCGATGTAAATATGAATGACGTGATTGCTGTTTATTTCTCATTACGAAACATAGCAGTTTTCATGCCACATTGACAAAACAACACCAGAAACGTAGCTGAAAGTGACCCGTCGCAGAGTAACAATTTATTTAATTGATTTTATTAATCTATATTTCCAGGAAGAGCGTAAAAGTTAAGAAGGATCGCGTGCAAATGAATATCGCTCAGCACTAATAAGGTGCAGCATCGCACAAAAATAGCGCAATGTTATAAAAAGGCACCATAAAGAAGCATAACGCCTTATTTATTATAGAAAGTGTTTCGCCAGAAACAGCAAAAAACGAGTGACCATTACGAACCCTGCCAGCGGGTAAACAGCTCTTCCGGCAATTCGATATCAAACTGATCAAGCACACGGTTCACCGTCTGATCGATAATATCCTGCACACTTTGCGGGCGATGGTAAAAAGCCGGCACGGGCGGCATGATAATCGCCCCGAGTTCTACGGCAGCGGTCATCATCCGCAAATGCCCCAGATGCAACGGCGTTTCGCGCACGCAAAGCACCAGCGGACGACGCTCTTTCAGCACCACATCCGCCGCACGCGTAAGCAGATTATCGCTGTAGCTGTGCGCAATGCCTGACAGGGTTTTTATTGAACAGGGCAGTATCACCATACCCGCGGTTTTAAATGAACCAGAAGAGATGCTGGCGGCGATATCGCGGGTGTCATGTACCACATCGGCCAGCGCCTGAACGTCACGCAGGTTGAAATCAGACTCCAGAGTGAGTGTCTGGCGGGCCGCATTGCTCATGATAAGGTGAGTTTCTATCCCTTCCACGGTCTGCAAAACCTGCAACAAACGAATGCCATAAATCACACCGCTGGCGCCGGAAATACCAATAATGAGTCGCTTCATCAATACTGCCTCTGACTGATCGCATGCGATTAACTGATGCGAATAAGTGATCTGCGCCGACTTTGCCGTAATGATTAACGATAAGCAAGAAGTAGATAAAAACAGAAAAGGAGCACGTCAGAACGTACTCCTTTTTTCGCTCATTACACCGCTAAAAGATGTTTATACCCGTTATACGCCAAGTTGCATGGGCGCTGGCTTGATGACAGGTATAACACTCAGCCTTCGTTGTGTAACTCCAGATCTTCGACTTCGTTCTGGCTACGCAACGCTTTGGCATCATCATTACGCAAGCATTCCAGATAGTCGAGATAACCCTGATCGACATCCTTCGTCACATATACGCCGTTGAATACCGAACATTCAAACTGTGTGATGTCCGGATTATCTTCACGCGCCGCGGCGATCAAATCGTCCAGATCCTGGAAAATCAGCGCGTCGGCACCGATGAGCTGGCGAATTTCTTCGACTTCACGCCCATGGGCAATCAGTTCATTCACGCTCGGCATATCGATGCCGTACACGTTCGGGAAGCGGATTTCCGGGGCCGCCGAGGCCAGGTACACACGCTTGGCGCCAGCCTCGCGGGCCATTTCAACGATCTGCTCGGACGTGGTGCCGCGCACGATGGAATCATCAACCAGCAACACATTCTTATCGCGAAATTCCGCACGGTTAGCGTTCAGTTTGCGACGAACTGATTTACGGCGCGCCTGTTGACCCGGCATGATGAACGTCCGGCCGACATAGCGGTTCTTCACAAATCCCTGGCGATACGGCTTGTTGATGATACGCGCAATTTCCAACGCGATATCGCAGGAGGTTTCAGGGATAGGGATAACGACATCGATATCCAGATCTTCCCACTGGCGGGCAATTTTTTCACCGAGCTTCTGCCCCATCCGGACGCGGGCGCTGTATACGGAAATTTTATCGATGAAAGAATCCGGGCGCGCAAAATAAACATACTCGAACAGGCACGGATTGCTCTTCGGATTTTCAGCGCACTGCCGGGTAAACAACTGCCCTTTCTCAGTGATATAAATCGCCTCTCCCGGCGCAACATCACGCAGGAATTCAAAGCCCAGCGTATCCAACGCGACGCTTTCCGACGCAACCATATATTCACTGCGTCCATCTTCCAGATCGCGTTTACCGATCACCAGCGGACGGATGCCATTGGGATCGCGAAAAGCAACCATTCCATGACCGATAATCATGGCAACACAGGCATAAGCACCGCGAATTTGCTGGTGCGTCGCAGCAACTGCCGCAAAAATATTATCAGCTTCCAGCGGATAGTGCTGAAAACGGTCCAGCTCTCTGGCGAAAATGTTTAACAGAATTTCGGAATCAGACGTGGTGTTGACATGACGGCGTTCCTGCTCGAACAGCTTTTTACGCAGTTCATGCGCGTTAGTCAGATTACCGTTGTGTGCCAGCGTGATCCCAAAGGGGGAGTTAACGTAAAAAGGCTGCGCTTCCGACGCACTGGAACTGCCTGCGGTGGGATAACGCACATGGCCGATGCCCATATTCCCTTGTAAACGTTGCATGTGTCTTGCTTCAAACACATCCTTCACCAGGCCATTGGCCTTGCGCAGGCGGAAGCAATTTGAGTCATTAATGGTGACAATGCCCGCAGCGTCCTGCCCACGGTGTTGCAACACCGTTAACGCGTCATAAATCGACTGGTTGACCGGTGTAAAACCGGCGATACCGACAATACCGCACATGGTGTCTTTTCCTCATCAGCGCTACCGCAGTGTGATGTGCTGCGGCAAGAAACTTGACGTGCTTTGCAGGTAGTCAAAAAACCACCTGATAATATAACTGAACTGCGGGATTAACTGGGACTGCTTCCAGTCGTCACTCTGTGAAAAACCGGTAAAGGTATCCAAAAAGAATAGCAGTGCGGAGACAATCAACACACCGCGCAGCGCACCAAAGCAAACGCCCAATACACGGTCGGTGCCCGATAATCCAGTGCGTTCAACCAGTGAACTAATCACATAGTTGACGATAGCACCCACAATCAACGTCGCAATAAACAGAATGGCAATAGCGATGCCGTTACGTACCAGTTCATCATCAAAACGGGTGAAATAGATCGCCAGATAGGCGTAGTAATGGCTGGCGATAAAAAATGCACATCCCCAGGTTACCAGCGACAACGCTTCACGAACAAACCCTCGAATCAGGCTAACCAGAGCCGAAAATCCGATGATGCCAATAATGACGTAATCAACCCAAACCATGAACGATCCTAATAATGAACGATGCTACCGGTAAGCCGCGACGTCATCCTGTTCGCGGCGAATTCTAACAGAAAAAGAAAACGTTTGCGTAGCGTATTTCCGCCGATTTTATCAATAGACAATAAAGACGGATGCCACACCTTAACGCACGCTATGCGACCTCACCTGACCACTTAAACCGCTCAGTTGCTGCAACTCACCCAATGATGCCTGCAACTTCTGTTTCGACGCATCAGGGCCGACATAGATACGGGTAATCTGCCCCGCCACAGGCGTTGCGGGTACGGTATAAGCCCGATAGCCGGAAAGACGAAGCTTGGCGACAATTTCATTCACCTTGTCCGCATTTTTCAGCGCCCCGAGTTGAACGATATAGGCCTGTCCGACGGGCGCTTGTTCTGCGGCCGGCGCTTCCGTTCTGGTTTCTGGTTTGACTTCAGGCTTGGGTTCCGGTTTGGTTTCAACTTTTGGCTTCACCTCCGGCTTAGGCTGTACTTTTGGCGCGATGGGAGGTTGAGCCGGAGTCTGAACGGGCGGCCGTTCCACCACGGCGGGCGGCGCCGTCACGACCGCAGGCGCATTCGCATCGGGGGAAACACGCTCCGCGGGAACGCCGGTATCCGTACCGTCCGCGGCTGGCGGCTTATCCTGCATCGCCGCCTCTGCCCCTTCAGGCGGCTGGGTAAGCAACGACTGGTTCAGCGGAGGCAACGAATCCATCTCATCGCTGTCTCCCGGCTTGGGGATCAGCGGGATAGCCGCAAACTCATCTTCATAGTGCTTCTTTTCACCATCCAGCAGACCGGGCAAAACAATCACGCCCAGCGCAACAAGAATGATGGTACCGACCAGGCGATTCTGAAATTTACTCGCCATAGGCTTGTTCCTCATCCAGCGCTTCCAATACATGCGCTACCGTATGAAAAGATCCACACACAATGACGGTATCCTGCTCCGTTGATACCGCCATCGCCTGACGCCAGGCGCTGGCCACATCGGAGAACGACTGGCACTGATTCAGATGTTCAGCCAGCTGCGCGGCCGTCGCGCCCCGCGGACCTTCCAGCGTGGCGCAGTACCATTCATCCACCAGCGGCTGTAAATAGCCCAGCGTGCCGGCAATATCTTTGTCTGCCAGCATGCCCACCACCGCGCGGATTTTCCCCGCTTTTGGCAGGGTTGCCAAGCGGTTGGCGAGATACGCCGCGGCGTGAGGGTTGTGAGCCACATCCAGAATCAGCATGGGTTTTTCGCGAACGATCTGGAAACGGCCAGGGAGCAACGCCTGCTTCACGCCCTGACGAATGGCCTCTTCACTCACATTCAGCGGTGAATAGTTCAATGCGGCCAATGCTGTGGCGGCGTTAGCCAGAGGAACATTCGGCATTGGCAATCCTGACAGCTCGCGCTGCTTGTTCTGCCAGCTCCAGCCATCGCGTTGAATCGAGAAATCCCAGTCCCGGCCACGCCGCAACAACACCGCGCCTTTCTCATCAGCGATACCGGCTATTGAGACCGGCATATCGGGTTCGCCCACCACGGCCGGCTTACCCTGCCGGAATATCCCGGCTTTTTCTCTGCCGATGCTATCACGATCTTTACCCAGCCAGTCGGTATGGTCGAGCGCAATACTCGTCACGACGGCCACGTCGGCGTCCACGATATTGGTCGCATCGAGGCGTCCTCCCAGACCGACTTCCAGAATCACAACGTCCAGATTCGCCTGCTTGAACAATTGCAACGCGGCCAGCGTGCCAAATTCAAAATAGGTAAGAGAGATCGCCCCTCTTCCGGCTTCGATAGCGGCGAAAGCCTGACAATGATGTGATTCGGGCAACTCTGCGCCCTGAATTCGCACCCGCTCGGTATAACGCAGCAAATGGGGGGAGCTGTAGACACCGACACGCAGTCCGGCAGAGATCAGGATGGATTCCAGCGTACAGCAGGTCGTGCCCTTGCCATTGGTCCCTGCGACGGTAAAGACAACCTTGGCGGGCTGTAATAATTGAAGATGTTCGGCAACCTGCTTAATGCGCTCCAGTCCCAAATCAATGGTCTTGGCGTGCAGGTGCTCCAGATAATGAAGCCACGTGACCATAGGCGACGTGGCTTGGGGTATTTGAAGATTATCCATGAGTCCCGTTCACTGGCTTACGGTTCATTTTATACAGGAAGCGCGAATGTTGCCTGAGGCGGACTCACGCTTCCTGTTCATCGGTTCAGCTACGCTTCATCCTGTGATTCGGACACAGCGTCGCTGTGGTGTTCAACCACATCATTGCCTGGCTCCGGCTGATTGGTCAGCTTGGCAAGAATCGTCGCCAGTTTATAACGCATCTCCGGTCGACGAACGATCATGTCGATAGCGCCTTTTTCAATCAGGAACTCACTACGCTGAAAACCCGGCGGCAGTTTTTCACGTACCGTCTGTTCAATAACGCGCGGCCCTGCGAAACCGATCAGGGCTTTAGGCTCGGCGATATTCAGATCGCCGAGCATCGCCAGACTGGCCGATACGCCGCCCATCGTCGGATCGGTCAGTACGGAGATATACGGTAGGCCACGCTCGCGCATTTTAGCCAATGCCGCACTGGTTTTCGCCATCTGCATCAGCGACATCAACGCTTCTTGCATACGGGCGCCGCCGCTGGCGGAGAAACAGACCAGCGGGCAGCCATCTTCCAGCGCCTGTTCAACCGCACGAACGAAACGCGCGCCAACGACAGAGGCCATAGAGCCGCCCATAAAAGCAAACTCAAAGGAGGCGGCTACCACTGGCATACCATATAATGTCCCTTTCATGACGATCAGGGCATCTTTTTCATCAGACTGCTTTTGTGCTGCAACCAGACGATCTTTATATTTTTTCGAATCCCGGAATTTCAGGATATCTTTCGGTTCCAGTTCGCTACCTAACTCCACTGTCCCTTCTTTATCCAGGAAAGCTTGCAGGCGAGCTCGTGCTGAAAGACGCATATGGTGGTCGCACTTCGGGCAAACCTCCAGATTGCGCTCCAGCTCTGCGCGATACAGTACCTGACCGCAACTATCACATTTAGTCCAAACACCCTCAGGAATGTTCGCTTTACGGGTCGGGGTGATATTGCTTTTATTAAGAATTCGTTCAATCCAGCTCATTGATAACCTTTCTGCTTGAACCTGGCACATGCCAGTCCGCTGTTCATGCCTCAACCATTCCCTGACAACACAGCCAATTAAAAATGCCAGAGACCCGCGTCAATCGCGGTACCAAGGCATTGGCGTCAAGGGTTGTTCCAAGAACAGACCATAAATGCTGCCCATTAAACCATAACGATCCGGTGCTGTGGATAAAAAACTGGTCAAACCGGATGTTAAAATACTGTTCACTTATTTCACATTACCGCGCATTGCCGCTCTCCGGTGCCGGACGACCTCAATAATACCCGGCAGGATAGAGACAAAAATAATCACGACAATCAGTAATTTCAGATTTTCCTGCACTATCGGCAAGTCACCGAACAGATATCCCGCGTAGGTAAACAAAATGACCCACAGCAGCGCCCCGATTACGTTATAAGCCGCAAAGTGACGGTAACTCATATGCCCCATGCCGGCGACAAACGGCGCAAATGTTCTCACAATAGGGACAAAACGCGCCAGAATTATTGTTTTGCCGCCGTGACGTGCATAAAACTGATGTGTTTTATCCAGATAGCTGCGGCGGAAAATTTTTGAATCCGGATTACTGAACAACTTCTCACCGAACAAACGGCCAATCGTGTAGTTCACTGCATCCCCCATGACCGCCGCGGTAATCATCAGGAAAACCATCGTATGCACATTCAGGTCATTCGATGGCAGCGCAGCCAGCGCCCCAGCGACAAACAACAAGGAATCGCCCGGCAGAAACGGGGTCACGACCAGCCCGGTTTCACAAAACAGGATCAGAAACAAAATGGCATAAATCCAGACACCATATTGCGCGACCAGTTCCGCCAGATGCACATCAATATGCAGAATAAAATCAATAATAAATTGTATGAATTCCATAAAAACATCTCTTTCGATAGAAAGTGCCGCTATATACCACTCTCGACTGCACTTTTCCATCCATGAGCACCAGCTTTATCGATCACAGCATCGCCACGCAAACATCGGTTACGCCAACGTGCATGACGTAAAAAGCCCATCATGCAAAACCTGCCATTCAACATTCGTCATGCAAAAACAGCGGCCCCATTGAGGGTCGAGGTAAAGCAAAACACGTCGGATAGTCCACCGAAACCAGGTACAACCCTTCCGCCCTGGCCGTCGCTGCCGCCAGTGAGCGATCTTTTGCCGCCAGCAGTTCTGCTATCCACGTTTCCGGCTGATTGCCACAGCCCACTTCCATCAGGCTGCCGACAATATTGCGCACCATATGGTGTACAAACGCATTGGCCTTAATATCTACCACGATATACGCGCCATGACGCGTAACCTTTAAATGATTTACATTGCGCCACGGAGTCCTCGACTGGCATTGCACGGCGCGAAACGACGTAAAATCATTCTCACCCAGCAGACATTGACCCGCCCGTTCCATCCGCTCTGCGTCCAGCGGCAGATAGCAATGCGTGACGCCCTGAGCCAGTATGGCGGGACGATAGCGATGATTATAGATGACATAACGATAGCGGCGTGCGGTAGCGCTAAAACGGGCATGAAAATCATCCCTTACCGTTTTTACCCAACGAACGGCGATATCCGGCGGTAAATTCGCATTTACCCCCATGGTCCAGGCCGCGTCTTTACGCACCGCCTGTGTCACAAAATGCACCACCTGCCCCGTTGCATGTACGCCCGCATCGGTACGACCCGCGCAGAAAACCGTGATTGGCTCATTCGCCACCTTGGTCAGGGCCCGCTCAAGGCACCCTTGCACGCTGTCGACTTCCGCCTGACGCTGCCAGCCATAATAGCGGCTGCCGTCATATTCAATGCCCAGCGCAATTTTCAGCGGGGCAAGATCTCCTTCAGCCGCCCCCGCCAGCATCGGTTCTGACATTACCCCAGATACTCCTGCACCAGACATTCCGCCGTTTCCAATGCCATCAGTGCGCCGCCGAAACGAACGTTATCCGCCACCGACCAGAATTGCAGCAGTTCAGGCATACCATAATCATTGCGCAGACAACCGATACTCAGTTGTATATTGCCGGAGGCGTCTTCCACCTGGGTCGGGTAATCCTGTTCATCACTCACCAGAACTTCACCCACCTGCAACAGTTCGTTACGTGCTTCTTCCGCGGACAGCGGGCGCAATGCCTCCAGATGAACAACCTGAGCATGACCGTAGAACACCGGTGACTGTATACAGGTGACAGAAAGCGGCAATCCCTCATCCTGCAACACCTTACGCACTTCATCCACCAGACGGCGTTCCTCACGCACGCTGCCTTCGTTATCCGGCAACAGCGGCAACAGATTGAACGCCAGCTGTTTCGGAAATATTCCTGCTTCAGGCGGAATACCGTTCAGCAGACGCGCACTTTGTCCCGCCAAATCATCCACGGCGGCTTTGCCACGCGCGGAAACCGACAGCATGGCGGTGATCTGCAAACGGGATAGACCCGCGATATCCGTCAACGGTTTGATCGCCACCAGCAGTTGGCTGGTCAGACTGTCCGCAACCGCGACGATGTTGCGATTACGATAATCCGCCAGCACATGCGTATTCACGCCCGGCACAACCAGCGGGACATCCGGCTCCAACGCGAACAGGCCGCTGCTGTCAATAACCAGACAGCCTGCGTTACCGGCTTCTTCCGCATAACGTTCGCTGGCTTCCTGACCGGCGACAAAAAACGCCAGCTGCGCCTGCGACCAGTCAAAATCCGCAACGTTCTCAACCGGACAGGATTTTCCATTAAAACGTATGATTTCACCCACGCTACGTTCGCTGGCCAGCGGATACAGTTCACCCACCGGAAATTCACGTTCCTGCAACAACGCCAGCAACGCTGAACCCACCGCGCCCGTTGCGCCCAGCAGAGCAATATTCCAGCCGTCAGACATGTGGTTCTTCTCCCCAAATTGATGAATAAACTTCCACGGCGATAAACCATCCCCGTCGACTAATCTCGTTATGACAATGAAAATACGTCAAAGATCGGCTGCCACCGTCGCATTGAATCCCAGCTTATGCAGACATTCCGCGCTGGCAGTATCGGCGCAGATGACATGGAGCGACGACCATTCGCGTCGCTCCTGATAATGCTTACGCAGGCGGTCAAACCCGCCATCCTGATGCACGACCTGACGTAACAGGGCATCATCCCGGCGCACATCATACACCAGATGCACCAGCCGCTTTAATAACGCTTCATCCAGCGGCGACGTCAGGGTCACGCGGGTAAATTCCGGCGCGGGCAATAGCGAGGACAAGGCAACCTGCTGCGGATTACCGATAAATTCACTCCAGGCTTCAAAAACCTGGGTCGTGCCGCGCGCTTTACCTTCAAGCGTATAGCCGGCGATGTGCGCCGTACCGATATCGACGCGTGCCAGCAGTTCGGTGGACAAGGCGGGTTCCGGCTCCCAGACATCGAGCACCACGCTGAGTTTTTTCCCGCGCTTCAGGGCTGCAAGCAATGCCGCATTATCCACCACCGGGCCACGGCAGGCATTAATCAGGATACGGCCATCGGCGAAGTGATTCAGCACGGCCTCATCAATCAGATGTTTCGTCTGGTAAGGACCTTCCGCGTACAGCGGCGTATGCAAAGTCAGAATATCGGCATCCCTGACCAGCGTTTCCAGCGGCAGAAAATCTTCATCATCGCCGCACTCAGCTCTGGGGGGATCGCACAGCAGCGTCTTTACGCCCCACGCTTGCAACCTGGCATTCAGCCTGCCGCCCACATTGCCCACGCCAACAATTCCCACCGTTTTGTCACGCAGTTGGAAACCATCGCGTTCGGCGAGCATCAGCAGGGAAGAAAAGACATATTCGACAACCGCGATGGCATTACAGCCCGGCGCGGCAGAAAAACGGATACCGTTCGCTGCAAGCCAGTTCTGGTCAACATGATCGGTACCCGCCGTTGCACTACCGACAAACTTCACCGATGTTCCAGTCAGCAGTTCAGCGTTAACCTTTGTCACCGAACGCACCATCAAGGCATCGGCGTCTTTCAGGGTTTCAGACGGCAGCGGACGCCCCGGCACGGTCTGCACATCGCCCAAACGGCTGAACAGCTCGCGGGCATACGGCATATTTTCATCAACCAGAATCTTCATTTTCTTCCCCGGTAATCGGTTACCCTGTCAAAAAGAGGGAGGCTATTTTGCCACTGAATGATGGGGAAGCCCAAGGGCTTATTCTCCGCTCCGGCGTCTGTCATGGCTGACCGCGGAAGCAGTAAAAAATCCGTCAGGCGTTTTATACGCAGATGGCGAAGACACGGTCATTCAGCACATTAAAAGCGGCAGTGTTAAACTGAATGCTTTCCCGTTCCTGATGAGAAGTCTTAATTTGAACGCATTGTTTCCCACCGTCGCCGTCCTGATCTGGTCAGTTAACGTGATCGTCAATAAGCTCTCTGCCGCGGTGATTGATCCGGCGGCGATCTCTTTTTATCGCTGGCTACTGGCCTTTGCGCTGATGACGCCCTTTATGCTGCCGGGTGTCCGCAAACATTGGCGCACGATTCGTCAGTATGGCTGGAAACTGATGTTGCTTGGGTTTCTGGGGATGGCGCTGTATCAGAGTCTGGCTTATTACGCGGCGCACACGATCAGCGCCTTGATGATGGGAATTCTGGGATCGCTGATGCCGCTGCTAACGGTCATCATCAGCATTCCGCTGCTTCGCATCGCGCCTACGCTCGGCATTCTGCTGGGCGGCGTGTTGTCACTCGCGGGCATTGTCTGGCTTATCAGCGAGGGCCACCCTGAACAGATTCTTGGGCAGGGCATCGGCCCGGGGGAAATCATGATGTTTTGCGCGGCCGCCGCCTACGCGCTCTACGGCGTGTTAACCAAACGCTGGCATATTCCGTTGCCCAACTGGCTGTCGCTGTATGTGCAGATCGCTTTCGGCGTACTGCTGTTGCTGCCTAATTTTCTGTTCACAGACAACGTACAGCTTAACAGTCAGAACATTCCGCTGGTGGCTTTTGCCGGCATTCTGGCGTCCATCATCGCGCCGTTTATGTGGATTCAGGGCCTGATACGAATGGGCGCCAGCACCGCCTCCATCTTCATGAACCTGACACCGTTATTCACCGCCGTTATTGCGATTATCTTCCTGCATGAATCGCTGCACGGCTATCATTTGATCGGTGGCGGCGTGACGTTGCTGGGCGTCATACTGGCGCAGCGTCTGAGACGTCCTCTGGTTAAGCGGAGTCATCACGATTAACGCCGGGTTTTACGCTGTTTTGTGACTATCGAAGGCGGATAGAGCTTGCTATGATTCCTCACACCAACCGCCAGCAGTGAGGATAGCCAGTATGCAACCAGTAAGTGGCCCCGGGGCCCCGCTGCCGGGCGAACAAGCGGTCAACACGACGACGTCCTCAACAACAACCGGCCGCTCCGGCGCCAGCGGCGGCGATCAACCACTCACGCCGGCACAGCGCACCACGCTTGAGAATCTGGTGCTCAAAGTGGCGGCGCTGACGACATCAAAAGCCACCGAAATCTGGAGTAACGTCAAGCAAGGACTCGGACTGGCGGAAAACGCGGAACTACAATCTCGCCACTATCAGCCCGCAGAGCAGTTGCTACAAACACGATTAACACAGGTTCAGGATAATAACAGCGGACGCCAGCAACTGCTGCAACGTCTGACCGACATGCTGCCGCAGGGGAATAACCGCCAGGTCGTCAGTGATTTTATCCGTCAGCAGTTCGGCCATACGGTACTCAGTTCGCTCAGCAAGGCGCAGTTACAACAGGTGGTGACGCTACTGCAAAATGGGGCGCCCCCCCAGGCGACTAGCGCGGCAAACGCGTCTCAGGCGGCGATTAATGCGCCTGACCGTCCGCTGCTTCCTGCCGAGCAGAACAGTTTGAATCAACTGGTAAACCGTCTGGCATCCCAGACCGAAGAACAGCCGGCCAAAATCTGGACCGCGCTGATGACCATGCAGAATTTAAAAGCGGGCGAATCTATCCCCCTTAAACATCTGTCATTGCTGACCCAGTTTCTGCAAACGCAAATCATGTTGCAGCAGGCAACGAAGCCGCTACCAACATCATCATTATTGCAGGCGCCATCACAGCAACAACCCGCACAGACCGACACGGCGAACCATGCCATCCGGGGACAACCCGCCTCTGGCAATCCGCAAACAGCGGCCAACGCGCCTCTATTGACATCACAACCCGGCTCACAGACGACGACAGCGTTTGCCACCTCCAACCTTGCCGTACTGCAAAGTGCGTTACAGCAGCCGCTTTCCGCTCAGGAACAGCAAATGCTGCTGGATTACACGCAGAATCGTTTTAACGTTGGATTACAAACGCCGCTCACGCCGATGCAAATGAACGACGTTTTAACGTTCCTGTTTACACAACGCATACAGCGATCGCAGGAAAGCGACTGGGCGACATCGCCGCTGTACCCGCAACCGCTGCTCAATCCATTGATTGCTTCATTGCCGCTTAACTGGCAATCCTTATTCCAGAAGCCTCTATTTTTGGTGATTGTCAGCGCCTGTGTCGCGGTCTTTCTGTTATGGATTTTGCTCTGATCGCTGGTTTACGGCGAAATTCAGCGTTACGGCTATACCCAGTGCCGCACAAACGGCGCCGGCCATAAACACGGAAGAATAGCCATGAGAGGTAGCCAGAATACCGACCAACGGACCGCTAAACGCATACGAAATGTCCTGAAAGGCGGCATATCCGCCCAGCGCCGTACCGCGTACCGATACGGGTACGCGTTTCACAACCTCCACGCCTAACGCGGGGAAAATCAGCGAACAACCCAGTCCCGTCAGCGCGGCCCCCAGCAGCGCCAGCCCAGCGGAAGGCGCCAACCACAACACGACCAATCCAACGATCTCGATCATCAAAGAAATCATGGCGACTTTACTGCCGCCGATCTTGTCAGGCAGATGACCAAAAGCCAAACGCATCAGGACAAACGACAAACCAAACGCCGTGAGCGCAAATCCGGCATTGCCCCACTGCTGCACGCTAAAGTAGAGAGACACAAACGTACCGATCACGGCAAATCCTACGCCCTGCATCGCCAGTGCGACACCGGGTTGCCATATCAGGCCGACCACTTTCCAGAACGAAGGGCGAATGCCGCCATGGGCCGCGATGGCCGGAATACGCCAGTTCATCAACAGGGCAATGGTGGGCAATGCCAACGCAGAGAGTCCCAACGCCATAAATCCCCAGCCGTGATACAGCCACAGGCCTAATGGCGCGCCGGCGGCCAGCGAACCATAAATCGCCATCCCGGTCCATGACATGACCTTGCCTGAACGCTGTGCCCCGACCAGCCCCATTCCCCAGGTCATGTTCCCCGTCAACATTTGACTTTCACCAAAACCCAAAATCAAACGGCCGGCAACCAACAGCGCAAATTTACCCATTACCGGTAACGGCAACAGCGCCGCCAATAAATAAGCGACGCCTGCCAACGCACAGGCGCCCATGCCCTGCAACGTCGAACGCTTTGCGCCTTGCTGATCGGCTAAACGCCCGGCATAACCGCGGGTCAGCACCGTCGCCAGAAACTGAACGCCGACAGCAATCCCAACCATGGTGTTGTTCAGCCCCAGTTCGTGATGCACGTACAGCGGGATCACCGGCAAAGCCAGTCCGACAGTCAAATAGGAAAGAAAAACGGCACAGGTCAACGACAGCAGCGATCGCTCGGCAGAATCGTGACGCAAATGAGAAACAAACAAAGACATCTCTTACTCCAAATCAACAACAAATGAAGCGAGAAGGCAGGAGCGGTCTAGAAATCCCAACGCCCTCTCCGTCCGCGAAAAACCGCAGACAACGGGTGCGTTGGATCACGTGAACGCTTACGCAGCGCCAGAATCGGCTACTGTAGAACCCGACCAGTAAACAGGGAAGCAGTCAATGTGTCAATATGCGACATTGCAGGAAAATAGTGGAAGATAATCAGGGGATATTGAACATAACGGCTGTCGGCGCACCCGTTATGTTCATCGATGATTAAGTAACGATTACTTCTCGAGTTTGCTCATCACCAACGCGGCGTTGGTGCCGCCGAAGCCGAAGCCATTCGACATCACCGTGGTCAGCTTACGTTCGGTAGGTTCAGTAATGATATTCATCCCCACCGCACGCTCATCCAGCGTATCAACGTTAATGCTCGGCGCAATAAAACCGTGTTCCAGCATCAGCAGCGTATAAATGACTTCCTGTACCCCTGCGGCGCCCAGTGAGTGACCGGTCATCGCTTTGGTGGCGGAAATCGCCGGGATGCTGTCACCGAATACTTCGCGGATTGCGCCCAGTTCTTTCACATCGCCCACCGGGGTAGACGTACCGTGCGTGTTGATGTAATCAATCGGGGCTTTCACGTCCTGAAGCGCCATCTTCATACAACGCACCGCGCCTTCACCTGAAGGCGCAACCATGTCGGCGCCATCAGACGTTGCACCATAGCCGATAATTTCAGCATAGATGTGCGCGCCACGCGCCAGCGCGTGCTCCAGCTCTTCGACTACCACCATACCGCCGCCGCCAGCGATAACGAAACCATCACGATCCGCATCATAAGTACGGGACGCTTTTTCCGGCGTCTCGTTATATTTGGTAGACAGCGCGCCCATGGCATCAAATTCACAGGCCAGCTCCCAGCACAGTTCCTCGCCGCCGCCGGCGAATACAATGTCCTGCTTGCCCATCTGAATTTGTTCAACCGCATTGCCAATACAGTGTGCGGAAGTGGCGCAGGCAGAACTGATGGAATAGTTGACACCGTAAATTTTGAACGGCGTTGCCAGGCAGGCAGAAACGCCGGATCCCATGGCTTTGGTGACCACATACGGGCCAACGGCCTTCAGGCCGCGCGGGCTGCGCATGGCGTCAGCGCCGAACACCTGATAACGGGCAGAACCGCCGGAACCGGCAATCAATCCGACGCGCGGGTTGCACTGATATGTCTCAGGAGCCAGACCTGCATCTTCAATGGCTTGTTCCATTGACAGATAGGCATAGATAGAAGAATCGCTCATGAAACGTACAACCTTACGTTCAATCAGTCCGGTAGTATCCAGTTTTACATTGCCCCAGACGTGACTACGCATGCCGGAATCTTTCAACTCCTGAGAGAAAGTAATACCCGAACGCCCTTCACGCAACGACGCCAGAACTTCCTGTTGGTTATTACCTATGCTTGATACGATCCCCAGACCAGTAATCACTGCACGTTTCATCAAATACCTCTTCCACTTATAAAATTTGGGATTTCGCATCGCACTTTAGCGTACAGTTGTAAGCTGAACAAGTCCGATCAGCCGAACTTTTGCTAAATTTGCGCCACGGCATTACGCTGGTTAGAATCGCCGCATCGCTTGAATAATGAGTCATTTGCCGTGAATAACCTTCCCATCCAGCATGCGTCCTTAAGCTGGAATGAACAGGGTACACCTGTATCGCAACAGTTTAATGACGTCTATTTCTCCAACCAGGATGGGCTGGCAGAAACCCGATATGTCTTTTTACAGGGCAATCGGTTCCCCGAACGGTTTCTGACGCACCCGCGCGCCAGTTGCGTTATTGCGGAAACGGGCTTCGGCACCGGGCTTAATTTTCTGACCTTGTGGCAGGCCTTTGACCAATTCAGAACGCAGTCGCCAGAAGCGATGTTACAGCGCCTGCACTTCATCAGTTTTGAGAAATTTCCTCTGCGTCAGCACGATCTGGCGGCCGCACATGCGCAATGGCCCGAACTGGCGATCTACGCAGACGCGCTACGCCAGCAATGGCCTTTACCGCTGTCGGGCTGCCATCGACTGATTCTGGACCAAGGGCGAATTACCCTTGATCTGTGGTTTGGAGATGTGAATGCGCTACTGCCCGCGTTAGATGACTCATTAAATCATCAGGTTGATGCCTGGTTTCTGGATGGTTTCGCCCCTGCAAAAAACCCGGAGATGTGGACGGACAATCTGTTTCAATCCATGGCGCGTCTGTGCCGCGGGCAAGGCACGTTCGCCACGTTTACCGCCGCGGGATTCGTTCGTCGCGGACTACAACAAGCCGGCTTTAGCGTCAGCAAGGTCAAAGGATTTGGTCAGAAGCGCGAGATGCTGAGCGGCATTCTCCCGGCTGCGCTTCCCGTCCCTTCGCCGACGCCGTGGTATGCGCGTCCCGCGGCAACGAATACCCGTGACATCGCGATCGTTGGCGGCGGGGTCGCCAGCGTATTAACCGCTCTCGCCCTGCAAAGGCGTGGAGCCAACGTCACGCTCTACTGTGCGCAAGCCCTCCCCGCCACAGGCGCGTCCGGTAACCGGCAAGGCGCGCTTTACCCGTTGCTGAACGACAAGCATGACGCCCTTTCACGTTTTTTCGCCGCCGCATTCACCTTCGCCCGCCGTCAGTATTCTGCGCTGGCGGCGCAAGGGGTTATATTTGAACATCAGTGGTGTGGCGTCAGCCAGCTTGCCTATGACGAAAAGAGCACCCGCAAGATCGAACATATTCTACAGGGCGAATGGCCGACGGAACTGGTATCAGGCGTCACCGCTCAACAGCTTGAGGAACAGAATGATCTGGTTCTGGGCGTGGGAGGCGTAACCTATCCTGACGGCGGCTGGCTATGCCCGGCGGAATTAACCGCCTCAGCCATGGCGCTGGCCCAGACGCAGGGGCTTATCGCCAGAATGGACGCCCCGGTTTCCGCCATTGATCAAACCGCTGACGGCTGGACATTAACCTTCAACAAGGGACAACCGGCATCCCATTCCACGCTTATTCTGGCGAATGGCCATCAGGTATCCGACTGGCCGCAAACCCGCCAGCTACCCTGCTATCCGGTGCGCGGTCAGGTCAGTCATATTCCTACCACTCCGGTATTACAGCGACTGCAACAGGTATTGTGCTATGACGGCTATCTGACGCCGGTCAGTCCGCAACATCAGGAACACTGTATTGGCGCCAGCTACCAACGAGGTGATACCAGTAATGATTATCGGGAAGCGGAACAGCAAGAAAACCGCCAGCGCCTGTTAGACTGCCTGCCCGATGCCGACTGGGCATCGCAAATTGATATCAGCCACCACAGCGCACGTCAGGGCGTGCGCTGTGCATTGCGCGATCACCTGCCGTTATTGGGGGCCGTTCCTGACTACCGGCAAACTCTCGACGATTATCAGGATTTGCTTCATCGGCAGCACGCTCCGGAAAACCTGCCGCCAGCGCCCGTCTATCCGAATTTGTTCATCATCGGCGCATTGGGATCGCGCGGACTCTGCTCCGCCCCGCTGTCGGCGGAGATACTGGCCTCGCAGATTTATGGCGAACCGCTGCCGTTAGACAGAGAAACGCTGGCGGCGCTGAATCCGAATCGTTTCTGGATCAGGAAGTTATTAAAAGGCAGACCGGTCTGACAGCAAGGAAGGTCGCTGACGCACCGATAACCGCCACGTCAGCATGGTACTTATTTAGTGCGTTTGCAGGTTCTGCGCCTGCTGGAATAAGTTTTCCCACATGCGATTAACCAGAATCTGATCCGGCGGCGACAATTCGCCATTCTTTATGGCGTTATCAATACTTTCGCTGACGCGGGCATTCAGGGCTTCCAGCGTATGCTCTCCCAGCTCTTCAGCTTCCGCCACCGATACGGTCAAATGACCGCGCAAGTAGCCACCGGCAAAAAGTTCATCGTCGCTGGCATGCTCTACCATATCGTCAATCAGCGCCAGAATGCGCGCTTCAAATTCTGCGATCATTTATTACCCTCGGTTAATCTGTTCCTTTCATATTCAGCAGAGATCGGCTGGATACGGAAAGCGTTCTGCCGTCAGCGGCGGCGTATTGTAAAACGATTGTAACGCGTTAATAAAGCGCGCAGGGCGTGGGGGAATCCCCTGATCCAGATACGTCATGACTTGCGCATACACACGCCGTTGGAAATCAATGCGATCCGGTTCACTGTCGCCGTTCAGATTGTCACAGCTGACGTTAAACGGAAAACCCGCCGCAACGCAGAACAGCCATTCAAATGCCTGTGGTTTGATTTCCACCACCTCAAACTGGCTCTGTGTGGCGGCATCCCGCCCATCAGGACAATACCAGTAGCCGAAATCAACCAGCAAACGGCGCTGCGCCCCCGCGACACACCAGTGGGAAATCTCGTGCAACGCGCTGGCGTAAAAACCGTGGGCAAAAACAATCCGGTGATACGGCACCTGTTCATCGGCAGGCAGGTAGATCGGTTCATCGTCACCTTTAATCAAGCGCGTATTGTATTCACGGCTGAAACAGCCGTCGAAGATATCGATCAGTTGCTGGTAGTGATGAGTATCCATCGTATTATTCATCGTCATCAGAAAAATTGCCCCAGCCAGACGCCAATTTCCGCGCCGTGACTGTCATAAATCAGTTTGCAGCTCATGACGCCAGAAACCATCACCAGCATGGGCCGGATCAGCTTCTGGCCTTTACTCAGCACCATTTTGGCGCCGAGACGCGCGCCAATAAACTGGCCCGCCAGCATCACCGCGCCCAGTCCCCACACCACTTTTCCGCCGAGCATAAAAAACAACAGACCGCCGAAATTCGAAGTGAAATTGAGGATCTTGGCATGTGCCGTCGCCTTTGCCAGATTAAAGCCACTCAGGGTGACAAACGCCAGCGCATAAAAAGATCCGGCGCCGGGTCCAAAAAAACCGTCATAAAACCCGACACAGCCACCCGCGACAACAGCAAAAGGCAGACCGGAAAGGCGACGCTGCCGATCTTCATCGCCAATTTTGGGCGACAACAGAAAATAAAGTCCAATACCGATGATCAACACGGGCAGCAACTGCCGCAGGAAATCGGCGTGAATCTGCTGAATCATCCAGGCCCCAAACGTCGATCCCAGAAAAGTCAGCGCAATGGCCAGTTTCTGCTCCCCGAGGTTCACCGCCCGGCGACGAATAAAGTACAGGCTGGCGGAGAAGGAACCGCCCATGGATTGCAGCTTGTTCGTCGCCAGCGCCTGTGCGGGCGACAGCCCCACAGCAAGTAAAGCGGGTACGCACAGTAAACCGCCGCCGCCGGCGATGGAATCAATAAACCCGGCCAACACGGCGACGAAGAACAGAATGCCCAACATTTCGGGCCCTACGACAAACCAGTCCATGAGTTATTCCGCAGCAAAATGTCTGTCAACCAATGCCTGACAAGACGGAGGCAAAGGGGGTGGAGAGGTTTTCACCGGAGGCTCGCCGGCCGGTTTTTTGGGCTGGAACCAACTGGTCAACTCAGCGCCACACCCATCCCCCGCTGGCGGCGGATCTTGTTCCTGACACTCCAGACTGTCTGCCGGGCAGCGCAGGCGAACATGCATATGCGCGCGATGTCCGAACCAGGGGCGAACCTTCCGCAGCCAGTCGCGATCGTGGCCCGCGTCAGTACATAGTTGTTTTTTAATCGCCGGGTTAACAAAAATACGCGTGACGTCGCTATCCTGCGCGGCCAGCTTCACCAGCGTGGTTATCTCTGGCTGCCAGACTCGCGGATTAACCTGACGGCCATTTGCCGTCACCAGATCAATCGGTTGCGGCTTCAGCAGTTGCTGCTGGCTCCAGCGCTGTTTCGGCAATTGCAGCCAGATATCCACATCCAGACCGGACTGATGGCTGGCATGACCGCTACTGAACCGTCCGCCAACCGGCATCCCCATATCGCCGACCAACACATTGGCGGCAGTGCGGCGTTTCACCTGCGCGCTCAGGCGATGAATAAACGCCAGCAAATCGGGGTGGCCGTAATAACGTCGCTGATCGACACGCATCACCTGATAATCCGGCGACTGCAACGGCAGCGGCTGCGCGCCGATAATGCAACCATTGGAAAAACCGCCTATGGCCTGCGGCGTACCCGCAACCGGGTGCGTCATTTCCTGCCAGGGAGTTTTCGCCCACGCCATTTTTGTCAACAATGGTGTTGTCAACAATGGCGCACTGAATACTAATACGAGAGCCCCAATAAACCCTTTTCTCATGATTTTCTACCAACGGGGAACCTGACTCACCACATCGCCACACTGCGCACGCTGACGCAGCAGGTGATCCATTAGAACAATCGCCATCATCGCTTCGGCAATCGGCACTGCACGAATCCCAACGCACGGGTCGTGACGTCCACGCGTAACCATTTCCGTCGCTTCCCCCTGACGATTAATCGTCTTGCCGGGCACCATGATGCTGGATGTCGGTTTAAGCGCCAGATGCGCGACAATATGCTGTCCGCTGCTGATGCCGCCCAAAATGCCGCCCGCATGGTTGCTCTGGAAACCTTCCGGCGTGATTTCATCACGGTTCTCGCTGCCACGCTTCGTCACCACGGCAAAACCGTCGCCTATCTCAACGCCTTTTACCGCATTAATACTCATCAGCGCGTGGGCCAAATCGGCATCCAGTCGGTCGAATACGGGTTCGCCCAATCCAGCGGGGACAGACTCTGCAACCACGCTGACTTTCGCCCCGATAGAATCTCCCTCTTTTTTGAGCCCGCGCATCAGTTCATCCAGCGCTTCCAGCTTATCGACATCCGGACAGAAAAAGGGATTTTGCTCAACCTGATCCCAGTCCTTGAGTTCGCACGTGACATCACCGATCTGCGACAGATAACCGCGAATTTTTACGCCGTATTGCTGTTGCAGATATTTTTTGGCAATGGCCCCCGCAGCCACGCGCATTGCGGTTTCACGCGCAGACGAGCGACCGCCGCCGCGATAATCTCGCAGGCCGTATTTTTGCTCATAGGTATAGTCGGCATGACCGGGCCGGAACACATCTTTAATGGCGCTGTAATCCTGCGAACGCTGATCGGTATTTTCAATCAGTAAACCGATGCTGGTGCCGGTGGTCACCCCTTCAAACACGCCGGACAGAATGCGAACCTGATCGGGCTCACGACGTTGGGTCGTGTAGCGGGACGTCCCCGGACGACGGCGATCCAGATCGAGTTGCAGATCGGCTTCTGTCAGTGGGATCCCCGGCGGTACGCCGTCAACAATACATCCCAGAGCAATGCCGTGGGACTCACCAAATGTGGTGACGCGGAAAAACTGTCCAATACTGTTTCCTGCCATCACAACTCCTTAGCGTATGCGTATAGGGTTAATTTCGATAAATGTGGAAATGCGCGTTGCAGTCAATCAACTGCGCCCTGGTCAGCATAAATACCCCGTCCCCACCGTTTTCAAACTCCAGCCAGGTGAAAGGAATATCCGGGTATTGATCAATCAGGTGCACCATGCTGTTGCCGACTTCGCAAATCAGTACGCCATCATCGCTGAGGTAATCCGGCGCACAGGCCAGGATACGTCGTACCAGCGTCAAACCGTCGCTGCCAGCCGCTAACCCCAGTTCAGGCTCATAGCGGAATTCCTGCGGCAGGTCCGACATATCCTCTTCATCGACGTAAGGAGGATTGGTCACAATCAGGTCATACTGGATGGCTGGCAATTCACGAAACAAATCGGAACGAATCGGGGTAACGCGGTATTCCACGCCATGCTGCTGAATATTCTGTTCGGTCACCGCCAGCGCGTCGCTGGAAACATCCACCGCATCAACCTCGGCTTCCGGGAACGCCTGTGCGCAGGCGATGGCAATACAACCGCTGCCGGTACACATATCCAGAATATGGTTCGGCGCTTTTGGCAGCAGGTCGCCGAAATAATCGCTGATCAGCTCGCCGATAGGCGAGCGAGGCACCAGGACCCGCTCATCAACATAAAATTCCAGGCCGCAGAACCAGGCTTTATTGGTCAGATACGCGACCGGGATACGCTCATTGACCCGGCGGATGACGCGCTCGACGATGCGATGACGCTCGCTGGACGTCAGACGGGAAGTATACATATCCTCCGGAATGTCGAGCGGCAGAAACAAGCTGGGCAATACCAGTTGAACCGCTTCGTCCCAGGGATTATCCGTACCGTGACCGTAATAGACGTTGGCTGCGTTAAACCGACTGACAGCCCAGCGCAACATATCCTGAATGGTATGGAGATCGCTGACGGCTTCATCGACGAAAATTTTGTCCAAGGTTGCCTCCGCAGACACATCGGAATAGAAAATTGGCGCTTAGTTTGCCATGAAGCCCGCGACAAATCAGCAGATATAACCGGTAGAACTAACGGTTATCCCGACTTTTATTTAGCGGCGGAACAGAGACAGGGTAAACTGGCCGGATGTTGATGCAGGGTGAACGACCGATGAGTAATAAATATTCACTGAGTGACGACGAATTGCAGCTTTTTCGCTCGTCGATCGCCGGGACTAAAAAATTGCGCCAGGATACTTATACCCATAAGCCACGCCGCAAAAAGGTTGGCGAACTGCCAGCCAAACGACGCTTACAGGAACAGGTCGACGCCAGCTTTTACTTTTCAGACGAATTTCAGCCGCAGTTGGAAAGTGAAGGCCCGACACGCTACGTGCGTCCCGGCGCCAGTCATTACGAACTGAAGAAACTACGCAGAGGGGATTACTCTCCTGAACTGTTTCTGGATTTACATGGGCTGACCCAGTTGCAGGCCAAACAGGAGCTGGGCGCCCTGCTGGCGGCCTGTCGCCGGGAACATGTTTACTGCGCCTGCGTCATGCACGGTCATGGCAAACATATTCTTAAGCAGCAAACCCCGTTATGGCTGGCGCAACATCCGGACGTGCTGGCTTTTCATCAGGCCCCCAAGGAGTTTGGCGGCGATGCGGCGTTACTGGTGCTGGTTGCGTTGGAAGCGCCCGGTCTTGGATAAGATATCGTCAGGAACCAGAGGCGCGCGGCGCGCCTCTCGGAACGCTCAAGACTTCAGCGTTAATTGCGCCGGGCCGATCTGCCAATCCAGCGCCCCGTCGCCCGATTGCGTTTCGATAGTGACGCAGGCAATCGCGGATGTGGCAAACATCGGCGCGGTTTCTCCCGGACATAGCGACGCCACCAGATAGCCCACCATCGGAAGATGCGACACCACCAGCACCGCGTTCGTCCCCTCTTTCGCCAGCGTTTGCAGATAATAGCTGACCAACTGCGCATCGCCGCCCGGCGTCAGTTCGGTTAAGCAGTCATTTTCTTCAGGCAAAGGCAGGATGGCCTGCACCACTTCCAGCGTTTGCTGCGCGCGTAAATAAGGGCTTACCAGGACACGATCAATGTCTATTTGCTGCTCGTTCAACCAAAACGCCATTTGACGCGATTCATCACAGCCACGAACGCTGAGCGGCCGTAGCGCATCACTGGCGGCGTCAGGTACAGCATCACCGTGACGCATTATCAAAACTTGCATATCACACCGCTATGTTGACGAATACACTGCAATTAAAAAATTTTACAAAACAATAAGTTGAATTGTAAAAACGGCTTAAACCGATACGATATCAGACTACGATAGAAACCTATTATCGCAGATTCCAGCTGTAAATTTAATCACTAAGTAAAACGCGTTTTTACCTCACTTATGGTTGGCGCATCCACAGTACGTATAAAGGGGAATCAATCTCATAGCAAAAAATCCATTTTTTATGAATTAAAACACTACAAAACACGAAAAATTTGATACAAAAAAGCATAAAACTTTCCCTTTGTGTAGATTATAACTTTTTTATCACATAATAATTTTATCGCGTTGTTAAATTTCAACACAGCCTCTATCTTTAAATTTAACGAATTAACTTGCACCCGGTAAATTTAAAGAAGCAATGAGCGATAGCAAAATATCGTTCCTGAAATTGAAACGACGATATTCGTGCTAATAAAGCCACCGGCAAATTGCAGACTAACGGATATAACAGGAAATCCAAAAAAATATAAATGATAGCTGCGATTATGATTTATTGATAAAGACACGAAATTTAAAAACAGATGGAATAAGACATGTATTTTTTCAATCGTCTGCTAATTTTCTTTACTCAAATCATAATACACGGACAATCCACCGCACGGGACAAAGACAAGCGAAGACAAGGGGATAACGTTATCCGTCAGTCCTTTTATTTACCTTTATAACTCACCAGGTAAAAGCATCTTAAAATATGACATATCGAATGGACTCCAACACGCGGGAATAGGATTAATTATCGACGCCAGTAACGCAAAAATAAGGCGACTGGAGAATTCACGCCTGACCAGCGCGACAAAATGAAGACAGATACGATAATTTTAGCCAGGTTCAGTTGGTGACCGGTTAGCTTATTTATAAGTGATAATAGAAATAGTTATTACGCTTATTAAAAGCAGCAAAATAAACCAATTGAACCGTATGCGATATCGGCAATATGAATTTCGAAAATCGTTTTTTCATTGGTGAAATAAATGCAATATCAATATAAAGGAATCGCTATGAACGCGAAGAGCACGATACTTTCCTCTTTGGTTGCCTTACTTACGTTGGGTGTTTCGTCTGTAGCTGGCGCGGCCACCATCAATGGCAATATCGGCGTCACCTTGACCATTACATCGGCCTGTACGGTTGATAACGGCGCTGGGGCAGGCTCCACCTGGGGAACATTGGACTTCGGATCGCATGACAGTCTGGCCGACAACATTGACGCCGATGTCACCAGTACCGCCGGTAGCGGCCTGACGGTAACCTGTTCAACAGGTACGCCGGTTACCGTGCGTATCGGCGCGGGCGCGAATGACTCCGGCACGCTGCGCACGCTGGCCCCCAGCACCGGCACCTACAATATCCCCTATCGTCTCTACACGGATTCGGCCAGATCCAACGAAATTCCGTTGAATGACACGACCGGGATCCCGCTTACCTCAACCGGAATACCGCAATCAATCCCCATTCACGCCCGGATCCTGCCTGCGGATCAGACCGTGATATCACCAGCGGCGGGGACCTATACCGATACCGTGGCGGCGACAGTGGAATGGTAATCGATTCAACCAATCAGCATCCCTCTTAAGCACAGGTACTCTGGATGCGTATTCAGTCGGCATGGTTTTCATTTTTTGCGCTTCTGACCTCACCGTTATTCGCCTTAACGGTGAGCAGTTCGTTTACCGTGAACGCCAGCATTCAAAAAGGGTGCGCGTTCGGTAGTGGCGTCAACAGCAGCCAATCCACTATGGGAACCATTAATTTCGGTACGCAAAGTGCGGCAGCCAGCAATGTTGATGTGGCCAGCACCGCGGGTAATGGTTCCATTGTCATCACCTGCACGCCAGGCATCACGGTGACAGTGGAGATGGACTATGGCCTGCACGGCGGAAACAGCGCACAGCGTTACGTCATGAATACGGCGGGGACGCATTCACTGCCCTATCAGCTCTACCGCGATGCCGCCCGTACACAGGTGTGGGGAACCGATGCGTCAGCACTGAATATCTCATCCTTTCCCAGCGCCACGCAAACCTACACCGTCTACGCACGATACTTCGGTGCGTCGCCCTATCCACCAGCCGGGCAATACACCGATAGCATAACGGTCAGCCTAACCTATTAGAATATGCATGGTAGTCACATGAAAATAAATATAGTTGTTGTTTTTCAATTGATTACACTAACTCTCGGCATCATGTGCGCATCGACTTTCGCCGCTAACAGTCTGCTGGTCTGGCCGATTTATCAGGTCATCGAATCCGACGAAAACAGTTCGGCTCTATGGCTGGAAAATAAAGGAAGAAAACCTGTTGCGCTGCAAATTCGCATCATGGCATGGAAACAAATCGATTTTAAAGATCGCTACGCCGAACAAAAAGAGGTGATCGCCACACCACCATTCACCACGCTGGAACCCGGCAAACGGCACATGATACGACTGATACGCACGACGCCTGCGCCCGTTAACAGCCAACAATCGTACCGGCTCATTATTGATGAAATTGCCGAACCTTATAACAATGCGCAAGAGGCGCCGAAAATGGGGCTACAGTTTCAGATGCGCTATCTGCTGCCCTTGTTTATTGACGGCAAAGGCATATGGACGCAGGTAAGACCCGATAAAAAACGCGCCACCCGTGACCCCACACTGCCCGACTTGTACTGGAAAGTCGCCCATGTTTCCGGAAAACCCTACCTGTACGTGCGCAATCGAGGCATTGTCAGCGCCCGGCTGAGCAACGTTTTCTGGGCATCATCCCAAACGAACAACGCAGGCAAAATTCAGATCAATAGCGGCTTTCTGGGCTACGTATTGCCCGGTCAGGAAATGCGCTGGCCGCTACCGCAGGGCGTATCGCCCCCGGGTTCCGCTCTCCAGCTTTTTACCCAGCTCTCGGACATCGCCGAACCTGTTTTGATTAAACGTGAATAATATCTGTCCAGTAGCAGGTCTATGATAAAGCTTGTTCTCTATACACGAAAATATGCCGATACCGCCTCCCTGATACTGTGGAGCGCTATTATCACGCTATTTTTTCATTCCGCGCTGCTGGCGGCGGAAGAATTTACCGATTTACCGGCTCCGCCCCGCGGTAAACCGGCGATTAATGAAGCGATCTACTATTTGACCATTACGGTTAACGGGCAGAGCGACAACAATGTGGTGCCGGTAACCTACCGAAGCGGCAGCTATTATGTTGATGCCGTCGTACTGCGCCAAAACAGGGTCAAAGTGCCAGCACAACCGTCAGGGCTGATTAACGTTAATGCGCTGCCGGAGGTGACGGTAGAATACGATCCCAGCCAACAGCAGTTAAAGTTGAACGTCCCGCCCGACTGGCTGCCGGCGCAGGAAGTGGCAGGGGTCGGCACCGGCACCCAACGCCTTCCCCCCCGCAGCAGCCCAGGCCTGTTATTGAACTATAACGCTTACTATGCGGCGCCCTCAGGAAGTACGGATACCTTGAACACCCTGTTGGAACAGCGTTTTTTCAGCGACTACGGCATGGTAACCAATACCGGCATTTATAATTTTTCGACGGGAAACCGCGGGGCCAGTCAGCGGCAGGGCTATCGACGTTTTGATACCTATTGGCGCTATAGCGACAGTGAAAGGATGCTGACCTATCAGGTGGGCGATTTGATCAGCGACTCGCTGACCTGGAGTAATTCCGTTCGTATGGGAGGAGTACGCTTCAGCCGCAACTTTGCCATCAGACCCGACATCGTCACCTACCCGTTAATACAATACAGCGGGTCGGCGGCAGTACCCAGCACGTTGGATTTGTTTATTAATGGTTATAAAGCGGGCAGTTCGACGCTAAATCCGGGGCCGTTTACACTCACCAATACCCCTTATCTCAACGGCGCGGGCGAAGCCACGGTGATCACCACCGATGCTCAGGGCAGACAAATCTCCACGACCGTGCCTTTTTACGTATCCAATACCTTATTGCGCGCCGGATTGAGTGATTTTGATCTGTCCGTCGGCGTACTGCGTCGGGACTATGGTTTCAGGAATGAGGCCTACGCATCCGACCCCGTCGTCAGCGGAATTTATCGCTACGGCCTGACAAACTGGCTGACGCTGTCAACCCACACGGAGGCGGTAAACGATCTGTTCCTGCTGGGCGCAGGGGCAGATTTCACCGTCGGCCGTTGGGGTACCGTCAGTTCCTCTTACAGCCAGAGTGAAAAAGCGGCAGTGGGTCATCAATATACCCTCGGCTACTCCTATTACACTCAGCCATTTGGCCTGAATCTACAGCATGCAAAACGCGATGCCGCCTACCGCGATCTCACCACCCTATATAATAGCCGCCTGCTTAGCCGGCAGAGCAATCAGGCAACCTTGAGCAGCCAGCTGTTTGGCAAAGGAAACGGTACGGCCGGCATCGGCTATTTCGATATCCAGGCATTTGACGGCTCGCGAACCCAGTTGCTGAACGTCTCCTACACCCGACAGTTATGGCAAGGCAGTTCCGTTTATCTCGCCCTCAATAAAACATTGGGCGACAACGATTACAGTGCACAGTTGCAGTTTGTTATACCGTTTGGCTCAAACGATACGATCAACGCCAGCTTACAGCGCAACACCCGAAACGATTACTCACCGCGTCTCGGCATCACCCGCTCGACCCCGACCGACGGCGGTTTCGGCTGGAATGCCGCCTATGCCGCTGGCCGGGAGCCATATTATCAGGGCGCGCTGAGCTGGCGCGGGCCTTACAACCTGCTTCAAGGGGGCGTGTACGGCAATGAAGGAAACACGACTCGATGGGGAGAACTCAGCGGCGCGCTGATCTACATGAACGGCAGCCTGTTCCCCAGCAATCGAATCAATGACGCCTTTCTGGTGGTCGATACCGAAGGCTATGAAGGGGTGCCGGTAAAATATGAGAACCAGTTAGTGGGCGTCACCGACAGGCGCGGTCATCTGCTGGTGCCGTGGGTCACCTCAAACTATCCGGCGAAAATCGAAATCGATTCATTGGCTTTGCCCGCCAACGTGGACACGCCGCAGATAGAAGACCGCGTTTCGGTCAGGGAAGGCAGCGGTATCGTGGTGACCTTCCCGCTTCATCAGGTGCTGGCGGCCAATATCGCTTTACGCGATACCACAGGCCAGCCTCCCGCCATCGGTACTACGGTCACTGATACTTTCAGCGGCAACACCACCTTCAGTGGTCATGAAGGGTTAACCTATTTCTCTCACCTGCGCACGTTTAACCGCCTGCGGTTTCAGCAAGCGGACGGGCAAATTTGTCAGGTGGAATTCTCTCTGCCGGAAACCCAGACAATAATGGCGACGATCGGGCCGCTGGCGTGTCAGGTAGAGCCCAAAGGATAACAGTATGCAAAGAAAAGCGTGGTTACAGCGTCTGACATTTGTCTTCGCGTTGTTCGCGGCACACGGCAGTTTTGCCGACTGTTCAGCGCCCTCCAGCTCGACCACGCTGGGGCCGTATGCGTCGTCGGTCGTCGGGCCAATCGAGAGCGGGGGCGCGCCGCAGATCGTGACCTCCGGCAGCGGATTCCGGTGCAGTGGCAGCGTTTTAAGCATCGCCGGCACCAATACCATCACCGCCACTATCGCGGGTGACGCCAACTCCAGCGGCACCAGCATGCGAATGCGGCGCGGCGCCAGCAGCGATTATGTTCCCTATAGTCTGTGCATGGATTCCGGCTGCGGCACGCTGTATAACATTGGTTCCAGCTATACCTGGAGTCAGACAACCTTTCTGGGAATATTAGGCCTGTTCAACTCCGCCGACGGCACCATGCCTATCTATATTCGTACCAGCGTGGGCAACAACGTCGCCGCTGGCACCTACACCGATGTGGTCACGATCAATTGGGATTACAGCCTTTGCGCGTTGGGGATAGGTGGCCTCTGTTTTCAGGATATCGGTTCCATCACCTCAACGCTGAGTATCACCATGAATATCACCAATGACTGTCAGATCACCAGCGCGCCGAACATCAGCTTTGGCGCGGCGGCGTTGCCGGCCGACTTTCCTGAAGTCACCAACAGTCTGGGCGTTCGTTGCACCAATCTGGGCGCGTATACCGTGAAGCTGACCAGTACGCATCCGGAGGATGCCAACTGGCGCCGCATGACCGCCGCGGCAGGCGATACGTCCTATTATCTGCAATATCAGCTCTACCGCACCGGCAACGTAGCCTGGACGGAAAACGACGACTATGCAGGAACCGGAACCGGGCTGGCGCAAACGATCCCTTACACCGCCCGGATAAATGCCAGCCAGGCCAACAAACCGGAAGGGAGCTACACCGATACGGTTACTGTCACCGTGACGATCAACTAATCCGGTCGGCATCCTCCGGCCCGGCTGCGGATTCGCACGCGGCGTTATCGACCGAGGCCGGGTAGAACCGCTGCTGATTGTCGCGCATGGTCAGCAAACGCTCACAGGGTGCGAAGCGCTCACCGGATTGTTGTTGCAACACCTGCAAGGTTTTCACCACCGTTTCCATACCAAGACGATCCATATAATGAAACGGTCCGCCCAGGAAAGGAGGGAAACCAATGCCAAAAACCGCCCCAATATCGCCGTCACGAGCGCACTGAACGACCTTTTCATCCAGACAACGCGCCGCTTCATTCAACATCATCATGACACAGCGCTGACTAATCAACGCGGGATCAATATGGGCTTTCGGCGTGACATCCAGCAGAGCGTAAATCGTGCTGTCCACCTCTCTTCTCGAAGGCCAGAAACGACGTTTCTCGCTATACCGATAAAAACCTTTCGCATTTTTACGGCCTTTACGGCCATCCTTCAGGATGGCATCAAACGTCGGTGGCGATTTAAAACGCTCACCCAGTTCCTCGCTCAATACCGGAACAATCTTGGTCGCGACATCAATACCGACCTCATCCAGCAAGGTCAGCGGGCCGACAGGAAAACCGAAACGCACCAGCGCATCATCAATGGACTCAACCGGTTCACCCTCCAGCAGGCAATAGGCCGCTTCGTTAATGTAGGGAGCCAGAATACGGTTAACATAAAACCCCGCGCGGTCAGCAACGACAATGGCCGTTTTACCCTGTTTTTTTGCCAGTGACACCGTCGTGGCGATCGTTTCCGCGCTGGTTTGCGCATGGGGGATCACCTCAACCAGCGGCATTTTTTCCACCGGGCTAAAGTAATGTAAACCAATCACCTGCTGCGGACGATGGGCCTGCGCAGCAATCTGATGGATGGGCAATGACGACGTGTTAGAGGCAAAGACCGTATGCGGCGCCGCATGCTGTTCAATCTCAGCAACCATTTTCTGCTTCAGGGACAATTCTTCAAACACCGCTTCAATGACGATATCGACGAATTCAAACCCCCGGTAATCGGTGCTGCCGGAAATCAACGTCATCACCCGCTGTCGCTCTGCCGGTTTCATCCGCTTACGCTGTACCCGTTTGGTGAGCAACTGCCAGCTATATTTCAGGGCATGGTTAATCCCCTGCTCGTTGATATCTTTAATCCGAACCGGCAACGCACCGCGAACTGCGGTCACGCTGGCGATGCCGCCCCCCATCAGTCCGCCACCCAGAATCCCTACCCGATGAAGCGGTCCGGCCCCGGCCGCAGAGCCAGATTCTTTTTTCAGGGACGTCGAGGCAAAAAACAGGTGACGCAACGCGGCGGACTCTGGCGTCATCACCAGTTTGCCAAATGCTCTGGCTTCCTGGCGGTAACCCTCCTCAATCCCTTTTTCCATGCCGCGGCGAATCACCTGAATGATTCGATCGGCGGCCGGATAATTACCGTATGTTTTCGCTCGCGTTTTAGTTTTAACAATTTTAAACAGCACCCGTCGAACCCCTGGACTCCCCAATAGACGGGCGCGCCATCCCAGCGTTTGTACTTTTCGTTTTCCTTTTTTGATCAGTTCCGTCGCCGCTTGCAGCAAAATGCTGTGGGGCACCGCGTCGTCAACCAATCCCATGTTCAATGCCTGACGCGCGCCGATACGTCGCCCGGTCAGAATCATATCCAATGCCTTATCCACCCCGATCAGACGGGGCAGGCGTTGCGTACCACCGGAACCGGGTAACAAGCCCAGTTGTACCTCTGGCAGACCGAGCATGGTTTTGTCATCCAGCGAGCACACCCGATGATCGCAGGCCAGCGCCAGTTCTAACCCGCCGCCCAGACAGGCGCCATGAATCGCAGCAACCACCGGGAAAGGGAATGATGAAAAGCGGGCAAAGATTTCCTGTCCCTGCCTGGCCAGACTTTCGGCCTGCCCGGCGCTGGTACATTTATCCAGCATGGCAATATCCGCCCCGGCAATAAACGAATCGGGTTTGGCGGAAATCAAAATCAGCCCTCTGAGCGCCGCATGCTGCTGAGCTTGTTCAAAGACATGCGTGATCTGCCCGGCAAACTCACTCTTCAGCGTATTCACCTTTTCTCCCGGCACATCGATCGTGACAATACCGATGTTGTCCGGTCGAATAGTCAGAGAAAAAGCCGAGTTTTCCGCAGATGCAGCGGATAAAGATGGTTTGTCGATCATGGTGTCACCTCCAGAACCATAGCGGCGCCCAGTCCGCCCGCAGCACAGGCCGTGGTCAGTCCCAATCCGCCGCCACGTCGACGCAATTCATTCAATGTCTGGGTAATCATCCGGGCGCCGGTCGCCGCAAACGGATGCCCATAGGCAATAGAGCCGCCAAGTACATTGAATTTCTCCATATCCACTTCGCCCAACGGCGAATGTCGTCCCAGTTTATTACGTGCAAACGCCTCGCTGGCAAACATCTTCAGGTTTGCCAGCGTTTGAGCAGCAAACGCCTCATGCATATCGATCAGCGTCAGATCGGCCAGCGTAATTCCTGCTCGCTCCAACGCAAGGGGAGAGGCATACGCCGGCCCCAGCAGCATATCCTGCCACACATCAATGGCGCTAAACGCGTAACTGCGCAGATACCCCAGCGGCGCGATCCCCAAACTTTTGGCTTTGGATTCACTCATCATCAAAATTGCGGCGGCCCCGTCAGTCAAAGGCGTACTGTTAGCGGCGGTTACGCTGCCATGCCGGCGATCGAAGGCGGGCCGTAGTCGTGCATAATGCTCTGGCGCCGAGTCGTGACGAACATTGTTGTCTTCACGCAGCGCCTGCTGGTAGGGAGGAACGTAGGCGGTCATGACCTCGTCAAACAGCTTCCCCTCTTCCCAGGCTCGTGCAGCCAGACGATGCGAGCGATGCGCCAGCGCATCCTGTTCCTCACGCGTGATACCATAGGTTTTCGCCATTTGCTCAGCGGTATCGCCCATTCGCAATCCGGTGGAATACTCAGCGACGGGAGGCGCGACAGGCAGCAAATCTCCGGGACGCAATCGGATCAACAGTTTGAGGCGCTGGCTCAACGTACGGGCTTTGCTCAAATCCAACAGCGTTCTGGCAAATTTCTTGCTCACGCCAATTGGCAGCACGGAAGAAGAATCCGCCCCTCCGGCAATCCCCACGTCAATCGTTCCGACCATAATGCCCTCGGCAATATTGGCCACGGCCTGAAAGCTGGTGGCGCAAGCGCGCGAGACGCTGTAAGCATCGGTATGGACGCTCATGCCCGTGCCCAGCACAATTTCTCTGGCAATATTGGGCGCCTCCGGCATTTGGACCACTTGGCCGAATACCAGTTGCTCCACCATTTCAGGATCCACTCCGGTACGTATGAGTAGTTCACTCACCACCATTTTCCCCAAATCCATAGCGGGCACGCCGTGATATGCCGTTGCCTGACGGGCAAATGGGGTACGTAACCCGTTAACAATCGCCACGCGATCGCCACGACGGGTTGTCAGTGGTAACACCTCGTTCATAAACGCTCCTGTTCGACAGAGAAATTAAGCACGCGCACAACAGGTCAGACCTGATCTCATTGTTAACCAGATAGTTACATTACGCAAACGGGTACAGCACAAAAATGTGACGATGGAGGGTACTCATTATTGGGGGGAGAAGCAGGCGTGTTGCCGCGGAGCGGGGTGATAAAAACGCGGCCTCGATCTGGCGGCAACCGCGTCGATACGGATAACTGCCAGATCGGATTAAGCCAGATAAATTAACGCAGGCCGAGCTGGAAAATCATGGTTTCAGCCTGGCAAGAGAAAGTGAAATCAATATCCAGCTTTACACCGCCCTCGACAGCATCAATCTTGCTGTCGATCTGGCAAGGTTCGGACTCAACCGCACGCGCTTTTTCGGTTAACAAGCTCAGCATGGATTCCGCCTCGGCACGTTCAGCAAAGACCTTGCTGTAAGACGCGGTACAGTCCGTGTTATCCATTACCGTGCCAACATCAACGCAGCAGCAGGCAGCAGTTTCCTCAGCACTACATTTGTTTATCGCGTTTGTCATCGTTCTTTCCTCATAGGGGCCATAACCTGCATAGCAGATTTGATCCAGTTCAAAAAACCTTCTCTTCCTGCTTATTTTACTCGTCGGGTCACGTCAGCACTAGAACTTACTGTTCACGGCGATATTTAGTGATATCCATCACATATCATTGTTAGAACAGCGTAAAATTTGCGTAATTCCCGCTCAGTAAAATTAACCAAACTGTTAAGCGGATCTAATTTTCGTATCATTTTGGACATATTTATAATACACAACTGCAACATTACCATATTCACAACTTATACTTTGGCCACTGGTCTGATTTGTCAGACCGAATGCGCCCCCTACAATGCGCGTCCCTTGTTACTCCGTGTAACAAAGTTAAATAACAAGCACATAAAGAGGTTTTGGTCATGAGCCAGAAAAACCTGTTAAAACAATCTGCAATTGCTGTTGCAGTGGCACTGGTTTCAACAAACGCATCCGCCGCTGGTTTCCAGCTTAATGAGTATTCATCATCGGGCCTGGGACGTGCGTTTTCAGGCGAAGGTGCCGTTGCTGACAACGCAACCTCAGGTAGCCGTAACCCTGCGACCATGACCATGTTTGATCGTCCCGCCTTTTCCGGCGGTGTGACTTATATCAACCCGGATATTGATATTCAGGGAAAAAACTCTCTGACCGGCCAGAATACCAGCGCCAAAAACATCGCGCCGCACGCCTGGGTACCCAACCTGCATTTTATTATGCCGCTGAATGAACAATGGGCGGTCGGGGCGTCCGCCGTGACCAATTACGGCCTGGCAACCGAGTTCAATGACAATTACGCCGCAGGTTCCATCGGGGGGAAAACCGATCTGGTCACCTCCAACATTAACCTGAGCGCCGCCTATCGTCTTAACCAGCACTTCAGCTTTGGCCTGGGTGTGAATGCGGTCTATGCCGATGCGAAAATTGAACGCAGAGCCGGTGAATTAGCGAATATCCCCGTTGCCGCTGGAGGGTTGCAGGGTGTCGTCGCTGGCCCATCCTCTCGTCTGGCGCATCTTGAAGGGGACGAGTGGGGTTTTGGCTGGAACGCCGGTATCCTGTATGAAGTCGATGAAAATCACCGTTTCGGCCTGACCTACCGCTCCAAGGTCGATATCGATTTCAACGGCGATTATAGCAACGATCTGCCAACGGCAGTGGGCGGCACCGGTGGTGCCACCATCCCCGGCAAGCTGACGCTGAATCTGCCGGAAATGTGGGAAGTATCGGCTTATCACCGCGTCGCGCCCAAATGGGCTGTCCATTACAGCCTGGCCTACACCAGTTGGAGCCAGTTCCAGGAACTGCGCGCAACGGGCAGTGACGGACAGACGCTGTTTCAGAAAGAAGAAGGCTTCCGTGATGCGTACCGTATCGCGCTCGGTACGACCTACTACCACGATGAAAACTGGACCTTCCGTGGCGGCATCGCGTTCGATGATAGCCCGGTGCCAGCCGATAAGCGTTCTATTTCCATTCCCGATCAGGATCGTTTCTGGTTGAGCGCAGGCACAACCTATGCTTTCAACAGAGACGCCTCTGTTGATGTCGGCGTTTCCTATATGCATGGTACAAAAGTCAATATCAGCGAACCTATCGCCGATAGCGCCGGCTCGCCACGTTATGAATTCAGTTCCAAGGGTAAAGCGTGGCTGTACGGCGTGAACTTTAACTACGCATTCTAAGATCGTCCCATTCTTAGCGCAGGCAGATAAGTTAACCTTATCTGCCGCGTTGATTACCGCTGCCAAAGGCCTGCCGCCGTTCTTCAGCTAATGTTCTCATGCCGCCTCTTTTGGTTTACCAGGATTTCCGTACAACATCATCAATTCATTTAGAAAGTCATTGCATTTATAACGAAAGGAATATTCTTAATTATTCGTTTCTCTTGCAATGTCCGTTGATTTTCATTAACAAATTCATAAAATATACCATACAGTTTAGTTTTTAATGAATTCAATCACCGTTGCATCCCGTGTTCACCCAATAAAAAGGCCTGATAAAAAAGAAGGAAATGATTATGAAAAAGCTCGTCGCCACCGTTTGCCTGCTTTCCGTTTTCTTGCTCAGTGGCTGCATTGTCCATAATAACCCGGACCGCCATCATAAGAACGATAAACGCTGGCATGAATCCCATCGCTCGCACGATCGCTGGCATTAACTTCCTGGCACCGTGAAGGAATGAATTGCTTCACGGCTATTTTTCTCATCCGGTGCAGGCTGTATCTCTATGATAATGTTAAACACTTACCCAACCCGCCACTGGCATTGCAGAGAGATGAAAGACGACCGGAAATGTCACCGGCTGCGATGAGAAAGGCCGGGAATCTGGACAAACATCCAGCAACGTCTACAATGAATTGCAATGATGTTCACAGTCTGGTTGTGGTTATTGGGTTATATTTGTTCGGTTGTAGAACGTGTTATCAGCGATTTTATCCTGCCCATTAGCTGTATTCATGTTATTTCAGTTGCAGCGTATCCCCTCTTCACCGTGACATCAGACACTCCTCGCGCGATTGCGATTCTGGAACTTCACTTGACTCGCCCGCAGTGGCTCCGCGACGACAGGTCGCGTAACACCATGTAGCGTGTGACGCAGTGCAGTACGAACACTATGCAGACAGGAGACCCCGTTTGACCATCATTGCAACAGACAACACGACAGACACGGAGCCCCTCCCCGAACTCGACGGCAGGCGATACGCCTTCTTTTTCGATGTCGACGGCACACTGGCGGAAATTCGGCCGGAGCCGGACGCCGTTACCATTCCTTCCGCCGTCCGCGCCAACTTGCAGACGCTATCCGCGGCATGTCACGGCGCGCTGGCGCTGGTATCGGGCCGCCCTATCGAACAACTTGATAAACTGACCGCGCCGCTCAAGCTGCCGCTGGCAGGCGTACACGGCGCCGAACGGCGCGACGGCGAGGGTAACGTGCATCGCGTCACGTTGCCGGCGGAAGTGGCGGTTCCTCTGCGGCAGATGCTGGAGCATGGTATGAGCGCCATGCCAGGCACCTTGCTGGAAGCCAAAGGTATGGCCTTCGCCCTGCACTATCGCCAGGCGATGCCGTATCAGCCGCAAATACTGAAGCTGGCGGAATCCGCCGTGGCGCAGTTTCCTCAACTGACGCTACAACCCGGCAAGTGCGTGGTAGAGATAAAACCGCGGGGAACGGATAAAGGCGCGGCGATCAACGCCTTCATGCGGGAGGCCCCTTTCAGCGGGCGTATTCCGGTTTTTATTGGAGACGACCTGACGGATGAGCAAGGATTTCTGGCCGTGAACGCCATGCAAGGCATTTCCGTTAAGGTTGGAGACGGTTCAGGCCACGCCCGCTACCGCCTCAGGCAGGTAACGGACGTTTATCACTGGCTTGAACAATTACTATTACAGATAACGTCGGTAAGGAGTTAAGGTTATGAGTCGTCTGGTTGTCGTATCTAACCGTATCGCTATTCCCGATAAATCGAAGTCTAGCGCTGGCGGATTGGCCGTAGGTATTCTGGATGCATTGAAAACTACCGGGGGATTGTGGTTTGGCTGGAGCGGAGAGATAAGTGAAATATCCGGTGAAGATGAGGATGATCTGAATCTGCTGGAAAATGACGGCATCACTTATGCCTCCGTTCCGCTCAATCAAAACGATTACGATCTTTATTACTGTCAGTTTTCCAATGCCGTCATCTGGCCTGCGTTCCATTATCGAATCGATCTGGTGCAGTTTCAGCGCGAAGCCTGGGAAGGCTATCGTCGGGTCAATGAACTGCTGGCAAAACGCTTGCAGCCGTTGATCAAACCGGACGATATTCTGTGGATCCATGACTATCATTTACTGCCGTTTGCCGCCGCGCTGCGCAAATTAGGCGTGAATAACCGCATCGGATTCTTCCTGCATATCCCCTTCCCAACGCCGGAAATTTTCAATGCGCTGCCCACCCATGAAGATCTGCTGAAAATGATGTGCGAATACGATCTGCTCGGGTTCCAAACGGAAAACGACCGGATGGCGTTCCTCGACAACCTCGGACAGCTGACCGCACTACAGCCGATCGGGGCAAAAACCCATCGCGCTTTCGGCCATACGTTCATGACGGAAGTTTATCCGATAGGCATCGCGCCGGACAGTATTCAGGAAATGGCGGCAGGGCCGCTGCCGCCCAAAATAGCCGCCATGAAACGCGAACTGAGCGATGCGCAGAATATTATTTCCTGCGAGCGGCTGGATTATACCAAAGGTCTGCCGGAACGTTTCCTGGCGTATGAAGCCCTGCTGGAGAACTACCCGCAGCATCGCGGCAAGGTTCGCTATTCACAAATCGCCCCCACCTCGCGCGGGGATGTGCAGGCTTATCAGGATATCCGCCATCAGTTGGAGATGGAAGTCGGACGGATTAACGGCAAATACGGAACATTGAACAGCACGCCGCTCTACTATCTCAACCAGCATTTCGACCGCCGGTTGCTGATGAAAATATTTCGTCTGACGGATGTCGGCCTGGTCACGCCGCTACGCGATGGCATGAACCTGGTGGCGAAAGAGTATGTGGCGGCGCAGGATCCTGACGATCCCGGCGTACTGGTGCTGTCGCGATTCGCCGGCGCGGCCAATGAGCTGACCGCCGCGCTTATCGTCAACCCTTACGATCGCGATGACGTGGCGGCGGCGCTGGATAAAGCGCTGACCATGCCGCGAGCCGAGCGTATTTCCCGCTACAACGACATGATGGCGCTACTGCGCAAAAATGATGTCGCGCACTGGTGCGACAGTTACCTGAAAGACCTGCTGGCCATCCAGCCACACAGCGCCGTCGTCAAAGCGGCGACCTTGTAACGCATTCCCGGTCTTCAGGCGGCGTCATCGTCATCCCCTTTTAATCAGCCCCGTCAACCGGGGCTATTCATATACCGTTGCAAATAAAATACGCCAAATTACGGTTTGGCGCACTCATTCAGATTTGTTATTTTTATGAGTATAAATAATGAGTTATACAATCTCCCCGCCTTTTGTGATAGATGGAAATGTGATGGATAGCACATTTTTTACTGTAAGTGATGAAGCGAATGTCTACACTTAATAGGAAGAAGCCAGTCTGGGCCACATCCCGTATTTTTACGACGCAATGCTGAGGTTTGTAGCACATGTTAAATTCGAAATTACACGTTGCTGAATCAGTGAAGTTTGACATCGATAAAAATCGCCAATACGAGCTTGACCCCCTCGAATTAATACCGGACATCATGCTGGAAGCGGAGCCGGAGCCGGAAATGATCGAAGGGCTGCCGCCTTCCGATGCGTTAACGCCCGCCGATCGCTATCTGGAATTGTTTGAACGCGTCCAGTCTTCGCGTATTTTTGACGACAGTAAAACCTTCCCCGACTGCGCGCCAAAAATTGATCCGCTGGATATTCTCATTCGCTACCGGCGAGTGAAAAATAAACCCGGCTTTGACCTGAAGCAGTTTATTGAAGAACATTTCTGGCTGCCGGAAAACGATAATCACGATTACGTCTCCAATCCGCAGAGCTCCCTCAAAGAGCATATCGATAATCTATGGGGCGTGTTGACGCGTGAGCCTCAGGACCACATTCCGTGGTCGTCGCTGTTGGCGCTGCCGCAGGCCTATATTGTACCGGGCGGACGCTTCAGCGAAACCTACTATTGGGATTCCTACTTCACTATGCTGGGGTTGGCGGAAAGCGGGCGCAACGATCTGCTGCGCTGTATGGCGGATAATTTCGCCTGGATGATTGAAACCTACGGCCACATTCCCAACGGCAATCGCACTTATTATCTCAGCCGTTCGCAGCCGCCGGTATTCGCACTGATGGTGGAATTGTTTGAAGAAGACGGCGTGCGCGGAGCCCGCCGTTATCTGGATCATCTGTTGCAAGAGTATGCTTTCTGGATGGACGGCGCCGAATCGCTGTCGCTTAATCAGGCCTATCGCCACGTGGTGCGAATGCCGGACGGTACGCTGTTAAATCGCTACTGGGATGACAGGGACACCCCGCGCGATGAGTCCTGGCTGGAAGATGTGGAAACCGCGAAACACTCCACCCGCCCGGCCAATGAGGTTTACCGGGATCTGCGAGCCGGCGCCGCCTCGGGGTGGGACTATTCATCACGCTGGCTGCGTGATGTGCATCGCCTCGCCAGTATTCGCACCACACAGTTTATCCCGGTGGATCTCAACGCGTTTCTTTACAAGTTGGAGAGCGCCATCGCCAATATTTCTGTTTTGAAAGGAGATAAAGAAACGGAGACGCTGTTTCGCCAAAAAGCGGAAGACCGGCGCGCGGCCGTTACCCGCTATTTGTGGGATGAAGAGGAAGGCTGTTTTCGTGATTATGACTGGCATCGCCAGCAGATGGCGCTCTTTTCCGCCGCCAGCATCGTCCCGCTCTATGTGGGACTCGCCACCCACGAACAGGCCGACAGGCTGGCGGAAGCGGTGCGCGCACGCCTGCTGACGCCGGGCGGACTGTTGGCCTCCGAGCATGAAAGCGGCGAACAATGGGATAAACCCAACGGCTGGGCGCCGCTGCAATGGATGGCCATTCAAGGCTTTAAAATGTACGGTCATGATGCGCTTGGCGATGAAATCGCCCGCAATTGGCTGACAACGGTGAATCATTTTTATCGGCAACACCATAAGCTGATTGAAAAATACCATATCACCGGCGGTACGCCGCGCGAAGGCAGAGGGGGCGAATATCCGCTTCAGGATGGGTTTGGCTGGACGAACGGCGTGGTGCGCAGGCTGATTGGCCTTTACGGAGAGAATTTCTAATGATGTTTTGCGAACAATGGCTACATCATTTTTGACCGAGCGTTTTTTTAACCTGACGTAGCATTGGCTCGTTCACACCATACACTCGTTAAAAACAACGGGTGTTGCATTATATACTGCCAGGCCTCTTCAATCGGTTTGGGTATATCGACATGGCCAATATAATTCTTTCCCTTTGGTCCATATCCTTGCGCATTATCCCGCAGGCGTGGTATTTCGCCCAACAATAAGGAGATAAAACGATCGACGTCCCAGAGGCCGTCATTAATATCGCCAGCGAAACGGACGCCATTGGCTGTATTCACCAGACTGGGAATATATGTCGGCCAGTTGAAAAACGCAGGGCTATTAGCTGAATCCGACCACGTATGACAAAAGGTGGCGTAAGCCCGGCGTTGCAACAAGGGATCTTGAATAAGAATAATATTCCTTGGTTCAAGAGATATTTTTTCAAGCAAATCACGCGTGAACCTGGCATTTTCCCCCGTATTACGCGAAGCATTTTCCATCAAGATCTGTTCGTCCGGCAAACTCCAGAACCGGGTGGCGATATCATGAAAAAGCAGGGCTTCCGAGCGAGTATCAGAAGTATCGATCTCTCGATAACGAGGATGTTTTTCAATAGCCGAGGCAAGTAACGCCGTGGAGTGACCGATGCCGCCGGAAATAATCAAAGGAATACCGTAAGCCTTTGCCAGAGAGCAAGCGCCATCGATTGTTGTTAATACCGCATTACCAGTCAAAATAATAGCATCGGCGGTTAATTCGTCTCGGCGAGAAGAAAAATCATCGATGGCAAGCCAGGAAGCAACGACATTCACGGCGGCAATAACGTCGGCAGGCATTGGCGGCAATTTCGGTACGGCTGAACCCTCAGTGTTCATCGTCATGATCCTTAAAACCTTTGCTATTTTAGCTAAAATGAGCATAAAGAAGCCGGATATATACTGAAGCAGTTTATTCCAGCCAATCCCAATTGGCTATTATCCAGCGCTAATTAAGGCCGGTGGAGAAAACCATTCTCAACCTACCGCCGCTATACCGCACAGTATCCCCCCCGAATGACACGCCGCCGGACAACCTTTTATTTACAGTCAGTACATCAAGCACGAAAACCAAACAAATTCTCCACTTGAAAAAACGCAAACGGCCAATATATGTAGAAAAAAATAGAAGGAAAAAAAGAGATGACCAAACTTGAATATTTAATGAAATTTCGGCGTTGCAGTAATCTGGATACGTTAGAACGCGTGTATGAACATATGCAAGAGAAGGTTCCCGTAACTGAGCAAAGCGAATTTGAAAGCGCCTGCGATCACCGGCGGGCGGAAATCATTCATCATCGGTTGTGGGACAGGGTTCCCGCCACCGCCTGGAAAAATGTTGTTTGATGCAAGGCGGGGGAAACGCCACATTATCCATACGCCCAGGTTAGCCGTGTTTTATAAAAGCGAAAGGCACCCAAAGGTGCCTCGTTAAGAAGAGAAGGGAAATAAGCGGTTAACGCTATTCGCCGGCGTCAATTTCGTCGAGCGAGTCCTGGATCGCCGCCGCATTCGGATTAACCTGCGGAGTAATCTGTCCATCGCTGGCCAGGAAATCATGCCGCTGGAAGTACGCTTCACGAATCATCAGGTACGGATCGGAGGAATTACGCAGTAGCGCATCAGAATCCAGCAGTTGAGCCCGGGTTTCCAGTCCTTCCAGCGCCCACTTGCCTGCGGACATCCAGAACGTCAGGTAGCTCATTACCGGGTATAGCGTATCCACGACGCCACCGCCATCTTCACGCAGCGTCGCGCTGCCATAGCCCGGTAGCACGACATAAGGCCCGTAACCCATGCCGTAGTTACCTAATGTGCTGCCAAACCGACGAGGCTCTTCTTTTGCCAGTTTGGGATTAGCCATGGATGCGACATCAATCAACCCTCCCATGCCCAGCAAGGTATTCAGGAAGAAACGGTTAAAATGGATCATCGCTTTATACGGCTTACCCTCAACAAAATAGTTCACCATAGAGGCCGGTTCTTCCAGGTTACTGAAAAAGTTGTTCAAACCGTTACGCGCCGGTGTGGGTACATAGTCGCGCCAGGCGACAGCCGCTGGCCGCACCACATAGGGATCCAACACATCATAGTTAAAACTAAACATGGTACGGTTAAAGCCTTCAAGCGGATCCGAACGTCCTTCTTGAGACCGATCACCGGAACTGGCACAGCCGACAAGTAATACGCTGGCAAACGCCACCCCGCTCAGGCGGTAATTCATATTTGTTCTCCCTGATTATATTGCGTTATGCCCCGCGGCTGAGAATAGGCATTCCCAGCGCCTGTCCGCCCAACAGGATGGCAGGCCAGAGCGCTATAATGCCAACAGTTTAACATTTTATGGTTTCTCTTCTAGTTTGGCTTATGTATTCCTGTTTTTTCAGACTATTGCCTGATTATTCTCAGCGCAGAAGGGGTTGATGAAAACGATCTGATAACAGATCGAATGACTGACATCAGCAGCTTTACGAGCATAGCATAGGACCGGGAAAAACAGATGATGCGGCAGACGTTAATACCTGTTTTGAAAGCCGCTACGCCAACAAGACAAGAGGAAATAGCGGGAGCGTCATAAATCAGTCGCGGCGAAAAACGCGACGGACAGAAGAGAGAAAAGAGGCCGATTGCTGACAGTTTAAGCAAACGCACGGTATAAGTGCTTATTCTCAGAACGAAAATGAGTATAATAGCCCCGCTTCTCGTCCCCATAGTTAAATGGATATAACGAGCCCCTCCTAAGGGCTAGTTGTAGGTTCGATTCCTGCTGGGGACGCCAGAATCTTGTTCGTCAACATCCTTCATCACCCGGAAAATTACTCTAAAAACAATGACTTAATCTTCAATTGTTGTTCACTAAAGGCCACTAACAACCCCTATATCAACCTTGTTTTGTTGGTATCGTAAGTTCGATATGTTTTGTACCAACACAGAGAAGTGCAACCCATGGCGCTAACTGATGTAAAAGTGAGGTCTGCTAAGCCTTCCGACAAGCCAATCGAGCTCACCGACGGGTTTGGTTCCCCTAAATGGCTCGAAGTATTGGCGCTTTCAATACCGGTTCTCTGGTAATAGAAGATGCTTGCTCTTGGCGTCTATCCTGACGTATCTCTTGCAGAGGCACGAGAGAGACGTGACGACGCAAGAAAACTGATTGCTAATGGCAGTGTGATCCCAGCGAAAAGAAAAAAGCGAATAAAATTGAAGAGAGTGGCGCTTTGACTTTTGAGACGGTGGCGCGAAACTGGCATTCCAGCAACAAAACATGGTCACAAGGCCACCGCGCTCTGATATTCAATAGCCTTACCACCCATGTGTTCCCAATTATTGGGCAGAGAAACGTTTTACTTACGATTGGCAAGTGGCTTACAATACCATTTTGAAGAGTAAATGCACCTCAATTAAATAATGATTGAAAATAATCCCTAAGCATAATCAATATCATTTTAAGAGTATATTTTTATAATCTTAACTACTTATACATCTTTAGTTCAGCAACCCCTAGAGCCACGGGGTTGCAGACTAGAAACTGGAGAACCGACCTTTATTTTTTAATAATGGAATGAATTCTTCCGTTTGTTTAGCACAGAAGAAAAAACCAACCACTATATGGAACATTTCACCACATATATTCTCTTGTTATCCTCTGAATAATTGGATGGGACAGAAACAACATATTCCCCTCTCCCTAACAAAACTAAATACCCATTAATTAATTTTTCTTCTGGCGTGTTTTTTTGAGTCAAGTCAAGATGCTGAAGAAGCCATCTTTTCCTTTTAGAAATAAATATATTAGGGGTATAACAATTCACTTCATGAAAATCATCAATATCAGTTAACGTAAGGCAGGAAAAATAATCCAAGCAATCATTTTTTGGTAATTTCCCCGTAACTAACTCAACGCTTTTTTCTAAAACCTCAAGACCTTTCTTTATTAAAACCTTATTCTTCTCATCAAAAGACAATGAACCTAAGAAAGAAATGTTATCAAAACGAGAAAATAAAGGAATTTCCTCAAAATCTTGATAGTCACGTAGGTAAACTGATTCTTCATTCAGACCTTCATGTTCAATAAGTAAATCTAGCTCTCTATCAAATTGACCGTTCATACTCAATCTCCTACGTGCCATCCATTCGCTTTAAGCCACTGTAATGTTTTCTTTGAAAATGCCGGGTCGCCATCATGAATGGTGCCATCCAAATTTATAGCCCCCCCATTTTTTCCATGAGCATGCCATTGTGAACCAGGGACGCTCGATTCAGGTGCATCAATACGCGTAATCTCATTCGGCCCTTGACCTTTTCTGATTTTATTTTTTGCATCCTTAGGCGATCCCTGCATCCCCATTTGGGACTTGCTTAAATAAACATAAATCGGCGGAAACGCATTCTCCGGGAACACCAGAATGTAATCCCGAAAATCCCTCTCGTCCGGGATTGGCGTTGAGAGGATGCTGACATTATCCATCTCTGGAATTTCAAATCCAGGTACCGCTGACGAAATAACTGGCTGTTCACCGTGTGCCGTATCCGTTGGCAACTCCATGCCCGGATTATCCGGCGTCCATAAAATCGTTGGCCCTGTTGCGCCCTCCTCCCAAAATTCATAACGATTATTGACGAAGTCATGTTTCAACAACCGGACGCGAACCTGATCACGCCCGCTTTCCATACTGGTGTGATAGCCAACAGCCTCCAGCTTACCCGTTTCCTCATCTTCCACCCACCGATAACGCACACGGCTGGGCACCGTTCCCTGCTTTTTCGCAACCTCCAATAATTTCTCAGGTGTCAGCAGGTCTTCTTTTTCACCTTTCAAATGCTGCTGAATCAATGCTCCCATCAGCACAAAACTTTGCGCCCTCTGTAACTGACCTTGCCAGACTGACGGACCAGATAACCGTTTCATCTGGTGTGTCAGCACCTTTGCCGCATCCTGATTAGCCTGAGCCACAGCGCCCCCCGCAGCAGCCGCTGAACCGGCTTGTGCTGTCGTTCCTGCTATTACGACCTGTGACGGAGGCGGCAACATTGCAGCGTCGGCTTTACCCACTAACAGGCCGAATATCGTCTGATACCACGGTTCCTGAGGAGGTAACGCAGGCTTATCGACTAAACCGGATGATGTTTTGGGTAAGGTTTCGTTTTGTGGTGATGTTGCTGAAGAAGCTGTAGCGGGTTTTACAGAAGAGGCATTTTTCTTTTTCGCGGCCTGCGCATGCTGTTTCACTTCACCCTGCTGCTCTGATGGTGTGGCCTCATGAGTAGCAGGCTCAGAGAAATACACACTCATTCCTCCGACATTAGCCTGTGGCTCTTCTTCCGTTCCCGCATCCGTACAGCCCGCGCTACGTAAACAGGATTTGGCAAACACAGGCTCCATTGCCAGCATCGGTGTCAGCGCCAGCAAAGGGGAACGGTTCGACGCCGCCTGTTTAGCACATTCCTGAACCGGAGATTTATAGGGTGTATCACCAATAATGACGTTGCCACTGCCGGAGATAATGACACCCCCGCAATTGATACCATCACCAATGCGGGCAGCGGGTTTACCATTAATGAGAACAGTCGATGAACCTTCTGCTATTTTTCGGGGATGTACACCATGCGGGGCATTGGGGCAGGGGCAACCATGAAGCAGAACCGTATCACCCTGACGGGCAGCAGGCTGACCATTGATGATAACGTCAGGACTCCCTTCAACGATCGGTGTTTCCGGGAAGCAGTCGTGACCACTTGCTATATCATTCAGACGGGCAGCACCCGGCATCGTCATTCTCCTTTGACTATGAATATATCCGTTTCGGCTGAACTTATTTTGTGCGGTCTTTAAGACTGTCGCAATGCCAAAGTTCAATGTTTGTTATATACAGAGCTTCTTCCTGAAATTTTCACTTATGTTCGTATATTATCATTTCCTTGTCATTATCCTCTCACTCAATTCCTTGTTATTTATTTTCTGTCACGCCAAAAGAGATCCTATCTTTTGTGTTATGGGAAAGGCTCGATACTCTGTATCAAAACTATCAAAAAACAGATGTGAGTTAATTTATGAATGTTTTTCATAATAAGCTGAATCGCAAAAAGGACTATTATGCCATTTTACTACCTCATTGAGACACTATCCATAGGATAGAATACTTAGCCCCACACTTGGTGAATTTCATTAATGTATACTCAAGAGATAATCAACTTTATTGAGATTGGCAATTATTAATTATAAATAAAAATTCCCTTCCTAATAATTCATTTTGATGCGTCATATGTGATACAAAAATATCTTGAAAATCTCCACGCTATGGCTATAATAAGAATGCGTTTCTAGAGGTATTTTATGGCTGAAAAATATTTTATAAATCAAACCGTTGTGTTTTCGTCTATCAACAGAACAATTTGTTTTGTTGATATTCCCTCAAGTGAGAATATTCTATCTCCTCCTGTAAGCAACCTTTTAATCTATCTTATAAAAAATAACAACACAGTTCTCTCGAAAGAAAAAATATTATCTGAGTGCATGGAACCAAATGGATTTTCACCATCAATAAATAACTTGAACAATTATTTGTCTATATTAAGAAAGGCGCTAAGACCTTTTTCCTTGGATGAAAGCATTCAAGTTATCCCTAAAGTAGGAATAAAATTCCTGGCACAAATATCATCTGAAGAAAATGAAATCATTAATGATAGACCAAAGTCGTCAAAAAAAATAATAGTAGGCTCCTTAGCTTTAGTCGCATCTTTTTTATTGCTTCTATTTTATTCTAAAGAATCCATTCCTAGATATGACTATAAAAAAAATTACTCGTTGGATGGGTGTGATTTATTAACTGATGGCGTTAATATAGAGAAGAATGAGCGCATCACAAAACTTTGTAATCCTGATAGCACCCTATTTTTTAAGGAAATACAAAGTCCTAATGAAAATAATGATTTCACTAAAATCATATTAATATCCACTTGTAAAAAAGGAGTTACTGACTGTGAAAATTACACATACATATACTAAATATTTAATCATAGCAATACTTATATTTATAGTTTTTTCCTCTATATTTTATTTCGGAAAAAATCAGAAACCAGATCTTACATGCGCCACAAATATTACTATTGAAAACGATAAAGCGCCTAACAAATCCATTACACAATTTAAATTAAGAATGTTTTTCAATAAAAATGGTGAAGGAATAGTCTCATTCGATGGTTATTATACAGACAGCCAGGACAATAAAAAAAAGATTGCTAGATATTTAAAATTCAACTATACATTGCATGATGGGAAGTTATTAATAACAAACTCATCATTATATAGAAATATAAATGACGACGCACCTGAACATGTTATTTCATACACTAAAACAGAACTTACACAAATCAGTAAAATTTCTAATGGTGTTATAATAATGGAAGCAACAACACCGACTTTTCTTTGTAATTTGGAAAATTACTAATTTAAAATTTCAACCAAGCTGTTTACTCCGGTTTTCTCTCAGTTATAACCAAAATCCATCCTATATATTTTTACAGAGTCATTATTTTCCGTTTTCAATTTCTAATTACCCACTACGCAAGAATAACTTATCTTAACGAGGTTATCACTCGATGCTCCAACGGAAAATGTATAATCATTTCCTGAAGTATCTACAGTATGAAATAGCGTCACGCTGGAGCCTGATGCTCTGCTTGCAGAAGCAATAAAACCGAACGTCCAGAAAACGCCATGCCGTAGTTTTTTTAGGCATGGCGATCGTATTTAAATCCTTTTATTTTCATATTGTTGTCATGATTAAAACCTATTATTTCAAATAATCACGAAGTATGTTATTTAATGCAGGAAACTGATGAAAACCATCATCGTCAGAGAAGTGTCCACACCCTGTAAAACGATATAATTCCGCATCCAGTTGTTGACACAGTTTCATCGTATGATGAGGGGCAACCACCTGATCGTCAGACGATAAAATCGTAATTCTATGTTTTATTATTTTACGTAACAGATCGAAATCAATGCTTTCTTCGGTGAAAGGGTTAAGTTCAGGATACTTTTCGACCTGATCTGAAAAACCGGAAACTAATATTACGCCGCCGACAGCAAACTGCTCATGCAGAGAGGACAAGTAACGCAAAACGGTAATACAACCCAGGCTATGTCCAATAAACCATGTTTTTTCATCGGGAGGTGAAATCGTATTACTCAATTGTTCCAGCCACCTATCAGGCTCAGGCGCTCGGGGCATTGGCATTTTGGGGATAAAAACGCGGATATTGACGTCTTCACACTGCTGCCGTAGCCATTGAAACCAGTGATGGCGAGGCGTTGATAAAAACCCATGCACTATAACGACATTATTGACACTGCTCATATCATACCTCCCCTCGACTGATCCGGAATGGCACCCGCTGATTACGGCTAGCGTATGAGAAAACACAGCGATCTTAATATGGCATACCTCTGTGTCAGAAACATGTCAGTCTCTGTTCAGGTATCTATTTGACGGGATAATTTTAACGAGCCTTCAATTAATAACCCCAAGTTGACGATAAGATAAATTCATTAAAATTTAAATATTTTGTAATTTCCATGATTCAGGATTATATAAAAAATATGTTTTCCTGAATATTTCTGATGATAATCAGCGTAGAATAGAAGAATTATCTTGTTATTTTATCTATTTCCAAACGCATGGCACAGCGCCACTCCAATGGTAATCCATGTTCAGCCTCAGACATCATCGTTTTTCTCAGTCGTTCACTGATAGCGTTTTTATCAAGAAGATTAAACCCCATACGTGCATAAAACGGGGCATTCCAAGGCACATTGCTAAATGTAGTCAACGTAATAGCAGAAAGAACATGTTTATAAGCCATTTCAATAGCCTTTTTAATCAATGCGCTGCCATGACCTTCCCCTTGCCTTTCATAACGAACCGCCAATTGCCATATATGCAGTTCGTTTTCGATTATTTCCGCACTTAAAAATCCTATTGGCGTGTCATCATCAACAATAACCCAGCAAAAGCCAAGTAATATTGACTCACGATAGCGTTCAATATATTGCTCTGGATCATTTGCTATCCATGCCAGCTCAGAAATTTCTCTGAACACTTGATCCGCAGATTTTTCAATCTCGGATAATTTATCCAGTTCATCTATTTTTGCCAATCGTATTCTGATCATAACTTTTTCATTGAAATATAATTTATAGAGTTCACTCTACGGTAACCTGATAATTACCTTTATAGGTTCATCAATCTAAAAATATTTTTTAAATCAGCCCATCGTTCGAACATTGTTGACAGCAGGGGCAGACATGCACCTCAGAAACTTCCATGGCGGTGACGCCTTCAGAATCCCATTCAACTCTTACAGGCTGTCCTTCCGGAAGTGAGTGATGCAGGTATTTACTGACCGGGCTTTCCGTCATACCCGTAATCTCTTCCGTGGCGACCAGCGTCTCTCCGACAAAAATTCTGGCCGTGGCCAACGACGCAGTCCGTTGATCGCCAGATTGCCGATATAAATGGTTAACCGTCAATTTGATACTGCTCATGACGTTATAGATACTCAATATAGCTAGAAGACAGAACGGCAGTGTAGCCTTTTCCGTTATGGTTTTGTAGAGAGGAAGAGCAAATCATAATAAAACGTAATAAATAATACTATACTGAAAAAGGATTTCATCTGATTTCACGCTATATTATCGATACTACAACGGTGTCGAGTCAAAAAAAACATTAGATATGATTATGTTTTGTGTTGCGGAAAACGTAACTCTCAATCGACACACCAGGTCTTAATGCATTTTTAGTAAAAAAAAACCTAAAATTATGCACTTTGGATATTAATGAAAAAAAATTTTTAGCCGATTTACTTTACGATAACGTGTTTTTATAACGCTATTCCTCTTGTCATAAATTACGTCTTTGCTGGGCCGTGTCATTGATGTCATGAGACTGGAGAATGGGCTGTGATTGCTGCAGGGACCTATTCTGCCGTCAGTTAGAATAAGCGATCCGGTCACTAATAATGATTATATATCAATCATTTGGATTTGACACATTGAAGTGACGCACTGGTATGAAAACTGCCGGCATTAAATAGATATAAGAAGGAGTTATATTGTGGTTATTCCAGATATTCAGCCCCTGAATGTAAATCTCCAACTCAATCTGCCTACGGCGGGTGTTGCCACCAATGCAGACGCCGTTCCCCCCATCGGTACGGGCAATAAAACCGACACATCAACGACAAATTCCGACTCATCGCACTCAAACTCAATGGCATCGGACAGTGACACAAAAGTCACGTTGTCATCCGACAAAAAACGCGTAGCCGATAGCGATAATGCAGAGAAAAAAGCGGACGAAAAAAAGGAAGAGCAGCCAAAGCCCTCCGCCGAATATACGCTTACGATGACGGGGATTCCCCTGTACAATGGGAAACTGGTTTCCCTTGTTAAATATCCTGACGGACAATCGGAAATGTTTGATGCCTTTACTGGGAAACGGATAACGCAGGAAGACCTCGCCTTATTGAACTTTCTGCAAGGATCGGGGACAGCGCAGGAGTTATTAACCTTCGAAAGCTCCGTATCATACAGCAATATGTCTGCCGCCGAGGTCTATCAGCAGATTCAGGAAATGCTGCACGGCAGATAACGGCAATAATAAAGAACTGCTTTAAACATTAAAATAACGGATTATCTTTCATTAAAAAATCGTATGTACGCGCAATAGATTTCAAATTGCAGGAAATCCGTCAACAAAAGAATTCCGATGAGTTTATTTAACTCAGTGATTCGGGTGCAATCCGCGACGTTCAAGATGACAGGCGTATCGTTTAATATGCTGATAGGTAATTAAAAAATATTGCACCGTGAATCGTTGACTGATGAAAAGACAGATCGGATCATTGATGAGAAATAATGATTGTCTCAGTAAAGGTCGCCAGTCGATTAAGTCCGTATTCCCAGCGGCCAAAACCAGCCTCTGCGTTGATGTGCCCCGCTTCCCCGACATCCACCAGCTCACTCCCCCATTCGTCAGACCAGCGCTGTGCACGAGAGAACGTCATGAGTGGATCGTTATGGCTGGCAAACGTCAGGCTGGGGACAGATAGACGTGTGGCCTGTATCCGCTCTTCAATTTCAAAACGCATAGGCTCTGCCGGGGCCACCATCATCACTCCCGCAATGCCTTCCATTCCCTGCTGTACCACATAACAGGAAGCCAGTGCGCCAAAGCTATGACCGATCAACACCGCTGGACGCATGCAATTCGCCAGTTCCCGGCGAATTGCCAATACCCAACGATCCAAATCCGCCTGATACCACTCCCGCTGGCGTATACGTTGCCAGTCAGGAAAGCGTTTTTCCCAATGGCTCTGCCAATGCTCCTCATCGCTGTCACGTAATCCGGGAACCAGTATCATGGCCAACTGCCGCCCTGCCTCCGCCAACCGCCGGTCTACTTCTGTTGTCTGCATCCGCTCACCGCTCCCGTCTACATCCTTCATCTTTCAGGATCAAAAAAACATCCCGTACTCAGCCGGCCTTTCAGCTCCTGAGCAAAATCGCCTCAGCGTCATACTGTAACTCACGTATTTCGAACGATAAAAGCTATCGCCTGAAATAACCATACGCTTTACCCGGCGACCATGCTATCCCGATCAATATTAGACGCGAGGTTATTTCAACAACCGGACTTTACAGTTTTTTCCCTTTATTTTACCCTGCTGAAGTTGTTGCATTGCCCGCTTCGCGCTGGCTTTACGGATGGCGACATAGGCATGCATAGGAAACATATCGATTTTACCGACTTCTGCTGCGGTTAACCCCGCTTCGCCGGTTAATGCCCCCAAAATATCACCTGGGCGAATTTTGGCCTTACGGCCGCCGTCGATACACAGCGTCATCATTTCTGGCGCCAGTTCGGCTATGCCGCTGCGGCTGATTTCTGCCGTTGATGCCCATTTGATGGGTATCCCCAGATAATCCTCCAGCAGATGAGCACGATTCATCTCCTGCGGTACACATAAACTAACCGCCAGCCCCTGCATTCCCGCTCGCCCGGTTCGGCCAATACGGTGAACATGCACTTCCGGATCGAAGGCCAATTCGAAATTCACCACCAGCTCCAGCTCTTTAATATCCAGGCCGCGGGCAGCGACATCAGTAGCAACCAGCACACGGCAACTGCGATTGGAAAAACGCACCAACACCTGATCGCGCTCGCGCTGTTCCAGATCGCCATGCAGCGCCAACACGCTGATACCCCGTAAATCCAATGCGTCAAATACGCTCTGACAATCACGCTTCGTATTACAGAACACCACACAGGAGGCCGGCTGGTAGTGACTCAGCACAGCCATTAACAACGGTAAACGCTGCTCTTTCGTGGTTTCATAAAAGCGCTGTTCGATTGCCGGTTCGGTATTCTCATCAGCCACGTCGACGTTTAATGGTTGACGTTGAACGCGGGCGCTGATCTGCTCTATCTCATTCGGATAGGTGGCAGAAAACAAGAGTGTCTGACGATCCGCAGGCGTATAACCGATCACATCATCAATCGCGTCAGTAAATCCCATATCCAGCATGCGGTCGGCTTCATCCAGCACCAGCACTTTCAACGCATCAAGCGACAGAGACTGTTTGCGCAAATGATCCTGAATTCGCCCCGGCGTCCCCACCACGATGTGCGGCGCGTGAACCAGCGAATCCAGCTGGTGCCCCATAGGCTGTCCGCCACACAGCGTAAGGATCTTGATATTCTGCGCAAAACGCGCCAGGCGACGCAGTTCCTTGCTGACTTGATCGGCCAGTTCACGCGTCGGACACAGCACCAGCGCCTGAGTGACAAACTCCTCGACAACAATCTGATTGAGTAGACCAATACCGAAAGCAGCCGTTTTACCACTGCCGGTTTTCGCCTTGGCGCGTACATCGGCACCACGCAAGATGGCCGGTAATGTAGCGGCCTGAACGGGGGTCATTGCCGCATAGCCCAGTTCATTGAGATTAGATAACTGCCCGGCAGGCAGAGCAAGGGAAGAAAAAGAGGTTGTACTCACAATAATTACTCTTATTACCAACGGTAACACGACAAAAGGCTGCGCCAATCCAAAGATGGCGCGTAATTTGCGGCAATAATAACAGAGATGGTCTCGATTGCCCGATTTACCTGATACATGAATGTACCGGGCTTATAAGAATGCAGGATTATGCTTACCTGCCGCGGGCAGCTTCAGAAAAGGCAGGAGTTGAGGTTGGGCAATACGCCGGTAATCCTGCGTATCAAGAATGACAGAACGCTCAAGCGTTCCGGCATTGAATGCGAGCTCATCAAACCGGACAAATAACAGCGGATCGGCAACCAGTAACAGGTCGGGATGAAAGCTAAACGGCGGAATAGCGCCAAAAACGCAGTGCGTTAAATCGTCCACTTCTTTTGGGCTGGCCAACGAAGCACGCGTTCCCCCGATCCCCTGGGCCAAACGCGATAAATCAGCCTGCTGGTCGGCGGGTAAAACGGCCAAAACATGCTGACGTATCCCGTTCCCTTTCACATGACACACCAGTGCTTTAGCGCCCTGTCCTAGCTGTGTCCCGCGCTGTTGCGCCACCTCTTCAGAGCGACCGGCGCTGGCGTGACTCACCACGCGATAACGAGCCTGCTGCTGGTCCAGCAGCAAACACAATTTCCCGAAAATATCTGTTGATTCCATACCGCTCCCTACTGAAAATCGTCACAGAACAACGTGCTGAAAAAAGCCGCAACCTCCTCATCAATCACAGTTTTTATCGTACACCCCTTTTCACCATTTAGCAGCTGTCGGCACTGAACGCTTTTTAATGCTATTTCTGCAAATATAGTGTCTGAACCCTCTTGAATTATGCCCCTCACTCAGCGTAGATTGAGCGCCGATCCCGTCATAACTGGTGTGACCCCTGGTGATGACAACGGGGAATGGTTTTCCGCTGCGCGATAGCAAACGGAATACTTTCCCTTCCATAATAAAACGCACAATCGGGATCGTTGCTGGCGTGGTTTCTGCTGGAGAATATATCGGTGAAGTATTTCTTTATGGGTATCTCATTCTGTCTGGTCGTTTGGGTGAGTACTTTTATGCTGATGGTGGAATAACCAGTCATTTGCCTGACAGAAGCAAGTTTACTGAAGGGCGCAAAACAGAGATGTACAAAATAGCAAGCGTAAAGCAGGCTGATGGTGTTAACACCCTCAGCCTATTTTTATGGCGTGCGTTCACCCGATGCGGTTTACTATGAATTGCGCATTGCTATAGGACGTTGTTATCGAAGGGTTAGGGTATAACCTCAAGAGCTGCCGATTCCATTAAGCACCATGCCGATTCCTCCGCCAACAGCAAGCCAGGGACCGAATGCCAAAGGTTGATCGGCATTTTCCCGTCGCGCCCAGCGCCATACTATCGTGAAAATCAACCCGCCCAGCGCGGCGATGAGCATCAGATTAGGTAAAGCACGCCAGCCCAGCCAACCTCCCAGCGCCGCCAGTAGTTTGAAATCGCCATATCCCAGCGCTTCTTTGCCACGGAGCAGCTTAAATCCCCAGTACAGTAACCAGAGAGACGCGTAACCCGCAATCGCGCCAACCACCGCATCATCCAATGAAACAAACGTCCCTGACAGGTTAAAAAGCAAACCTAGCCAGAGTAAAGGCAGCGTCAGCACGTCTGGCAATAGCCATGTTTTCATATCCATCACCGTCAGCACTAACAGGAACGAGAGCAGGATCAACGCGCCTCCCAGCGCCATGCCCGGTTGCCAGAATAGCCCTGCGGCCATAAAGAGCAACATGGTGAGCGCTTCAATCAGAGGATATTGTGCGGAAACAGGCCGCAGGCAGCATCGGGAACGCCCACGCAGCAATAACCAACTGAGTAACGGTATATTGTCTTTCATCGCGATGGCGCACTGGCAGTGTGGGCAGCCAGAGGGCGGCCACCAGAGATCATAACGAGGTTCATCAACGGACGGCGGCAAACCGAGTTGGGCGCGTGCATCACGCTGCCAGCAACGTTCCAGCATGATAGGTAATCGGTAAATCACCACATTCAGGAAGCTGCCCACAATCAGTCCAGCCAGGGCTAACGCCCCCAACCACCATTCGGGAAATCCCTCAGCAAATGCCAGTACCCCTTCCATGCCAATCCCATCCCGGTAAATAGAGTATCCATCCTCTTTCAAGCGGCAGGCGCGTTACCCGGTTGCCGCCTTTCTGCGCCCGGAAAGCTATTGGATATAATCACATTGAGTAAATGATATCCCGCCTGAGCCCTGTACATCCTTTCATAGCCGGCGTGATACGCCAATGGGTCAGACAGAGGAGCGTGGGTTATTGCGAATCGCTGCGCAATTTTAATACCGATGTGTTTAATGAGAGTGCTTTACGCGACCATGATTGCAATTGCGGCATCGTTTATTATCTATCATACCCCCCACGGCTTTCGCCGTGGGGGCATCCTTATTCCGTTGCCGCCTCGCGGGTGATGGTGTCATCCCCCGTCGTCGTCAGGGAAGCATCGCTATTAACCCGATCTTCCAGTTTGATATTGTCGATATGACCAAACTTCCAGGCCGCAGCGACATTTTCAAAAATCACATTGTTGAACTCGCTGTCTTTCAGGAAGGTGATATCCGTGGCTTTGGTGTTTTTGAATTTTACATTTTCAAAATGAAAGCCCTGGTGATAAGCATCACGTCCAAAAGCAAACCCGTATGAATCCGCCATTTCAGCAATAGTCATCCCATCGACCAGAATGCTGTTTTTACTCGCGGTACCATCAATGGTGACGTCAGAAACTTTCACATCACGAAACTGAGCCGGTTCAGCCGCAGGCTGGGTATCGTTCACATCGGCTTGATATTTAATGGTAAACACAAACGGCTCGTTGACCATATTACGCATTGCATTATTGCGGAACACCACGTCACGCGCGCCTCCGCCATAGTATGGACGACTTTTCATGCGCAATCCGATATCGGTCAGATTCATGACATTATTTTCAGCAACGATCTTTTCAATCCAGGCGCCGGTATGACTACCGGTCACCACCGCGCCGTGACCTTTACGGAAGTAGTTATTGAAGATCCACGCTCCGCTTTGCGTTTTCTGTTGCAGAGTCGCCACTTCCGCGCCATAGCCTGCCGCGAAGTTAACGCAGTCATCTCCGGTATCAAAAAAGTTATTGAATACCATCACGTTTTGACTGTTACCAAACTCGATGCCATCCCCATTGTTCGCATCATATGTGGTATGCACCAATGCATTGATGGCCACATTTTCAGATTCCAGCACCATCACACCGTGGTAAGCCGGATTCAGGATTGTCAGCCCTTCCAGATACAGATTGCTGACACCGCGTAGCGTCATCAGGCTGGAGCGACGATTCTTGTAGGCTTCATCATGCGACATCCCTTCCGCTACTGCTTTTTCGGCTTGATCTTTGGCCAGAATCCCGTCGCTGGATACGTTGGCCGCTTTGCTTGCCCGGTACTGCGGCAACGTTTTACCCAGTTCATCCGTAATGGTTGCCGCACCACCGGCTTTGACTCCGCTCGTCCAGCCATTACCATCAATGAAGCCTTTGCCGACGATACGGATATTTTCAAACGTACCCGCGTGCGTACTGCCTTGATCATTAACGTCTAAAACGTTAATCAGTGAAGGCGGACGTTTTGGCAACGGTGGATTGGTGTAGGGATAGAGGTAATAACCGCGCGCCAGCGGATAATCATCGCCGTTTTCCGAACCGCGCAGCGTCGCGCCTTCAGCCACTTCAAAAGTCATATTGCTGTGCAGAAATAACGCGCCAGTCTTAAACTCGCCGCCTTCGACCACCACCTTACATCCCTGCGGGTAAGTCGCTATCGTACAGTCATCAATCGCTTTCTGAATCGCCAGCGTATCGTTAGTGACGCCGTCGCCTTTGGCTCCGTAATTGGTCACATTCAGCGTCTGAGGCACGGCGGTGGTTTTCTGCACGATGGTTTCGCTATCGACCGATTCTGTACCATCATCATAAACCGTACGCACGGTAAACCGGTATTCAGTGTCCGGCGATAGCCCCGTTACCTTAAAGTTATGGAAACTGACGCGGGTATGCCACCCCGCCGTGTCGATGGCACGATAAAAATTATCGATATAAGGCTTTGCCGGTGAATGGATATTCTGGTTATCGATCGTTCCACCCAGCAATTGCCCATTCATGTAGACATGATAATCCTTGATACTGGATGGTGCCTGGGCCGGTTTTTCCCAGGCCAGCACCACGCTGCTATCATCATACGCCAGAGAGGGAATCTTCACATTTTGCGGCGCGGCCGAACGGTCTACCGTCGTATCCTGAGTAGCATCGCTATCCGTGCATCCTGCCAATAAACCACTTAATACCAGTGCAGCACCAAGCGTCATTCTGGAGCGAGGTAAAAAATAAGTCATATAATCATTTCCTTTATTCTTTAATCTTACACGTAAAAAAATGATTTATCCGGTCATTGGCTTTGACCGCCGATAGCATTTTAATTAGCGCTATATATTTATAAATATTACTTATTCATATAGAACCAAGGTAAAAAAGCATGTCTTTTCCCTGTCAATAAAAGGGTCGCGTCTTTTATCTTCGCGTCACTATCTTATTCAGCCAATAACCATAGTCCTGAAAAGGCAAAAATACCGCACGGGTGCGTAATCCGGCCGAGCCCATTACTGCTGTAAACATTCCATTCCCCAAGTGCTTAATTATTAATATGTAAATCAAAAAAAGCCCAACAAAAGCCCTGCGATAGCCAACCGCATATTTTTACATAAATATTCCAACGACTTCCTGATGAAAAAATCAATCCAATAGCCTAATTTAAATCGGCATTAACATACCCGTGGTAAAAAAGCCACAAAGCCAGCAATGCTGTTTTTATTTTTCAGACTGATTATTAATAAATTCTCTTCATCCAACCTCACTTTTTTAATTGCAAAATGCAATAAAAAGAAACATTATACCTTTAATAATAAAACATAATTTCATTAAATCACATTTCCACTTTTTTTTTGCGACAGCCGTCAAGATTTCATTTGTGGCTATGATGAAAGTATTGGATTTTTACCAGAATGAAGTTTCTGTCACATAAACGACAGGTATCCGATTGACGTTAAGTTACAGACCGGCTACTGCGTAAAATGAGCTGACGATCCCACTCCCCCTGACGCCCGTTCCCTGCACTCAGAACAGACAATGTTAAATCTTTGTTATTTCAATTGATTGTTTTTTGAACATCGATCCAGTTCACAAATCCAACCTAAACCCATTGTCTCTTTCCCTTGCTTAAAATAGATTGCTAACTCGAGTTAGCAAAAGAGATAAAGCGATGAGAGATGATTGTTTTATTGGCGTAGATGTTGGTTCGGCCAGTGTCAGATCCGGTGTTTTTGACCACAATGGCCAGCGTCTTGCCTTTGCGGTACGCCCGATAAACCAGTTCCATCCGCGAGTCAATGTGGTGGAACAATCGTCCGTCGAAATCTGGCAGGCCGTCTGTAACACGATAAAAGAAGCCGTGACGTTATCCGGCGTCGCGCCGGAGCAAATTCGGTCCATCGGGTTTGACGCGACCTGTTCACTGGTGGTCGTCGGCCAGAACGGCGATGCCATCTCGGTTTCAGAACAAGGTGAAGCTGAACACGACATCATCATGTGGATGGATCATCGGGCAGATGCCGAAACCGCCGCGATCAATGCGACCGGCGATGACGCGCTGCGCTATGTCGGCGGCGAGGTCAGCATTGAGATGGAACTGCCAAAAATCATGTGGCTTAAGCGGCACTTTCCGGAACGTTATCAACAGGCATGGCGCTTATTCGATCTGGCTGATTATCTGGTGTGGAAAGCGACGGGAGCCGATGTGGCCAGCGTGTGTACGCTGACATGCAAATGGAACTATCTGGCACACGAGAACCGCTTCAGTACCCCTCTGCTCAACGCGATTGATCTGGCCGATCTCCCCGCTAAAATTCCTACCCGCATTCTCAACCTCGGTGAAAAAGCCGGCCACCTTCAGGCGCAGGTTGCCCGTCAGTGCGGGCTGACGTCACAGGTCGTGGTTGCCAGCGGCATTATCGATGCCCACGCGGGCGGATTAGCGCTGATCGGCCAGCAGCCACAGGGTAGTCTGGCGCTGATTAGCGGAACGTCCAACTGCCATATGCTGGTGAGCCGTGATCCCGTCATGGTGCCGGGAGTATGGGGCCCCTACTGGAGCGCCATGTTGCCGCAATGGTGGCTGAACGAAGGCGGGCAAAGTGCGGCGGGCGCGCTGGTTGACTGGACATTGCGTCAGCATAGCTGCTGGCTGCTCTTGCAGCAGGAATCCGAGAAACAACAGTGCAGCCCTTATGCGCTGCTGAATCAATGGGTTGATTCGCTTGAACAGCGGGAGCCCTATCCCACACAGCATTTACATGTACTGGCCGATCATCATGGCAATCGTTCGCCGCGGGCCAACCCCCACGCACGCGGCGCGGTTTTCGGCCTGACATTGGAACAAGGCCCCGACTCGCTCGCCCGGCTTTATCTCGCCACGCTTCAGGCAATCGCCTATGGTACCCGTCACATTATCGATAGCCTCAGTGAAGCAGGCCATCACATTAACCGACTGGTGCTATGCGGCGGCGCCACCAAAAATCCTTTATGGCTGCGCGAGTACGCCGACATTACCGGCTGTGACATTCATCAGGTCAGCGAGGACGACGCCGTAACCTTAGGCGCCGCGTTACTCGGGGCCGTCGCCTGCGGCAAATATGAGTCATTGCCTGAGGCCGCAGCCGCATTGGTACACCAGGGAAAAATCATAAAAGCAGATAAGACACAACGAAATTTCCACGACGCAAAATACCGCGTCTATCTTCAGATGTATCAGGACGTCCTGTTTGCGCAACAACAGATGCGAACGCCATTTTGATATCCCTCAAACAGGGTATGAACACTCATTTCAAACCAGGAGAAAAACATGCTGAAACTGACGCTTCCGCCGTCTCCGGCACCGATTACGACCGCCCAGAACGAAGTTCTGCTGGTCACTAACGCGGATTTACGCGAACCGGCAAATATCACCTGTTGGCCCACGCAACAGCAATTTGAAACCCGCTTACAGACTGCGCTGGCAAAACTCGGATACCAGATGAAACGGGCCCATGCCATTGATAAGCAACGCGGACATGGTTTTATCAGCAGCCAGAAAGAAGGCAGTGATTTATTTGCGGCGATTCATCCCGATGCGCCGGTGATTGTTCTGCTGACCGCCTGGCAGTATTCCCACCATATTGCGCCATCACTGGTGCACCATCGCGGCCCCATCCTGTTACTGGCCAATTTCGATGGAACCTGGCCGGGTTTGGTCGGCATGCTGTGCATGGCGGGCTGTCTGACCAGCCTGGGTCGTCCGTTTTCCCGCTTGTGGTCCGAGAGCTTTGAAGATGAGCCTTTTTTACAGGGTTTGAATACGTGGCTGCGCGATGGCGCCTTAAATCATAAAACCCACTATCTGCGCGATATCCCGCCGACGCATGAAGTGATGTCCAGCGATGCCGGGAAAATCGGCAGACAGGTCGGTCAGTATATTTTGCAACATAAAGCCATTGTCGGACTGTTTGATACCTTTTGTATGGGGATGATTAATGGTGTCTTTCCGCAGCAGGCCATGATCAATACGGGAATCCCGATTGAGTCGCTGTCGCAATCGGCTCTGCTGGTTGAGATGGCAAAAGTCCCCCTTTCGTTACGAGAAGCGTGCCTGCAATGGTACGAACAACGAGGCATGCAATTCCAGTTTGGTGATGACGGTCGTCAGCATTTAACCCGGGAACAAGTGCTGGAACAATGCGCCATGATGATCGCGATGGCGCGTTTTGTGAAACGTTTTGGCTTAAGCGCTGTCGGCGTTCAATACCAGCAGGGATTAAAAGATTGCTGCGCCGCCTCTGATTTTGCCGAAGGCGCGATCGGAAATGCGGAGCGCTTCCCCATTCCCGATGAAAATGGCGAGATTATCTGGCCTGATCGCGCAATTCCTTGTATTAACGAAGTCGATATGGGCAGCGCCATCCCGCAGGTTATGCTGTGCCAGTTATTACAGGCGCTGGGACAGCCGGCCGAAACCACGTTGCATGATATTCGCTGGGGTAGTGAATACCAGGGAACCTTCTATTGGGATTTGGAAATTTCCGGCGCGGTGCCATTTGCCCATCTGAAAAACGGCATTGCCGGCGCCACCGGATATCGTCAACCTGCGATGTTTTTCCCTTATGGCGGTTCAACCATTGCCGGTCAAGGGAAAGCAGGACGCTTTATCTGGGCGCGGGCGCATTACGAAGGTACGCAAGTCATTATGCATATCGGTACGGGAACCGGCGTCGAACTGCCGGAAGCGGAATTTGAACGTCGGCGCCGCGCGACAAATTATGAATGGCCGCTGCTGAACGCCGTGCTGGATGGCGTCACCCGTGACGATTTGATGGCAGGGCATCAGAGTAATCACCTGACCATCGCCTACGTCGCAGAAGCCGCGTTGCCCGAAGTACTCAAAGCCTTTGTCGCACAGGCACTGACACAGAACATCCGGGTCCGTCTGGCCGGTGATGCTTACACTACACTCATCGAGGCAGAATAATGTCCAGTCCACATGAACACTCGCTAAATGAACAGCAAAAGTACGTGGGCGTCTGGCCGGTGATGCTGACCCCTTTTAATGCGCAACGGGAAATCGATTACGACTCGCTCGAACGTCTGGTGGAATGGTACCTGGCATCTGGCGTGCATGGGCTATTCGCCGCATGTCAGTCCAGTGAAATGTTTTTCCTCAGCGATAAGGAAACACAGGAACTGGTTAGCTTTATCGTCCGGCAGGTGGACGGAAGAGTGCCGGTGGTCGCGTCAGGGCATACCGCGTGTGGCGTGAGCCAACAGGTCGAACAGCTCAACGCCATGGCTGAAACCGGGGTTGATGGATTGATTCTGATCAGCAACCGTCTTGCTCTGGCCGGCGAGTCGGATCAACAGGCTCTGCTATCGCTACAGCAGCTTACCGCGCAGTTGCCGGCACGAGTTGATTTGGGCATCTATGAATGCCCTTATCCGTATAAGCGCCTGCTGTCTGATGAAATCGTCGCCTGGTGTGCCGCAAGCCAACGCTACACCTTTATCAAAGACACCTGCTGCGACTTGCCGACCATTCAACGCCGGTTGCAACTCGCACAAGGCAGCCGCTTGCATTTGGCCAACGCCAACAGCCAGACGCTGCTGGCATCGTTCCAGGCCGGATGCCAGGCCTACAGCGGCGTCATGGCAAACTTCCATCCGCAGCTATATGTGTGGCTATACGAAAACTGGCGCAGCCAGCCACAAAAAGCACAGTCGTTATCCGATTATCTGTCGACCGCAGCATTAGTCGAACATTTGGATTATCCGGCCTGCGCGAAATTCTTTCAGCAACAGTACGGTAATTTCACGACGCATGTTTGCCGGGTGCGCAATAGCGCCGCCTATAGCGCTGGTTTTTTCCCTGAGGCCATAAACAGCATGATGCGCCTTGGGGAATCGCTCCAGCAGAATCTAACGCTGTCATAACGGGTTAAACGCATGAGATTAACAAGTGAACGACGAGAAAATCTGATGCCGGTCGATCATCGCTATTTCGGTAACTGCCATGCATCCACGCTGATTGCGTTACCGGATAGCCAACTACTGGCCGCCTGGTTTGCCGGGCACAAAGAGGGAAGCGGTGATACGGCCATCTGGATGTCGCGACGTCAACGGGAGGGGTGGTCCGCTCCCCAGCGTGTCGTCGCACAGGACAATCTGGCACACTGGAACCCGGTACTACACCGGCAGGATGGCCGCATCTGGTTGTTCTATAAGGTCGGCCCTGATGTACACCACTGGACGACCCGGGTTGTGACCTCTGACGACGACGGCGCAAGCTGGTCATCTCCGCAACCGCTGGTTGATGGCGATCTCCGGCCTCGCGGCCCGGTGAAAAACAAATTGCTGGTGATGTCCAATGGTCAATGGCTGGCGCCGTCCTCTGTCGAAGACGATCGTTACTGGGACGCTTTCGTTGATATCACGGACGACGGGAAGCATTGGCGGTCCGTCGCCATACCTCTGGTGCATCAGGCGCCAACAGACGGTACTCAAGACCAGCTGTGGCAAGGTTTACAACAGGACGCGCTATGGGAAAATGATTTATCCCGCGTGTTCCAGTGGGATGGTGTGATTCAGCCAACCGCGTGGGAATCGTCCCCCGGACGGATTCATCTTCTGATGCGCAGTACGCGTGGCCGCATCTACCGTAGTGACTCAATGGATTTCGGTCAAAGTTGGACGGACGCTTATCCTACTGAATTACCGAATAATAACAGCGGCATTGATGTTGTGCATTTAGGCGAAGGAAAGCTGGTGCTGGTCTATAACCCGATACCGGGTAACTGGAACCGGCGCTACCCCTTATCGGTGGCTTATTCGACAGATAACGGCCTCACCTGGGAAAAACACAGTGATTTAGAAAGTGAAAACGGCGAGTTTTCCTACCCTGCCATTATTGCCGAGCGGGAAAACATTCATATTACCTATACCTGGAACCGTAAAAACATTATTTATCAGAGAATGTCTTTTTTAGCGTAATGACGTACTTGATCCAACCCTACACATAAAGGATAAGACGATGAAAAAGTATTTACTTTTATTA